>DATEMP010000127.1:0-4049 GCA_035275545.1 Candidatus Eiseniibacteriota bacterium | reverse complement strand
ACACGCTCGCGTCGGCGATGCCGCCGCCTCCGGCGCTGGCGGTGGACGAGGATCTCAAGCCGCCGCTGCCGCGCTCGAGCACACCACTCGCCGTGCCGCCGCGCGCGCGCGGGTTCGTGGAGCTGGACGTGCGCATCGACGAGCAGGGCTCGGTCTCGGACGCGCTGTGGGCGGGAGGGAGCGAGGACCCGGCGCTGGTGGAGCCGGCCACGCGCTGCGCGCTCGAGATGCGCTTCTATCCCGCGCTGCGCGCGGGACGCGCGGTCGCGGTGTGGTGCCGGCAGCGTTTCGATTTCGGCCCGGCCGCAGGAGCGCGCTGACTACTCGACGATCGGGCGCGCCCAGTGGACCCGGGTGCGCACCACCTCGAAGCCCTCGGACTGGTAGAGCCTGAGCGCCGCCTCGTTCTCCCCGTCCACCATGAGATAGATGGGGCGCGCCTGCTCGCGCTGGAGCCACGCGACGCCCCAGCGGAGCAGCGCGCGTCCCAAGCCGATGCCGCGCGCCTCCGGCACCGTGCCGATCAACGCCACCTCGCCGGGCGGCTCGAACAGCGCGTTGCGGCAGAAGCCCACGCACGACCCGTTCCGGTAGGCGAGCGCCAGGCCGTCGGGGCGGAAGTGCCGCTGGGTCGTGACCACGCGCGTGTCCTCGAGGCTCGAGCGCACGTAGTGGTAGTGCGAGGAGAACGCGCGGTTGTAGGCGTCGTTGAAGTCCTCGAGCGCCCGGTCGCCGCCGTCGAAGGTGCGCATCGTGATCCCGTCGGGCCAGCTCGGGGTCCCGACCGGTCCCTGCGGCCGCTCCATGCGCCAGAAGTTGCGCGCGAAGCGGAACCCGTGCCGCAGGGCGAACGCCTCGGCGGCGGGATTGGCCTCCCACGCGCTCACGCTCACCTCGCGCACGTCGTGGCGCTCGCGCAGCTCCTCGATCGACGACCCGGTGGCGGCGAGCAGCGCGGTGCCCACGCCCCGCCGGCGGAAGCGGTCGATGACGCCGATCCGCACCATCGCGAACGATCCTTCGTGGCTGGGGGCGAGGAACGAGAACGCGAAGCCCACCGGCTGGTCATCCCACCGGGCGATCCAGCGCAGCTCGGGGAGCACGAACGGGTCGGCCATCAGGTCGTCGAAGCCCGCGTCGTCCTGGAAGATGACGAACTCGACGGCCAGCGAGGGGTCGCGCGCGATGCCGCGGAGGATGGGGAGGTCGTCCGCCCGGCACGGAGAGACGATCAGCGGCATGACGCGGCACGCTAAGCGTGGCGCGGGAAAGCGTCAAGCGGTGACGTGTGCTAACGTGCCCCGGCCATGTCGTCTGCCGCATTCGACCTTCCGGCGCTCGAAGCCATCATCGGGCGGTTCGCGGGACGCCGCATCCTGGTGCTCGGCGACCTCATGCTGGACCGTTACCTGTGGGGGCGGGTCGACCGCATCTCGCCCGAGGCCCCGGTGCCGGTCGTGGAGCTGGAGCGCGAGACCCACGCGCTCGGCGGCGCCGGTAACGTGGCCGCCAACCTGAGGGCGCTGGGCGCCGAGCCGGTGCTGCTCGGCGTGATCGGCGAGGACGCGGACGGCACGCACCTGCTCGGGGCGCTCCGCAACCGCGGCGTGTCGACCATGGGGATCGTCGCCGACCGTGCGCGGCCCACCACCGTCAAGACCCGCATCATCGCCCACGCGCAGCAGGTGGTGCGCGCCGACAAGGAGTCGCGCGCCGACCTCGACGGGCCCGCGTTCGAGGCGCTGGCGGGCCGGATCGAGGCCGAGATCGCCCGCTGCGAAAGCGTGATCGTGAGCGACTACGGCAAGGGGGTCATCACCCCGCGCTCGCTCGAGCACGCGCTCGGGCTGGCGCGCGAGCGTCGTCTCCCGGTGAGCGTCGATCCCAAGGAGAGCCACATCGATGCCTACCGGGGCGTGTCGATCCTCACCCCCAACCAGCACGAAGCGGGTTACATCCAGGGGCGCCGCATCGTCGACGAGACCAGCCTGATGGAGGTGGGCTGGGGACTGCAGGAGCGACTGGGCGCCGAGGCGGTGCTGGTGACGCGCGGCCCCGCCGGGATGAGCCTGTTCGAGAAGGGCGGCCGCTACACGCACCTGCCCACCGTGGCGCGCGAGGTCTACGACGTGACCGGCGCCGGCGACACGGTGGTGAGCGTGGTCGCCCTGGCGCTCGCCGCGGGAGCCGATTACCCGACCGCGTCGTTCCTCTCCAACCACGCGGCCGGCGTGGTGATCCGCGAGGTGGGAACCGCCTCGTGCACGCCCTCCCAGCTCGAGGCGTCGATCGCGGACGGCACGCCGTGAGCGCGGCGGCCCGATGAGCGAGCGCCCGGTGCTCGGGGACGACCAGCGCGGGAGGGTCGAGGACTGGCGCTCCGCCGGCTCGCGCATCGTGTTCACCAACGGCGTCTTCGACCTGCTCCACCGCGGACACGTCGAATACCTGACCGAGGCGCGCGCGCAGGGGCACTGCCTGGTGGTGGGCGTCAACTCGGACGCCTCGGTGCGCCGGCTCGGCAAGGGCCCGGAGCGCCCGCTCACCGCCGCCGAGGACCGCGTCGCGGTGCTCGCGTCGCTGCGCGCGGTCGACCTGGTGGTGGTGTTCGAGGACGACACGCCGGAGCGGCTGATCGGCGAGGTGCGCCCCGACGTGCTGGTCAAGGGCGGCGACTGGGCGCCGGAGGCGATCGTGGGCCGCGCGTTCGTCGAATCGTACGGCGGCCGGGTCGTGATCGTGCCGCTGCGCGAGGGGTTCAGCACCACCGATCTGGTCGCGCGCATCCGCGGAGCGTCGAGCCCGAAGCCCTGAACCGGCCGCGCCGGCGCCGCGCGAACGCGCCGGGCGCGCTTGACCCCGGACGTGCGCGGCCCGTACGCTGCTTCGTCCTTTTTCACTCCCGGCGCTCACGCACGCCGCTCCGGGACCCTTCGACTCGGGAAACCAGGGGCCGCCCGCTCGCGGGCGGATCTCGACGCCATGTCGCAGCCGTACCTCAATTACATCGCCGGCAAGTGGGTTCCGGCCCGCTCGGGCCGCACCTTCGCCAATACCAACCCCGCCAACGGCCTTCCGCTCGGCGACTACCCCGCCTCGGGCCCCGAGGACGTGCAGTGGGCGGTCGAGGCGGCCTCGAAGGCGTTTCCGGCCTGGCGCCTCACGCCCGCCCCCAAGCGCGCCGAGATCCTCTACCGCGCCGGCGAGATCATCCGCTCCCGCAAGGAGGACCTGGCGCGCGCCATGACGCGCGAGATGGGCAAGATCCTCATCGAGACGCGGGGCGACGTGCAGGAGGGGATCGACATGGCGTACCTCGCCGCCGGCGAGGGACGCCGCATGTACGGCGTCACCACCCCGAGCGAGATGCCCAACAAGTGGGCGATGTCGGTGCGCGCCCCGGTGGGCGTGGTGGGGGTGATCACCCCCTGGAACTTCCCGTTCGCGATCCCGGCCTGGAAGCTCATGCCCGCGCTGGTGGCGGGGAACACCGCGGTGTTCAAGCCCGCCGGCGACACGCCCGAGATGGCCTGGCATTTTACGAAGATCTTCGAGGAGGCGGGCCTGCCGCCCGGGGTGCTGAACCTCGTGTTCGGGAGCGGCTCCGAGGTGGGCACGCCGATGGTCGAGCACCCGGGGATCCACGTGATCTCGTTCACCGGCTCGACCGACGTGGGGCTCCAGATCGCCGGGCGCGGCGGGGCGCTGGGCAAGCGGATCTCGCTCGAGATGGGCGGGAAGAACGCGATCATCGTCATGGAGGACGCCGACCTCGGCCTCGCCACCGACGCGATCGTGTGGAGCGCGTTCGGCACCACCGGGCAGCGCTGCACCGCGTGCAGCCGGGTGCTGGTGCACCAGAAGGTGCACGACGCGCTCGCCGAGCGGGTGGCGGCGCGCGCGAAGACGCTGCGGCTCGGCGACGGGCTCGAATCGACCACCGAGGTGGGTCCGCTGGTGAACGCGAAGCAGGTCGAGACGGTTGCGGAGTACGCGGCGGTCGGCGCCGGCGAGGGCGGGGCGCTGCTCGCGGGCGGGGAGCGTGCGCG
>DATEMP010000126.1:0-23512 GCA_035275545.1 Candidatus Eiseniibacteriota bacterium | reverse complement strand
CGAGGTGTGGAGCGACACCTACTTCATCGAGCGGATCGGCGCCGACCCGATCGTGTTGAGCTCGGTGGACTCGGTGGCGGCGGTGCTCCAGCGCCCGTGGGTGCTGGCGGTGGGCCGTGTCGGGCAGCTCGCGCCCAACGCGCGCTACTACGTCTCGCTCTCCGCGATCCTGAGACCGCTCACGGTCGAGGATCTCGAGGAGGTCGAGGGCTGGCTCTCGGGCGAGGTGGGAAGCCGCCGCCGCGAAGGATTCGGCGTGGTGACCGAGATCCCGCGCACGCTGTTCGACGCGGTGCGCAACGTCGCCGGCTTCGGCGACCAGCACGCGCGCATCCAGTCCGCGAAGTTCACGCTGCGGGACCTGTTCGATCGCGACCGCTGAGCGCGGCGCGCCCCGCGGCCCGAAGCGCGGCTAGCGGACTCGCGAGACGCGGAGCGACGGGCCGCCGGTGCGGGTGCGGGCGAAGAACATGCCGGCGCCGACCGAATGGCCCTGGAGGTCGCGGCCGTCCCAGCGCCAGGTGACCGACCCCGTCGTGGTGGACGGGCTCATCGTCGCGACGCGGCGGCCCGACGCGTCGAAGACGTCGAGCGCCGCAGCGGTGCTGCCCGGGCGGGCGAAGATGACGGTGCCGCTCGAAGGGTTGGGGAAGCAGTGGAGCGCCATCTCGATGACCACGCCTTCCTCGGCGGCGACCGAGCGCATGAAGTCCTCGAGCCCGGCAACGGTGGCGGGCGGCGCGAGGGCCGCATTCTCGACCGTGCCGGAGTAGTTGGCGCGCGCGCCGCCGAACAGGGCGCGGAAGTCCTCGGCGAAGATCTCGCGCGGGCGGTAGGCGTGGGCGGCCGAGGCGTTGTAGACGCTCGCGTCGGTGATGCCGCGCAGCTCGCGGTAGTGCTCCCACTGGCCGATTTCGGACTCGGGCATGCGCGCGTACTGGACCACGTGCCCGAGCTCGTGCACGAACTCCGCGTGCTGGTGCTCGACGCTCAGCGGGCGGGTGCCGGGCGAGAGCAGGATGAGCTGGGGCGCGGCCGCCGACTCGAGGCCGGCGCGGCGCGGATACGGGAGCAGGAAGACCTCGGCGCGCACCGTGCCGAGCGGGTGGCGGAGTGCGGCGAGTGCGGCCCGCACCTCGCGCTCGTCGAACGCGTGGAAGCTGCCGTCGCCCGGGTTGGCGATCACCGGGTCCTTGGTCGAGGTGACCAGCTCGTGGCGGGCGCCGTCCGGAAGCACCAGCCACAGGGCGCCGTCCTCCTGGACGCAGAAGTCGCGCAGCGTCTCCTCGGCCCCGTGGATGACCAGGCCGCTCACGAACGCGGCGTCCTCGGCCATGGCGTCGCGCACCGGGGTTCCGGAGGCGCACGCGAGGGCCAGGAGGGCCATGCCGAACAGGACGGGAGCGGGCTTCATGCCCATGCCTAAAGGCCACAAGTGTGCCACCCGGCGGGGTCCAGGGCGGCTTGGCGACCCGGCGGCCCGGCACGGTCAAGCGACATGCTTGCAGCGGTTTGGCGCGGGTGAAGCCGGCCGCAATTCGGTCGGGGGTCGGCCCCGGAGCCGGGCGGTTTGGGTGGCTTCCCCCAGCGCCCGGATCGGGCTGGGAGAGATGGCTCAGGTCGCAGCCGAGGCCCGACAGGGCCCGGGCACCCCAAGAGGCGGCTAGCCGGTCGCGGGGGGCGGCACGGCGCCGGGCATGACGCTCGCCCCGGCGGGGCTCGCCCAGCGGCTCGGCACCACGTCCCGCGGGCGGGTGCCGAAGCGCGAGAGCAGGAACGCGCCGGTGCCGAGCGCCCCGAGCCCGAGCAGCAGCACGATGCTCGAGAGCACCAGGAACAGCGAGAGCGGATGGGCGATCCCGGGGTCTCCGGTCATGAGCGCGACCCCGACGATCGAGAGCGCCGCCACGAACAGCGTGCCCACGATCAGCGGCACCATGAGCCCCTCGGTGAGCGGGCGCCGCGCCAGGCGGGCGCCGAGCACCGCGCTGGCCGCGAGCTGGCCGGCGTACCCGATCAGCATGTAGAGCATCGGCAGCAGGATCGCGAGCGGGATCCCGATCACCGTGATGCAGAGCAGCACCAGGGTGACCAGGAACATGGGCACCGAGAGCATCCCGACGAAGAACGAGGCCGCGGGGCGCCGCTCGGCGACCGTAGCCACGCGCAGCATGCCGCCGCCGAAGATCAGCACGAAGATCCAGCCGGTGAACAGCGACACCAGCCATCCGCATACGATCGCGAAGATCAGGACCGAGCGCGCGGGCAGGCCCCAGGTGATGGGCGTGAAGCCGAGCTGGACACTCTCGCCCTTGATGGTGACCCCATCGCCCTGGTCCAGGACACCGCCCACGCTCACCACGTCGCCGTCGACCCGCGCCCCGTCCTTGAGATGGACCGAGCCGAACACCGACACCACGTCGTGGGTGACCGTCCCTTCCACGGTGACCGAGCCGAACACCGCGACCACGTCGCCGTCCACCACCTGGCCGGCGGGCACGAAGGCGTCCGACCAGAT
The DNA here is from genome assembly GCA_035275545.1 of Candidatus Eiseniibacteriota bacterium. Lineage (GTDB taxonomy): Bacteria > Eisenbacteria > RBG-16-71-46 > RBG-16-71-46 > RBG-16-71-46 > WS-11. The sequence continues at coordinate 20,994 of DATEMP010000126.1, read as the reverse complement.
GCGCACGATGCCGGTGCCGCTGTCCTCGATCTGGATCAGGCCGCCGTCGCGCATCCGCGCGCGCACGCGGTTGGAGCGCCACCCGTGGCGGCTGCTCCAGCGACCGCCACGCGAGTCCGAGATCGAATCCTGGGTCGCCTCGCCGTCCACCGAGATGCCGCGGTCGCTCACGCGGATGGTGCGCACCGTGCTGCCGCTGTCGGGGACCGCGGCGCGGCGGCGGGCGCCGTGCGCGCCGGACGCGAGCACGAGTGCCAGCAACGCCACCAGCAGGGCGGCGAGGAGAACGACGTGCGAGCCACGCCGCTCAGAGCGCGAGGATGCCGACATGACCGTCCCTCCCCCTCGTGACCCGCACCGGACGCGGGCGCAGCCACCAGATGATCGCGGTGCAGCAGATGATCGAGGCCCACAGCGCGGCGGACACCGCGGGATCGGAGGCGAGTGTCCCCAGGGCGCGGATCACGGGCACGATCCAGCCGCCCATCACCTCGACCAGGCCCCAGCCCTTCTGGAGCCGCAGCGCCACGCCCATGACGGTGTCGAGCGCGAACAGGCCGGTGTCGATGAGCCGGCCGTAGCCCGCGGAGACCAGCTGGCCGAGCCACACGTGGGTCTCGGGCCGCACGATCCACGAGATGAAGGCGAAGGTGGTGACCGCGGACACCGCGCTGTAGGCCCAGCCCACCAGCGTGATCTGGCGGCGGCGCAGCCGCGAGGGGGCCACCCGGTCGAGGATGCGCTCGGTGAGCGAGGGGCCGGGATCCCAGACCGGGACCTTCTTGAGCGACGCATAGAGCGCTTCGAGCGAGCGCGCCTCGCGGGCGCAGTGCTCGCAGCCGCGCAGGTGGCGCTCGAACTCCGCGGCCGCCGGGGCGGGGAGCTCCCGGTCCAGCCAGCTCTCGATGCGTCCGCTCTCGGAACAACGGTTCATGACGTTCCGCCCTCGATGCGCGCCTTGAGCAGCTCGCGGGCCCTGTGGATCCGGGCCTTCACAGTGCCCAGCGGCAGCTGCAGCGCTGTGGCGATCTCCTCGTACGACAGGTCCTGCACATGGCGAAGGATGACGACGATCCGGTAGTGCGGCGGCAGCGAATCGATCAGCTCCGCGGTCCGCCGGCTCTCCTCGGCGTGGGTGGCGACCTCGTCGGGCTTGAGGCCCGGGTCCTCCACCTCGATGTCGTATTCCTCCTCCGAATCCCGCTCCCGCTGGGTCAGCGATACCAAACCGACCTTGCGGCGGCGGATGTGGTCGATACAGAGGCGTGAGGCGATGGTGAACAGCCAGGCGGCGAAGGGGCGGGTGGGATCGTACCGGGAGAGCGCCCGGAACATCCGGACGAACGTCTCCTGGGTGAGATCCTCCGCGTCCTCGGCCCGCCGCACCATGCGCATGGCCAGTGAGTAGACCTGCGCCTGGTACCGCTCGACCAGCTCCCGGTACGCCTTCTCGTCCCCCGCCAGACACCGGGCGACGAGTTGGGCCTCCTCCCCGCTCACGGGGTCTCAGGCCTTCAATGCTGCATACGCGCGGCGGCACCGGCAGGTTTCATGACGCGGCACCTTACGCAGGGCGTCCGGAACCGGTCAAGACCGCCGCTCCCTGCGAATTGCACGGTCCCCGGCCTTGACGGGGCGGGGAGGCCGCCCTAGCTTCCGCGGCCATGGCCGTGATCCGGTACCTGAACGCCCGCGAGATCCTCGATTCCCGAGGCAATCCCACCCTCGAGGTGGACTGCCTGCTCGCCGACGGCGCCATGGGCCGCGCCGCGGTTCCCTCCGGCGCCTCGACCGGCGAGCACGAAGCGGTCGAGCTGCGGGACGGGGACCAGACCCGCTTCGGCGGCAAGGGCGTGCTCAAGGCGATCCAGAACGTGGAGGCGATCGTCGCCCCGCGCCTGCGCGGCCTGGACCCGGCCGATCAGCGCGGCATCGACGCGCTCCTGATCGAGCTCGACGGCACCCCCAACAAGGCGCACCTGGGCGCCAACGCGACGCTCGGGGTCTCGCTCGCGGTGGCGCGCGCGGCCGCCAACGCGCTCAAGCTGCCGCTCTACCGCCACCTGGGGGGCGAGAAGGCCATCACCCTCCCGGTGCCGATGATGAACGTGCTGAACGGCGGCAAGCACGCGGACAACAACGTCGACCTCCAGGAGTTCATGATCGTGCCGCTCGGCGCTCCGTCCTTCGGCGAGGGTCTGCGCTGGGGCACGGAGGTGTTCCACGCGCTCGCCAAGGTGCTGAAGAAGCGGAAGCTCTCGACCGCGGTGGGCGACGAGGGCGGCTTCGCGCCCAACCTCGAATCCAACGAGGCGGCGCTCCAGGTGCTGGTCGAGGCGATCCAGGCCGCCGGCTACACGCCGGGCGAGCAGGTGGCGCTCGCCCTCGATCCTGCGGCGAGCGAGTTCCACGACGGCCAGGAGTACGTGCTCGCCGGCGACGGCGGCAAGCGGCTCTCGGGCGCCGGCATGGTCGACTACTATGCGGGCCTGAGCGACCGGTATCCGATCGTGAGCATCGAGGACGGACTGGACGAGGACGACTGGGCGGGCTGGAAGGCGCTCACGGTCAAGCTCGGCGCGCGCATGCAGCTGGTGGGCGACGACCTGTTCGTGACCAACGTGGCGCGCCTCGAGCGCGGCATCCAGGAAGGCGTCGCGAACTCGATCCTCATCAAGCTGAACCAGATCGGCACGCTCACCGAGACGCTCGCCGCAATCGACACCGCCCACCGGGCGGGCTACACTGCCGTGGTCTCGCATCGCTCCGGCGAGACCGAGGACGTCACCATCGCGGATCTCGCGGTGGCGACCAACGCGGGACAGATCAAGACCGGGTCGCTGAGCCGCACCGACCGGGTCGCGAAGTACAACCAGCTCCTGCGCATCGAGGAGGAGCTGGGAAGCGCCGCCAGGTATCCGGGGCGCGCGGCTTTCCCGGCACGACGCTGAGCGCCCGCGCTCGCGGGCCCGAAGACAAGGACGCTTCATGCGCGACATTGGACGTCGCATCCGTCGGTACCGTCTTTCCCGCTACCGCCTGCCCCAGAGCTCGCTGCCGCGCCCGCCGCGCTGGGTGTGGATCCTCGCCGCGCTGTGGCTCGCCTACGTCTCGGTGCTGAGCGAGCGGAGCCTCTACCGGATCTGGCGCATGAGCGACGAGAACGCGCGCGCCCAGCGCCAGGTGGACGAGGTGCGGCGCGAGATCGCGCGGCTCGACCGCGAGGCGAAGGATCCCGAGGCGCGCATGCGGGAGGCGGAGACCGCGCTCCGCAAGGAGGGCTTCGCGCGCAAGGGCGAGGTCATCTACCGGATCGACGGAGCCGACCCCGACAGCGTGAAGCGCTAGCCGCCTAGAGGCCGATCCCCAGCGCCATCTTGAACCCGATCCCGCCCACGTCGAGCGAGATCGGCTGGCCATCGAAGTTCAGGAACGGCAGGCCGGTCCCTTCGTCCACCAGGTTGCGGACGTTGTTGTTGCGGTAGAGCGCGCCCAGCATCAGCGAGAAGCGCGTGGCGAAGAACATGTGGGCGCCCGCCTCGGTGTAGAAGCCCGGACCGTCGTTGGTGCCCGAGATGCGGATCGTGGGCGCCGGTGTACCGGTCTGGTCCTGGCGGAAGGTGGCCTTGTTGGCGACCAGGCTCACGAACCCCGCCCCCACGTACGCGCGGGCCTGGAAATCGCCCTGGTTGTAGGGCTTGAGGTAGTACGCCGCGCCGGCGTGGATCGGCACCGAGGAGACTTCGGCGGTCAGCACGATGCTCCGTCCGATCGCCGGCAGGTACTCCTGGCGCTTGCTCGAGTGCAGCCGCCCCACCCCCACGCTCACCGCCAGGTTCTGGCGCGCGAAGTAGCGCACCTCGCCGTCGAACAGCCACGAGAGCTTGATCTTGCCCAGCGGCTCGAGCCCCTGCGGGGTGAGGAACCTCTGGTTGAGGTCGTCGATGAACCCGTTGAAGTCATCGGCCCGCACCTGGGTGGGCGTGCCCGAGATGACAAAGTTGAGGCGGTGGGTCTCCGCCGCCGCCCGGACCACCGGCACCCGCCAGGCGGACGACAACGCCAGAACCGCAAGGACCGCGAAGACCGCAGCGAGCCTGATGCGCATTGGACTACGACCTCCGAATGGGCCGAAACCTGCCAAAAAGACGCCGCGCTCCCGGTCGAGGCCGCGCAGCATAGCCACCACGCCGGACACGCGCAACCCGTTGCAGGCCCGAAGTGAGCCGGGATGGGCACCCCCCGGCACATCCGAGGCGAGCGGAGCCAGGGACTGGCGAGAGCGAGCCTCGGCGTAGCGCAGTGAGCCAGGATGGCGAACGGAGCGGGCCGGGGGGTGCCCATCCCGGCTCACTTCGGGCCGGGGAATGCGCACCGCGGCTGGCTTGACAGAGCTACCGTCCGGCGGCTACCGTACTCGGCCTTGATGCGGGGTGGAGCAGCCTGGTAGCTCGTCGGGCTCATAACCCGAAGGTCGCTGGTTCAAATCCAGCCCCCGCTACCAAAGTCGCCCCGGCAGGTCCGCCTGCCGGGGCGCGACCATTTCTAGCCGGATCGCCCCGCGACCGGCTCCGGCCCCACCCCCCGCTCCCGGATGGCGGCCTCGGCCTGATCCTCGCGACGCTCCCGCCGCACCCAGGCGAAGAACACGAAGCTCATCACCACCCAGTAGAAGAGCCCGCCCGGCACCCACATCGTGATGCCGCCGAGCTTCTGGTCGTCGAGCGGCGAGAGGCCCCACACCCGCGGCGAGGCGGAGTACCAGGGATAGAGCACCACCTCCGCGAGCGTGATGAGCGCGGCGACCACCATCATCGGGATGCCGATCAGGAACAGGTAGAGCATCTGCCCGCCGTAGGACATGCGCGGCACTTCGCGCAGCGGGCTCAGGATCGGCCACCACATGATCATGGCGGTCACCATGAACTGGAGATGGGTGACGATGTGCACGTTGTGGTTGCGCATCATGAGGTCGTAGGCGGGCTGCAGGTGCCAGCCCGTGAACGAGAGCGTGTAGAGCGCGAACGCCACCGGCGGTCGGGTGAGCACTCGCGCGATCGCGAGCACCGCGGGCGGCCCCACCAGCGGCCGGAGCGCGAAGCCCGGGAGGCCGAGCAGGAGCAGCGGCGGCATGAGCTGCGTGAGCAGCAGGTGCTGCACCATGTGGACGCTGAAGAGGTAGTAGTCGCTCAGGTCGTGGATGGGCCCGTTGAGCGCGAAGTACATGACCAGCAGGCCCGAGAAGAACGAGACGATCTGCCAGCCGCCGGCGCGCTCGGCGATGCCGGCGCGCCGTCGCATCGGTCCGATCGCCCACAGGTAGAGCGCGGCGAGCACCGCGATGCCGATGATGGTGCTGTTGTGGTTCTCCCACACGCGCCAGTCGAATGGCGGGATCGGGCGCCCAAAGCGGTCCAGGGCGCGGCTGGCGAGCAGCGAATCGGGGATGTGGAGGATCAACGACCGCCCTGCTGGGAGCCTAGAAGACTCCGAAGAGCTTCATCAGCGCGAGGATGACCACCGCGGCGAGCGCCATCGGGATCACGAACAGCCACGAGAAGATCTTGTGGTCGAACTTGAGGTGCATGTAGAACATCGCGACCAGCGCGAACTTGAGCGCGGAGAGGATCAGCAGCGTCGGCACCAGGATGACCTTCATCTGCGGCACGTAGAAGACCGCCACCTCGATGGCGGTGATGACCGTGAGCACCACCGCGATCGCCAGGTACTCCTTGGCGCCCGGGTGCGCGTGCTCCGCGTGCGCGTGCTCCTTGTGCTCGGGCGCGTGATGTTCGGCCATGCCGGTCTCCCCTACTGGATCAGGTAGATCAGGGTGAAGATCGCGATCCAGACCACGTCGACGAAGTGCCAGTAGAGCCCGGCGATCTCGACGTCCAGCGACTTGCCCGCCGGGATCTTGCCGCGGACCGCCAGCATGAACAACGTCCAGAGCCAGATGACGCCCACCGTCACGTGCGTGCCGTGGAATCCGGTGAGCACGTAGAAGGTGCAGCCGAACAGGTTGGTCTGCAGCGTCAGGCCCTTGAAGAAGAACTCGGTGAACTCGTAGCACTGCCCACCCACGAACGTCATGCCGAGGATCGCGGTGGCGGCCAGCCACAGCGCGCCGCGCTTCTGGTTGCCCCGCTGGATCGCGGCGAGCGCGAGCACCATCGTGAGACTGCTCATGAGCAGCACGAAGGCGCTGAACGACGTGAAGGGGATCGAGAAGATCTCGTGGGGATGCGGCGCGGTCTGGTCGCGGCCCCGGTAGACCAGGTAGGTCGCGATCAGCGAGCCGAAGAACATGCACTCCGAGCCCAGGAACGCCCAGAACAGCATCTTGCGGCTGTTCAGGCCGGTGCTGGTGGGATGCTCCTCGTGCGGGGCGGCGTGGGCCGCGGCGTCGGCGACGGCCATTCAGGCTCCTTCTCGCTCAGGGATGCGCATCAGTTGCAGGGCTCGAACGACCAGGAAAACATTCCGATCAGCATGATCACCAGGCCCGGAATCCCGAGCCACCAGCCGAACACCATGCCCGACATGAGCATCGACATGCCGAGCGCACTCACGAACGGCCAGTACGAGGGCGGCGGCATGTGAATGTGACCCCGCACCTGGTTCACGGTGCGCGCCAGCTCCGCGCCGTCCTTGGCCCACAGCGGGTCGAGGCTGTGCACGGTCGGCACGGTGCCGAAGTTGTGCTCGGGCGGCGGCGAGGGGATCGCCCACTCGAGCGTCGGCCCGCCCCAGGGATCCGGCCCCGCGACCGCGCCCCGGCTCTTGCTGCTCAGGAAGTTCCACATGAACACCAGCAGCGAGATCGCGATCCCGAACACGCCGATCGTCGAGATCATGTTCATCAGGTCGAAGCCCATGTTGGGCGCGTACGTGTAGACGCGGCGCGGCATGCCGAGCAGCCCGACGAAGTGCATCGGGAAGAACGTCACGTTGAAGGAGATCATCGTCAGCCAGAAGTGCAGCTTGCCGATCCCTTCGCTCATCATCCGGCCGGTCATCTTCGGGAACCAGTAGTAGAGGCCGGCGAAGATCCCCATCATCGAGCCGCCGAACAGCACGTAGTGGATGTGGGCGACCACGAAGTAGGTGTCGGTCTGCTGCAGGTCGGCGGGCGGCGAGGCGTGCATGAATCCCGACAGGCCGCCCATGATGAACATGGCGATGAACCCGATCGCGAACAGCATCGGGGTTTTCAGCTCCAGGCGCCCGCCCCACATGGTGCCGATCCAGTTGAAGATCTTCACGCCGGTGGGGATCGCGATCAGCATGGTGGTGAGCGCGAAGAACGAGTCGGCGATCGGGCCCAGCCCCACCGAGAACATGTGGTGGCTCCACACGCCCCAGCCCATGAAGCCGATGAAGATCCCCGAGTAGACCACCACCGGGTAGCCGAACAGCGGCTTGCGCGAGAACGTGGGCAGGATCTCGGAGACGATGCCCATGGCCGGCAGGATGAGGATGTAGACCTCGGGGTGGCCGAACAGCCAGAACAGGTGCTGCCACAGCACCGGGTCGGCGCCCATCGCCGGGACGAAGAAGTTCGTGCCGGTGAGCCGGTCGAACAGCAGGAACACCAGCGCCACCGTGATGACCGGGAAGGCGAAGATGATCAGGAACGAGGTCACCAGCGTCATCCACACGAACACCGGCATGCGCATGAGCTTCATGCCCGGTGCGCGCATGTTGATGATGGTGATGATGAAGTTGAATCCCGCGGCCAGCGAGGCGACGCCCAGGATCTGGAGCCCGACCGCCCAGAAGTCGACCCCGTGCCCGGGCGAGTACTGCGACGAGGTGAGGTTCGAGTAGCCGAACCAGCCCGCGTCGGGCGCGCCGCCGAACACGAAGCTCAGGTTCAGGAAGATCGCCCCGAACAGGAACACCCAGTAGCTGAACGCGTTCAGGCGCGGGAACGCCACGTCGCGCGCGCCGATCATGAGCGGGATGAGGAAATTGAAGAAGCTCGCCGAGAGCGGCATGATCGCGAGGAAGATCATGGTCGTCCCGTGCATCGTGAACAGCTGGTTGAACACCGCCGGGCTCACGAACGTGTTCTCGGGGCGCGCGAGCTGGATGCGCATGAGCAGCGCCTCGAGCCCGCCGATCAGGAAGAAGATGAACGCCGTGACGCCGTAGAGCGCGCCGATCCGCTTGTGATCGACGGTGGTGATCCAGCTCCACAGCCCCGTGGCGGACGGGGTCGCGTGAGCGCCGGTGACGGGTGCGGTCGTGGTGGCCATGGCGGTCGGGGCCCTCGCTACTTGAGGCTCTGCAGATACGCCACCAGGGCGGCGATCTGGTCGGGGTTGAGGCCGAGGTTGAGCATCAAAGCCCCGGGCTTGCGCGCCTGCGGATCGGCCAGCCACTTCCCGAGATGATCCGCGTCGTTGGGATAGATCGCGCCGGCGATCGACGTGCGGCTGCCCACGTGCGTGAGGTCAGGGCCGATGTTGCCGGGCGAGATGTCGCGGATGGTATGGCATGCGACGCAGCCTACCTCGAGGAACACCGTCTTGCCCTTGCCGGCGAGCGTGGTCGAGTCCGGCTCGGCCGGCGGCGCCTTCTGCGCGTCGACCCAGGCCTGGAAGTCCTCGACCGGGTGCACGAACAGCTTGGCGCGCATGTTGGCGTGCGAGGTGCCGCACAGCTCCGCGCACTGGCCCGGGAACTCGCCCAGGCTGTCGGCCGTGAACCACATGTGGTTCACGCGTGCGGGCACCACGTCGCGCTTTCCGCCCATGGCCGGGAACCAGAAGCTGTGCAGGACGTCCGCGGTCTCCAGCGAGAGCGCGATCGGCCGGCCCACCGGGACGTGCATCTCGCTCGCGGTGTTGAAGCCGTACTCGGGGTACTGGAACTCCCACCACCACTGGTGCCCGATCACCTTGATCTCGAGTGCCCCCGCCGGGGCCTTGGCCTGGGTGCGGAAGATGGTGAGCACGGTCGGCACCGCCACGAACGCCAGGATGAGCGCCGGCGCGATCGTCCACGCCACCTCGAGCACCGTGTTGCCGTGCACGTGCTTGGGCTCCGGGGAGCCGGGACGGCTGCGGAAGCGCACCACGGTCCAGATGAGCGCGCCTTCCACGAGCACGAAGATGACCACCACCCAGAACACCAGGGTCTCCAGCAGGCGCTGGATGCCCCACGCGTAGTCGGACTGGGGATGGAGGGTGCTCTGCGGGTAGTCCCTGAGCGCGCACCCGCACAGGACGAGCGCGCCCACGATCAGCACGCCGGCGATCATGCGGAACACCAGGGCCGACGTGAGCTTTCGTGCCGTCATGGACTGCCCTCGTAGACAATCGACGGGGAACTGGACACGCCTGATTGGAGAAAGCCGCGCGGGAAACTAGCACGGCGCCCGCGTGGAGTGAAGTCGGGTCTGCGGCGGTGTCGCCCCGGGGGCCGGCGGGGGCGCCGGCCGCGGCCCGCGGGCGCCAGGGACCTCAGCTGCGTTGTGCCGGCAGGAGCCGCGGCTCCATGCGCTTCACCAGCGCCTGGAAGCGGGGCTCGCCGCGCAGCGGGTCGAAGGCGGGCTCCACCTTGATGAAGAGCATGTCACCCGAATGCTCCGCGTACGCGCGCTCGATGTAGTCGAGCGCTTTCGAGTGATCGCCGACATGCGTGTACAGGAACGCCATGTGGATGGGCGGCATGGGATGTGTCTTGGCCATTTCGAGGGTGTGGTCCAGGACCGCCTGCCAGTAGCCGGCCGGCCCCCGCGCGACGTATGCCTGTCGCAGCCTCGCGGCTTGAGCCTTCCCCCCGTCCTTCTCGGGGAGGGCCTTCTCCATGAGGTCCAGGGCGGCTTCGTAGTTTCCCTGGTGCTCGTAGATCCGGAGCATCGTGCCTTGCAACAGGGGGGAGCCGGGTATCACTTCCAGGGCGTGGCGCACCTGCGCCATGGCCTCGTCGTAACGACGGCCGATGAACAGGGTCCCGACCGCATTCCAGTTGATGATGAGCGAGAAGGGATCGCGCGCGATCGCCTGGCGATCCTGCTCGATCGCCTCGTCGATGCGGCTCGCGGTGGCCAGCACCGCCGAGTAGACGAGGTGGGCGGTCGAGTAGCTCGGATTCAGCTCGATCGCGCGCAGGAGATGGCGCTCCGCCTCCTTCGAATCCCAATCGCCGAAGAACAGCGCCGCGGCGATCGAGGTATGCGCCTCCGCCGAGTTCTCGTCGGCCGCCAGCGCCCGGCGCGCGTACTCCTTGACCTTCGCCATTCCCTCCGGCGTGGGCATGCTGCCCAGGACCTGCACCAGGACGACGTAGGCGTCGGCGAGGCCGCTGCTGTAGCGCGCGTCCCCGGGATCGAGCGCGAGCGCCCGCTCAAAATAGCCGATGCTCTGGCGGACCCCCACCTCGGTGAGCTTGCTCCATTCGAAGCGGCCCTTGAGATAGAGCTCGTAGGCCTCGGGATGGATCGGCCGCTGGCTCCGGGCGCTCGCCTGGGGGGAGATCTGGAGCTGGATCTCCTTGGCGATCTCCCGTGCCACCTCGCTCTGAAGCGCGAGGACGTCGCGAAAGTCCCGCTCGAAGCTCTTGGCCCACAGATGACGGTCGCTCGAGGCTTCGATGAGCTGCGCTGTGATGCGCACCCGGTCGCCGGCCCGCTGCACCGAACCCTCGACGATCGCATCGACATCCAGGGAACGCGCGATCTCCGTCAGCGGCTCCTTCGAGCCCTTGAAACGCATGACGGACGTGCGCGAAATCACCTTGAGCGCCTGGATCGAGGCGAGATCGGTGATCAGCTCCTCGGTCATGCCGTCCGCGAAGTACTCCTGCGCGGGATCGCCCGAGAGGTTGGCGAGCGGAAGGACCGCCAGCGATGAGAAGCGAGGGCGGTCGGCGCCGCCCTTGAACGGATTCCGGACCGCGCCCGTGCCGACCGCGAGCGCGGCCACCAGCAGGCCAATGCCGAGCAACGCTGCGGGGATGATCCACAGGAGGCGCGAGACCAGGCCGCCGGCTTTCTTGGGAGCGGACGCTCCAATCAGCGCCTCGATCGCGGCTCGCACCTCGCTCCCCGAGCGGTAACGCTGGCTCGGGTCCTTGGCGAGGCAGCGTCCGATCACGGCCTGGATCCCGATCGGCACCCGCCCGCTGAGCGGCGTGGGCTGGCCGATCAGGATCGCCTCCGAGAGCTCGGCGAACGAGCCGCCGCCGAACGGGACCCTCCCCGAGGCCATCTCGTAGAGGACCACGCCCAGGGACCAGATGTCGCTGCGGGCATCGGCTTGCTCGCCGCGCAGGATCTCGGGCGGAAGATGATTCGGCGTCCCCAGCACGATCCCGGAGGCGGTCAGGCTCAGGTCCTGCGTCTCCGCCTCCCCCGCCGCTGCGGGAAGGCGCTTGGCGAGCCCGAAGTCGAGCACCTTCACCCACCCGTCCGACGTGAGCATGATGTTCGTGCTCTTGAGATCCCGGTGGATCACGCCCCGCTCGTGCGCGTGGGCGAGCGCGTCCGCGATCTGGAGGGCGTGGCGAAGCAGGGTGTCGGGTGGCAGGCCGCCCGCGATCGAGGCGCTCAGGGTCTGGCCTTCGACCAGCTCCATGGCGATGAAGAGATGGTCGTGATCCTCCCCCACCTCGTAGACATGGGCGATGTGGGGATGATTGAGCGACGACGCCATCCGCGCTTCGCGCACCAGCCGGGCCCGGGCGTTCACGTCGGTCGCGCTCTCGGTGAGCAGCACCTTGAGCGCGAGGTCGCGGTCCAGACGTTCGTCGCTGGCCCGATAGACCACGCCCATGCCCCCCTTACCGAGCAGGCTGACGATGCGGTAGTGGGAGATGCGGCTGCCGATCAGCGAGACCTGGGTGGGATTCACGGCGCCGAGAGTCTCAGGTATCGGGACGGCAGGTCTAGCGGTCGTCAGCGCGAGCCTCCGCACCGCGACGCTGGCGGAGCGCGTCGAGATTGATCTGGATGGATTCGTTGGAGCGCAGGAGGTCGTTCAGCACCTCGTCGCGATCGCGCGGTGTCTGGGGGACGCGCCGCGTCGGACGGTCGGGCTCGAGGTAGGGCCACAGCGGTTCGCGCACGGACGGCGGCAGAACGCTTTCCAGATACTCCAGCGCCGTGTTGCGCAGCATCGGATCCCCGGCGTGGAGACCGCGAAACGCGATCTGCAGCGGTTCGGGCGGCAGCACGAGGGAGAGCAGCGTGAACGCGTGCTCGAGGCTGCGGCCCGCCCGTTCGCGCAGGAACTCGTCCACGAAGCTGTCTTCGTCGCGTCTCTCGAGCTGGTCGAGCAGCCGCTGCGAATCCCAGACCTGGCGTCCCGCCGCGGCCTCGCGCCGCACCGCGTCGAACACGATCTCGCGATCGACCGCGAGGCTGCGCTCGCGCTCGAGCATGCGCGCGAGCGCGCGACCGCACCGGTAACGCACCTCGAACCGGCCATCCGCGAGCCCGCGCGTCAGGCCTTCGAGGGCGCGCGAGCTGGGGGTCATGGCGAGCACTCCCGGAATGCGGCGTCGCACGTGGACATCGCCGTCGGCATCGAGGAGCGCGTCCACCAGCTGGCCCGCGTGGCGCGCGGCGCCGGGCCTGAGCGCTTCGGCCGCCTCGCGCGCCACTTCGTCCCACCCCAGCAGCTGGACGACCTGAGGCACGAGCGTGGCATCGAGCGGTCTCGCGGCCGCGAGCGCTTCCCGCACGCGCACCGGGTTCCCGGAACGGAGCCACCTCAGCAGCTCGACCACGTCGCGGGGCTCCGGTGGGACGGGCCCGGGGGCGGGAACCGGCCGGGCGATGCCGGGCGGCCCGGCGTGCTTCACCGTCCCGAGCACGCGCTGAATGGTGATGTGGGTGGTCATGTCCGCCACCTGGATCTGGCCGACGTCCACGGCCCCCGCGCGCAGCCCGGCCTCGAGCGAGGAGACGTAGCCGCGCTGGAGCTGCGCGACCAGCCACAACATCGCCGCCGCGAGCAGAGCGGAGACCCCCAGCAGCGCCGCGGTCGAGCCCAGCGGCACGGAGAGCAGCACGAGTGCCGTGATTCCGGCCCCGACGATGTCGCCGAGCCGATCGCAGCCGACGTCCACCAGCGTCTTGGTGGCGCGCTTCTCGGCCGCGGGGATCGGGGTGTAGAGCAGCTCGTAGCCCGCCCGGAACAGCGACCCGCGCAGCACCCCCTCGAGACCGCGAACGATGCCCACGCTCCACGGTCCGGGGACCAGCGCCGCCGACACGCTGCCCACGGCCACGGCGGCGGGCAGCGTGCCGATGGTGGTGGCAAGCCCCGCGCGCTCGAGCGCAAGCCGGGAGAACAGCGTCTGGATCGCAAAGGTGAGGAGCGCCACCAGGGCGTAGAAGGCGGAGAACACGCGCATGAGATCGAGGCCCGGGTGCATCGTGGCGGAGGTCTGAGCCTTGAACACGAAGTCGACCAGGGTGTTGCTCACGGAGCAGCCGAGCACGAGCAGGGCGAGATTGCGCAGATAGGGCGTGGACAGCAGGCGCCGGCCGGCTTCGCTCGCGGGCAGCGCGGCTTGCGAGTCGGGCCGCGCGGCCGGCACGACCTGCGGCAACCGGCTCGTCCCCCAGGCGCACCAGACCTGGATCAGTGCCAGCGCCGGCAGGGTGGCGGTGACGCCGGTCCATGCGGTGAGGCGCTCGACGAGCAGGCCACCCGCGAGCCCGCCCAGAGTGCCCACGCCGGCAATGCGGCCGATCGCCTGCTTGGCCGTGCGCGGATCGAATCGCTCGTTGAGGATCGACCAGAACCCCGAGATGAGCACCGGACCGAGGGCCGCGACGTGAAGGTAGACGGCGACCGCCCCGATGCCCGGCTGGCGCAACGTGAGCCCCCACTCCCCGAGCGTGAGCAGCGCGCTGATGAGAAACGCGGCGGGAATGAAGCGCGCCGGCCCGAATCTCATCATCCCGCGGGTCGCGACGATCGCCACCACGATCGAGAGCACCGAGGCCCCCACGATCATCAGCGGCAGGGAGCCGACGCGAAAGCTCGAGAGGAACAGCGTGTCCCGGGTCGCCCGCGAGGCCACCAGGTAGGCCATGATGGTCGCCGAGCTGACCATCGCCGCCGAGGCGAGCCGCCGGACCGTCGGGTGGTCGGCCATCACTCAGCCGGTGGTGGCTGGCGCGGGTGCATCGACGGCGAGCACCCGGTGGCGGCGCCCGATCGCGACGACGATGAGCAGCCATACCAGTGTGAGCCCGAGGTTGACGAGGGCGAACTCGCGGACGCGCAACGACAGGAAGGCGCCCAGGAAGACCAGGCCCGCCGAGAGCAGGTCGCCCGCGCGCACGAACAGCGTATCGATCGCCGCCTTGGCTTTGTACTTCGCCTCGCGCGAGGTGGGAAGGAACAAGGCCTGCCGGGCGGTGTTGTTGAGCGAATAGTCGAGGGCGTTCTCGCCGATCTTGGCCACCCGGATGAGCGCCAATGCCGGAGCGAACACGAGCAGGCCATAGCCACCGAACGCCACCAGCGGCAGCACGTAGAGCGCCGCTCGCACTCCGTACCGCTGCATGATTCGGGATACCAGGAAGAGCTGGACGAAAGCCGTGACGGCATTCACCCAGGTAAAGTAGTCCGCGTAGAACCCGCCGATGAAGCGTCTCTGGAACTCTCCGGGAGCCAGTCCGCCGGTGGCCCCGGCCGCCACCAGCCGTCCCGCCTCCTGCGAGACCACCCTGCCCAATAGGTATTCCCCGTTGGTGTTGACGAAGTTGAGCAGGAGCAGCAGCAGCCCGATCAGCAGCAGATAGCGATCGCGCAGCACCAGCTCGAAGCCGCCCCGTCGGTCGAGCGGCGCCTCGGCGGTGGCCGCGGCTCCGCGCTCGGCGGCCGAGCGCTGAGCGCGCCGATTCACCGTGCGCGCGATCATGAGGTACGCGAACAGGATCCCGGCCGCGACCAGCATGAGCTGATAGACGCCGAGGGGCGCGATGAGCTGTTTGGCCACGACACCGCCCAGAATGGCGCCCAGCGTCTGACCGAAGCCGACGATCGCGAACAGCCGCCGGCCCTGCTCGGGCGTGTAGACGTCGTTCGCGAACGACCAGAACTGGGCAACCACCATCAGATTGAAGATTCCCACCCACACGAAGAACGCGACGCCCAGCCCCGGCACGTGTGCGAGCGCGAGCAGGTAGAAGATCACGAGGTTCGAGATGAAGAACAGCGTCGTTCCGGTGATGAGCCGGATGCGGGTGACGCGGCTCGCGAACGCGCCATAGGCGGGGATCAGGAACAGCAGCAGCACCGCCTGCCCGGCCGACGTGTAGCTTTTCAGCTCGGCTCCGCCGCCCGCGAGGATCAGCGGCTCGCGCACCACCTTGATGATGTAGTACGCCATGAGGAGCAGGAAGACGCTGCACATGAGCAGGACCGCGTCCAGCGCCTCGCCCGCGCGCACCTTGGCGAACGGGCTGAGGAGCCGATCGAGCAGTCCCGGCCGCGGCGCGACGGGCGCGGTCATGGGTGCGCCCCCGGCGTCGCGAGATCGAGACGATCGAGCACGCGGGCGCCCCGGCCCCGGACCTCCATCACCGTCAGCGACGGCGCCTGACCCGACGAACGCGGCAGCACCAGCCGGCAATAGTGGTAGACCGACCGCGCATGGATCGATTCGGGGTCGACGCGCAGGCTCTCGGCCAGCAACGCTCCGCGCGGCGCCGCGCCCACCGGCGAGAGGGGCGAGCCGCCGCCGCCGGTGGTGACATGCCAGATGCCGCCACCGTTCATGTCACGCAGGAATACGCGCTGGTAGAGGTGCTCGTGCCCGGCGAGGATGGCGGTGACCTGGTGCCTGCGGCACAGGCTCAGGAGCTGATCCCGTCGCGCCGCCGAGGCGGGCGGGGTCCAGTCGTCCGGGTGAGGTCCCGCGGACACCAGCGGGTGGTGGAGCACGATGAAGCGATACCGGAACGCCGCGCTCAGCGCCTGATCGGCCCACGCGAGCTGCTCCTGCGAGAGCGCCGCGGCCGTCGACTCCGGAAAGGCGCCCCCGACGTTGGCGAGCGTGTTGCCGTCGATGAACACGAAGCGCGCGAGGCTGTCGGGAAGATCCACCGAGCTCCAGTACCGCTCGGGGCGCGGCGGCGCACCGAGCGCCGCGTCCCAGCTGGCCCGTCCCAGCGCGGTATCCAGGCGCTCGTGATTGCCCGGAGCGACCCGGTAGGGCGCCCGCGCGAACAGCGGCCGGTGACGCTTCACGTAGTCCTCCCACTGCCGGGCGCGGCGGCCATCCTGCACCACGTCCCCGGTCGAGATCACGAGCTGGAAGGGCCCGCTCGCGAGCAGCGCATCGAGCACCTGGCGCTCCCCCCCGGCCCGGGGCCGGTGGGTGAACGCGGTGACGATGTCCCGAGGTCCGTCGAGCGTGGGCACCAATGACTCCAGCACCAGCAACGGTGCGGTGACGATTCCGAGCGCGACCCGCGCCGGGACCGAGTGCACGCGGTAGCGCAGGAAGCGGTAGACGCGCGACCGGACCTTCATGCGCTGCCCCAGGCGATTGTCCCCGTATACGAGGATCACCGCGCTGTCCGGGTCGACCGCCGGCCGGGATACGCCCGAATCCCCGGCGCCCGCGGCCGGCCCGGTGTACGGGGCCATGCGCGCGCAGCTGCACATCAGCGCCAGCGCGGCGGCGAGTCCAACGATGCGGCCGGGCCCGACCACTCTCAGTGGCGAGCCGCAACCGCCGGAGGGCTCAGCCAGCGGCGGACGATCTTGTCGCGTCGTTCGATCAGCACCCGGGCAAGGTACTCGGCGGCACGGGGATCGGAGTAGCGACCCTGCGCCACCGCGGCGCGGATGTGCTCGTCGGTGAACGCCGCGACGATCCGCGCGCCCCAGCGGATGTCCTGCCCGGTGCGCTCATCGAAGGCGGCATTGGGGTATTCCGGGCGCCAGCCGTCCGGATCGAACGTGTCGGAATCGATGAAGCCGATGCTGGGCATCTCGGGGTCGACCGCGCGCTCCCAGCCATACGGGCGCAGCCCCAAGGTGACGAGCTGGCGCGCCATCACCCCGTAGTCGACGTAGTACTCGGTGCCGGCCCGGTAGGCGCGCTTGGCGGTCGCGCCGGAGCCCAGGGACGAGCCGAAATCGATGAGGTGGTGGCGCACGAACGAGCGCCCGTTCTCGGTCACCCACATGTCGAGCGAGTTGGGACTCCGCACGTCGACGTGGTTGGTCCACGCGGCGATGGTCCACAGCCCGCGCAGCTCGCGCCGATGCTGGTGCGGGATCATGTCCTCCGGATCGTCGCGGCGGCGCCCCGCATACTCGAACGGCCCGAGCGGCCGGCCCGACAGGAGGCGGCTCGCCAGCGCGCGGTAGCGCCCGTCGGCGCCGCGCGGGACCTTGTCCAGGATGCGCAGCAGGTACGCGCGGTCCATCGCACGCTGGGTGCCCTTCTCGTCCACGACCGAGGCCGCGCCCGACAGCTCGAGGTCGTCGGCGGTGAAGGTGAAGATGGAATTGTCCGCCACGTTGTAGCCCGCCGCCCAGTAGAGGTAGGCCCCGACCGCGTCCGCTCCGGTCGCCATCTCCGCCAGCCCCGGAGGATCGAACTTGAGGAGGAATCCCGTGCCCTCGGCGTCCTTCACGAAGAAACCCGGCGTGATGCCCTGGGTCTTCGCCCGCACCACGGTCAGCTTGCCGGGCGCGGGCCCGGTACCGGGGCCGGGCCCCTGGAGCATCTGCTCGACCGAGACCGGCCGGAACCCGAGACGCGGCGTCCACCACGTGCTCGGCAGCCTCACCTGGTCGTCGGCATCCACGTTGGCCGCCTGGCGCGGATTCCCGCTCAGGCGCCGCACGCCCCGCCCCAGGTCCAGCTGGCGAGCGATCGGCCGGGCGATCACGTGCTCGAGGTAGTCGTAGGTGTAGGCGATCTCGGTGGCTCGGGGCCCGGCGGGCTCGGCCGCGCGCACTGCCCGCGTGCCCAGGGTGGCGAGCAGCGCGCACGCGAGCGTGACCCGCACCAGGCGCGCGCTCATTCCACGCCTCCCAGCGACACCCGCACCCGTGTCGCCTCGCGACTCCAGCTCACGCCGATGGCGCCGAGGGGCGCGGTCTTGCTGCGCGGGCGGAACATCACGCTGTAGGAGTGCTCGAGGCCGTCGAGGCGTGTCTCGTGCCACAGGTCGTCCGATACCGAGCCGAGCTCGGTGGCCAGCTCGAGCTCCGCGTACTGCGTGAGCGGAAAGATGTAGCCCAGGTTCACGACCAGGAGGTCGAGACCGTGGAAGCGTCCGGTCTCGAACCCCGCGAGTCCCGCGCGTCCTCCGAGATGTGAGAGGTCGAACGGCATCGGCGGCTGCGCCGGATCGAAGGGCCGGATGTCCACCACGCGCGCACCCAGGCGCAGCGTGCGCGGATCGCGCATGAAGGACCAGCCCGCCTGGCAGCCGAGCGTGAAGCGGTTGAAGCCGGGCGAGCTGCCGGCGTCCGGGAACAACAGGCCGTTGCTCCGCGCATCGCCGAAGCGCTCCGCCTGCGCGCCGATCCGCCAGCCGCGCGCCCAGTGCGGGTGGCCCGAGCGCGTGTCGAGCGCGGCGCGCGCGCCGGTCACGACATGGTGCTGCTCGACGTTGAGTGCCCCCGCCGCCAGCTGAGGGAACGCGGTCTCGATGCTCGGGCGGGTCCGCTCACGACCCGAGCGAAGCACGCTCTGGCGCTCCCCCACCCAGGCCCCCACCTCGTGACGCAGTTTCGTGCCGGCCCGCAGCCGCAGCTGCAGCTCGGCGCGCTGAGACTGCATCGCGAAGTCGGAGACGTCCCCTTCACTCGTGTTCGGTCCAAGCCCGAAGAACGGCTCCTGCGGGCGCCAGTCGTAGGTGTAGCCCGCGAACAGCCAGGGTCGGCCCAGCTCGACGCGCCCGCGATGGTAGTGGCTCATCGAGCCGGCGAGGCTGGCGCGCAGCCATCCCCGCAGTCGGGGCGGCTCGAATCTCAACGCGGCGCCGAGCCCGGTGCGGTCGCCCAATCCCCCGGGACCCACACCAACTCCGAAGCGGTTGTACGTGAGGCCATACTGCACGCGTGGGACGAGATGGTCCTCCTGAACGCGCAGGAGACCGGCCTCGCTCAGCGCGCCCAGCGCCCGGAACGGAAGCGACACCAGCGTGAGCGGCGCGTTGAGCACCTGCTCCCAGGTCTCATGAGCCGGAATGGCGTGCGGCGGGTTCCACGGGGCAGCGGAGGTCGGCCCGAGGTCGATGGCGGAGCCGGCAGAATCGGCGGCAGCGATCGTCCCCGGGGCCGATGGTGGTTCGGCGCTCGCCGGGGGAACACTGCGTGGCACCGCGAAACACGCGGTGAAAACGAGCACCAGCAAGGCTGGTCGTGGATGGGGCAAGGTGAGCGACTATCCTGCCGGCCGACAGCCCGTGTCAACGAAAGGCGCCGAACTACGGCGCCACCCTCCCGTTAGGCGGCGACGCCCCGGGAGCGCACGGCCGCGTCCACGGCCATCAGGGCGAAGATCAGGAACAGGTAGAGGATCGAGAAGCGGAACAGCCGCACCGCCAGCGGTGTCTCGGCGCGGCGCTGGAGCGCGATCGCCAGGGCCACGAACACGACGCCCAGCACGAGCGCCGGGATCCAGTAGAGCGGTCCCACCAGCCCCAGCGGCGCGGGCGCGAGCGTCACCGGCACCAGCGCCAGCGAGTAGAGCGCGATCTGGCGCCGTGTTTCCTCCTCGCCGTGGGTCACGGGCAGCATCGGCAGGTTGGCGCGCAGGTAATCGTCGCGCCGGTAGAGCGAGAGCGCCCAGAAGTGGGGTGGCGTCCAGAAGAACACGATCGAGGCGAGCAGGACCGCCGGCAGCTCGACGCGGCCGGTGACCGCCGCCCAGGCGATGAGCGGCGCCGAGGCCCCCGCACCGCCGCCGATCACGATGTTCTGGGGCGTGCGGCGCTTGAGCCACATCGAGTAGACCACCGCGTAGTAGACGATCGAGGCGAGGGCGATGATCGCCGCGAGCTGGTTCGAGGTGGCGGCCAGCACCAGCCACGAGAGTGCACCGAGGATCGCGCCGAGCCACAGTGCGTGCGACGGCGGCAGCACGCCGGCGGGCAGCGGCCGGGTGCGGGTGCGCTTCATGAGCGCGTCGATGTCGCGGTCGACGTAGTGGTTGAAGGACGCGGCCGAGGCGGCGGCCAGCATGATGCCGGCGAGCGTGCTCCAGAAGAGCCCGGGCGCCGGGAATCCCCCGTTCGCCATGAGCAGCGCGGGCACCCCAGTCACCACCACCAGCATCACGATGCGCGGCTTGGTGAGCTCGAGGTAGGCGAGTACCCGGCGCCGCACCGAGACCGGCGAGAGGGCGACGCTCATCGCACCGCCGCCGGCGTCGACACGGACTCGACCGCATCCGCCACACGCGCCGGCAGCAGCGCGGCGCGGAAGGTGGTCGCGATCAGCACCGCGAACAGCGCCACCGCGGTGGCGAGATGCGCCGCCGAGAGCCAGGGCGGCGCGCCCAGGAACACGCTGCACACGCCCAGGGTCACCTGCGCCACCACCAGCATGAGCGCCATGCGCCCGCCGGCGTGGATGCCGGCGTCCGGCGCGCGCCGCGCCACCGTGGCGGCAATCAGCACGACCGCCGTGAGCAGATAGGCGCCGAAGCGGTGCGTCATGTGGAGCCCGACCAGACCTTCGAGCGGCGGGAACCAGCGGCCGAGGCAGGTCGGCCAGTCCGGGCACACCAGGCTTGCGTGGTGGGTGCTCACCATGCCGCCCAGCAGCGACTGGAGGAACGCGAGCGTGGTCGCCGCGGCGAACGCGGCGAACACCGCGCCGGGCCGGCCGGGGGCGGGCGCCTCGGATTCACTCTCGCGCTGCGCCACCAGCGTGTAGGTCAGCAGCGTCGCGAACAGGAGCATCGCCACCGCGAGGTGGCCGCTCACCACCGAGGGGTCGAGCAGCTTCCAGACCGTGAGCGCTCCCAGCATCACCTGCATCATGAGCAGCG
>DATEMP010000125.1:0-15363 GCA_035275545.1 Candidatus Eiseniibacteriota bacterium | reverse complement strand
GCGGCGCAGCGCGATCGCGGCGGCCAGCCCGCCGATCCCCGCGCCCACGATCAGCGCGCTGCGCGTGTCACGCTCCGCGGCCACGGCGGTACTTTACGCCGCCCGCAGCAGCAGACCCACCCCTCCAGCAACCAGGATCACGATCGGCTCGGGAATGCGCCGCGTGGCCATGATCACGGCCAGCGCCGCCGCGCCGATCAACGCCGAAGGCACGTCGACGATCGCGCGCCGCCCGAGCAGGAACGCGGCCCCCGCGATCGCGCCCGCGGCAGCTGCCGTCACGCCGGCGACGAAGTGGCGCAGCGAGGCGTTGCCGGCGAAGCGCCGGTAGTACGGGGCGGGGAGCACCACCAGCAGGTAGCAGGGCAGGAACACGCCGATCGCCGCGGCGGTCGCGCCCGCCGGGCCCGCCACCAGGAATCCGATGAACGCGACCGTGATCACCACCGGCCCGGGGGTGATCATCGCCACCGCCACCGCGTCCAGGAACTGGCGCTCGTCGAGCCAGTGGTAGCCCTGCACCACACCGCCGTGCAGGAACGGCACGATCGCGAGCCCGCTGCCGAACACCAGCGTTCCGGCTCCGGCGAAGTAGACGGCGAGCTGGACCAGCGTGGCCCCGCCCGCCGGGCCGGCGAGGCCGGTCATGAGCCCGCCCACGAACGGCGCGAGGCCGAGCGCCGGGCTCCGCCGCGCGGCACGCGACCGGAGTGCGAGCACCACCAGGCCGCTCGACACGAACACCCAGAGCACCTCCTGGCCGGTCCAGGCGGTGACCAGCGCGTTGATCGCGAACAGCGTCCAGAGCAGCGCATCGCGGCCGAGCGTCATGCGTGCCAGCTTGAGCGCGCCGCGGGCGATGAGCGCGATCGCGGCCGGACCGACGCCGTAGAACACCCCCTGCATCCACGGCAGGCCGCCGTAGCGCACGTAGAGCGCCGAGAGCGCGAGCACCATGACGAACGACGGCAGGATGAACGCGGCCGCCACCAGCGTGGCGCCGAGCAGGCGCGCGTGCACCCAGCCCAGGTAGATCGCGAGCTGGGCGGCGAGCGGCCCCGGGGCGAGCTGGGCGAGTGCGAGGCCATCGAGGAAGTCCTGCTTCGAGACCCAACCGCGCTCCTCGACCAGGTCCCGCTGCATCGCTCCGGTGAGGGCAATCGGCCCGCCGAAGCCGAGCGCCCCCAGGCGCAGGAAGTAGAGGACGAAGGCGGTCCGCGACGGCGTCACGGATGGCCGCGGTCGCAACCGGCGAGCAGCGTGCCGCGCCCGAGCAGCGCGTCGCCCCCGGCGCGGACGATCTCGCGTGCGAGATCCTCGATGGCGGACGCGTCCCGGTCGTCCGGGAGCAGGAACACCCCCCGGCCGAGCGCGCGTGCGCCGGATTCGTTCAGGCGCGCCGCGAGCGCTTCGCGCCGCGCCACGGCGGGTGGCCAGCGCAGCACGACCAGGATCAGGTCAGCCGCGCACCCGGAGTCGCCCATCGCCCGTCACGCCCCGGCCCCGACGGGAGCGGCATCGCGCGCGCGCTCGTAGACCAGGATCGACGCAGCGGCGTCCTCGAGCGCGATGCCGGTCGAGTCGAAGATCATGATGTCCTGGTCCGAGGTGCGCCCCGGCACCCGGCCCGCCACCACCGAGGCCAGGTCGCCGTGAAGCCGCACGTGCTCCATGGCGCGCGCTTCGAGCGCATGGCGGAGGTCTCCGATCCGGGCGCACTGCTCGAAGTCGTCCACCACCACCTTCCCCGCCGCCATCAGCGACGGATGGATCTCGCGCTTGTCCGGGTTGTCCGTGCCCACCGCGGCGATGAAGACGCCCGCCCGCACGTCGTCCGGGCCGAGCAGGAACTCGGTCGAGGTGGTGCTGGTGACGATCACGTCGCTCTGCCGGGTCGCGGCGTGAAGGTCGTCGACCGGCGCGATCGCCAGGCCGAGCGCCGGCGAGAGCACCTCGGCGAGCGCCCGCGACTTCGCCGGGTCGCGGTCGAACGCGTGGACGCGCTCCAGGTGCAGGACGCGGGCGAGCGCGATCAGCTGGACGCGGCCCTGCTCGCCGCATCCGCACACGGTGGCCACCCGTGCGTCGGCCCGCGCCATGTACTTCGCCGCCACCGCGCTCGCGGCCGCGGTCCGCCGCAGCGTCACCTCGCCCGAGTCGAGCACCGCCAGCGGCCGGCCGTCGCGGCCGTCGGCGAGCACGATCAGCCCCTGGATCGTGGGCAGGCCGTGCGCGCGCGGGTTGCCGGGGAAGTTCCCGTTCGCCTTGGCGACAAAGTACGGGTGCCCCAGGTCGAGCACCCCTGCCTTGATGTGGAACACGCCGCCTGGGACGTGGAAGCTGAGCAGCCCCTGCTGAATCTCCTTCCCTTCGCCGCGCAGCCGGAACGCGTCCTCGACCGCGGTGATGCAGTCGTCGAACCCGAGCAGCTCCGCGACCCGCGCGCGATCGAGGAAGAGAATGGGCGCTTCGCTCATGCCTTTCCTCCCCGCCGCGGCGGGCGCAGGGCCGCGACAGCCTTGGGCGCGGAAAGGGCAGGGCGCGGGGCGAACGATCGATGGAGGTCGTCGAGCAGCGCCGCCCCTCGCTCCAGCCGCGCTCCGTCGTCCGCGTGGGCGGCCACGATGCCGGCGATCAGGCGCTCGATCCCGGCGGCCTCGGGGAAGGCGAACTTGCCGTCCTTGATGTCCAGGTCGTGCACGATCCCGGCGATCCGCTCGAGGCCGGCGTCGCGGTGCCCGGTCTTCGCGATCAGGGTCTCGAGCGAGCACCGGCCGCCCTCGTGCGTGAACTCGGCACCCGGCATGTCGAACCCGACCTCGCCCGCGCGCAGCGCTTCGGAAGTCCCGGCCACGAACCGGAACCGGGCGCCCGGGTCGAGGAAGCGGCGGATGAACCACGCGCAGGCGATGCGATCGACGTGGACGCCCCGGCGCGTCACCCAGGTCCGCCCCGTCCACTGCGTGCGTCCCTTCGGCGTTCCAGCCGGGCGCGCCAGGGCCCGCTCGCGAGCCTCGAACGCAGCCTCCGCTGCCGCGCGTCCGCCGGCGCCCACGAAGTCCACCGACGTGACGCGCGCCAACTCGCGGCGCAGGCGTGTGAGCTGTCTCGGCTCGCGGGCGTCGCGCGCTGCGGCGGCCAGGCGCTCGTAGTCGGCGTCCCGCTCGCGGCGGAACGCGTCAACGACGCGCTGCTGATCCGCGGCGCTCGGGAACTGCGTCTCGCACACGAACGCCTCACCGCCCTGCTCCCGGATCTCCCGGGCGATCGCCTGCAGGCGCTCCAGGCGCTCGCCTCCACGCGGCAGCGCGTAGACCGACTGCTTGAGCGCCACCGCGCCGCTCTGGTTGAGCAGGCGAAGGAACCGCGCCCGCAGATAGAGCGGCTTAGCGGGGATCTGGTGGATCAGGAGATACCAGTCATCAAGGTCTTTTGGCGGTTCCATGCGAGCTCCTCGGGGCCTCGTGCCGTCTACGACCACGAGTAATATAGCAGTTGCTAGTCATGTCTAGCAAGTGCCATACTGCGCCGGTCACTACTTCCCAGAGGAGGACGCCATGAAGTGGGTCACGCGCGAGAACGCGGTGGTGGATCGAGTCGCCTGTCCCTGGCTCATCAGGCGATTCGTCGATCCGGAAGCGGAGTTCCTGTTCGTGCCCGCCGACCAGGTCATGCGGGTTGCGGCCGAGCAGCGGGCCATCCCCTACGACGTCGAGGGCGCCGAGCTCGGGCACGTGGACGGCCGGTGCTCGTTCGAGAGCATCCTGCTCAAGTACGACCTCCAGTGCGATCCCGGTCTGGCGGCGCTCGCGCGCGTGGTCCACGCGGCCGACGTCGCGGCGGACATCGACACGGTCCCGGAGGGCCGCGGCCTCCGGGCGATCGCGGGCGGATTCCGGCTCATGCTCGGGCGCGACGACCACGCCAAGATCCGTCTCGAAGCGCCGGTCTACGATGCGCTCTACGAGTGGGCGAGCCATGCGTGATCCGCGCAGCCGCGACATCGCCCGCACCATCGTCCGGCATTCCACCCACCTGGTGCCCGGCGAGGTGGTGCTGATCGAGTCGTTCGATCTCGCCGACGGCCTGCTGGTCGATCTCATCGACGAGGTGTTCCTGGCCGACGCGATCCCGCTGGTCTCGCTGCGGCGGAACGCGGTCCACCGCCAGCTCCTCGCCGGCGGCGTCGAGCGCCAGATCCGTCTCCAGGCCGAGGTCGAGATGTTCCAGATGAAGCAGGTCCAGGCCTACGTGGGCCTGCGCGCCACCGAGAACGCCTCGGAGCTGGCGGACGTGCCCGCGGAGCACATGGCGCTCTACACGCGCTGGATCGGCAAGCCGGTGCACTCCGACTACCGCGTCAACCACACCAAGTGGCTGGTGCTCCGCTACCCCACGCCGTCGATGGCGCAGCTCGCCGGGATGAGCACCGCGCAGTTCGAGCGCTACTTCTGCGACGTGTGCACCATCGACTACGCCCGGATGGCCGACGCGGTCGCGCCGCTCGCCGAGCGCATGCGCGCCACCCGCGACGTGCGCCTGCGCGGCCCGGGGACCGACCTGCGCTTCAGCATCGCCGGGATCGGCGCGGTCCCGTGCGAGGGACGGCGCAACTTGCCGGACGGCGAGTGCTTCACCGCGCCGGTCCGCGACTCGGTCGAGGGCACGATCGCCTACAACACGCCGTCGCTCTACCAGGGCACCACCTACACCAACGTGCGGCTCACGTTCGAGGGCGGCCGGATCGTGAAGGCGACCGGCGACCCGCAGGCACGGCTCGACCAGCTGCTCGCGACCGACGAAGGCTCACGCCACGTGGGCGAGTTCGCGCTCGCTTTCAACCCCTACGTGCTCCACCCCATCAAGGACACGCTGTTCGACGAGAAGATCGCGGGGTCGCTGCACTTCACGCCCGGCCAGGCCTACACGATCGCGGACAACGGCAACCGCTCCCAGATTCACTGGGACCTGGTGCTCATCCAGAGGCCCGAATACGGGGGCGGCGAAGTGTGGTTCGACGGCGAGCTGATCCGCAAGGACGGGCGCTTCCTCCCGCCCGAGCTGGAAGGACTCAACCCCGAGCACCTCACCCACCAGGCCACGCCCGCGCTTCAGCGCGCCTGACCGCCGCCGGGACGCATGCCGCCCGGGCGCGGAATCTCGGCGTTCGCGTGGACCGACCCGCGGTGGCAGGTGCCGCAGTTGACCACCGGCGGCTGCGGAGGCCGCCCCGCGACCACCACCGAGTCGAGGCCCTGGATCTTCTGGATGTAGTCGGTGTTGATCGCCGTCACCATCTTGAACATCTCGCGCGCAATCGTCTTGTGCTTGTTGTCCTTCGCCCAGTCGTCGCGGGCGTGGCAGTGGAAGCAGCTCGCGCCCAGGCTTCGGCCGAAGCCGAAGCTCATCACCCGCGGGATGTCCCCCGCGCGGCGGCCCTTGAGCACCTGGATGTCCTTGAACACGCTCTCGGCCGGCATCTGCTCCTTGCCGGCGATCCGCTTCATGACCACGTTCATGAGGCTGTCGCGCTCGGCGGCCATGGTGTCGCCCGGGAACGGCGGCGGCGCGAAACTGCCGCGTGACTGTCCGACCGGCTGCGGCACGCCCGGCTTGATCTCGCCCGCCGGCGGCTGCGCCGGTGGCGGCTGGCTGGGCGGCGGCTGGGGCGGCCCCTGGGCGATGGCGAACGCGGCGAGTGCGACCAGCAGGATGAGCGCGAAGACGGGGCGGAGCATGTGAGTCCTCCGTGGCAGTGAGGGCGGCGACTGGATCGAGTCTACGCCTCCGCTACCGGCGCGTCAGCTTCAGCGCTCCGTTGCCCGGCTCCCCCACGTAGACCACGGTCGAATCGAAGGGATCGACCACCACCGGCCACGCGAACCGCCACTGCTTGCCGCGGTTGAGCGACGTCCACGCGGGCTGCGCGGCGTCGATCTGCTCCGTGGTCTCGAGCCCGAAGGTGAGCGTGGTGTCGACGCCCGCCTTCCCCGAGTTGGCGGCGGGCGAGGTGGTGAGATAGGCGCGGCCCGGGTGCTTGGGATCGAGCGTGAATCCGCGCGCGAAGTGGCGCGAAGCCTTCTGCGTGAGCGTGGGCTTCGGGGCGCGCGGGTTGGCGCACATCCAGAGCCCGCTCTTCACCCCGGCGGTCGAGTAGGCCACCACCCAGACGCGATCGTGCGTCACGGGGTCGGGCACGATCGCGTGGACGCCGGTCCACTGCGCCTCGCCGACGTTCTCGGGCTTGGGCACGGTCCCGCTCAGCGTCCCGGCCTGCGTCAGCGGACCATTCCACTTCCTGCCGCCATCGATCGACACGAAGAAGCCGTCCGCTCCGCCGGCGTAGACCAGCCTGCCGTCGAACCGGTCGACCGCGGTCACGAAAACATTCGTGGCGTCGAGGACGCGTGCGAACGTGACACCGTCGTCGATCGACTTGTAGACGTCGCCGGCCGAGGTGACGAACAGGGTGCGACGGTTGACGGGCGACTGGCGATCCAGCGAGAGCCCGATCATGAACGCGTCGTCCACCAGCCCGGTGGCCGCGGTCCAGGTGCCGGGATCGCCGGAGCGCGCGGAGCGGATCAGCCGCTGCTTGCTGCGATTCACGCCGTTGGTGGTCCAGATCACGTCGGGCCGCGCGGGATCGAGCAGGACCGAGGAGGCGTTGCCGCCCCTCCCCTTCCAGGTGCCGGTCGCCACCGGGTCGTTGAGCATCCGCCACGAGCCGCCGCCGTCCAGCGAGCGCCACAGGCCGAGGTCGAAGTAGCCCGCGTAGAGCTTGCCCCTGGTCATCTCCGACGCGGCGATGGTGAAGATGTTGATGTTGTCGACGCCGCGCGTGAGCCACCGGTCGCCGGGCGAGCCGCGCGTGAACGCGTTGTCGAAGCGGAGTCCGCCGCTGGTCGACTTCCACAGGAACCGCGACGTCACCCACCAGATCTCGTTCGGGTTCTTGAGCGAGCCGCCCAGCGTCTTGCCGATCCCGTAGCTGCCGCGCCCGTACGCGGGCGCGAGCGCTCCCACCCAGCCCGTGTCCCAGTCGTTCCCCGACGCCTTGCGCTTCCAGGTCGCACCCGCGTCGCCGCTCTCGAACGTGCCGCACGTCTTGCCGGTGATGGTGATGTTCTTCGCCACGTTGACCACCCGCACCGTGTCGCTTCCCGCCTTCCACGCGAGCGCGCCGGTGTACGCCGCGGCTTGCGTCCACGTGGTGCCGCCGTTGAGCGAGCGCCACACGAACCCGCCGGTGGCGACGCCCGAGACGTCGGTGCTGGCGACCAGCGTCTCGGGCTTCGCCGGATGCCACGCCACGTCGAGCACCGGCCCGATCACCTTGCCGATCCGCGACCAGGTGACCGCGCCGTCGCTCGACTGCCACAGCTCGCCCGGGGTCGCGATGTTGCCGTCGTCGCCGGTCACCATCAGCAGGCATCGCGTGTTCACGGGATGGACCAGCAGCTTGATCGCGCGCCGTCCGGCGACCGGCTTGGCGGTCGCCTTGATCCAGGTTGCCCCGCGGTCGCCGCTGCGCCAGATCTCCTGGTCGGGTGCGTTGTAAGCCGGCGCCCACGCGCAGTACATGACGTCGCGCGCCACCGCGAACGCGCTCACGTACCCGCCCATCGCCGGCTTGGCCGCCATCCAGGTGGCGCCGAAGTCGGTGCTGCGATAGAGCGCGGCGAGCGTCGAGCGGTCGCTGCGGCTGGCATTCCCCCCGCACCACATGAGCGAGGGGTCTGCGGCGTCGAATGCCACCGCCGACACGTGCGTCAACGGCACGCCGCGGTCGGTGCCGATCCCGTCCCAGGTCCCGCCGCCGTCGAGCGACCGGTAGAGCCCGCCAATGTCGGACCCCGCGAGCACGATCCCGGTCGGGCCCGCCGCGGCCTGGGTGAACGCCCCGCCCGCCCCCGGGCCCATCTTGGTCCACCCGCCGTTCGCGGTGGGCGTCGCGGCGAGCCACGCGAGCGCAAGGCTCGCAGCGATGGTGAGGGCGTAGGTCACCGGCGTCGCAGCGTCCGCGTCCAGTCGCTGACCACCGCGAGCGGGGCGACGTTGTCGCCACCCGAGACGATCACCACGAAACGCCGGCCGTCCGCCGTCACGTCGTACGAGTGCACGAACGCGCGCTGGAAGGCCTGAAACAGCGGGGTCTCGGACACCACGCGGAACTCGCCGCCGGTTCCCGCCACGGCGAGTGCGACGAGCGTTCCGTCCGGACGCTGGTAGAACAGCTCGCGTCCATCCGCGCGCCACACCGGCTTGTCGCCGCCGGCGTTCGTGATCTGCCACAAGCGCGCGTTCGGATCCGGTGTCTCGCCGCGTCGCGGCGCGGCGACCACCACCAGCTCGGGGCGCCCAGTGGCGAGCGAGGTGAATGCGATCCAGCGCCCGTCGGGCGAGTACGCTGCCGTCGACACCGGATGGGACGCCGGGAGCACGGGCTCGGCTTTGCCGGTGGCGAGCGTCACCTGCCACAGCTCGGCGATGCCCGAGTTCCGATACGAGCCGCGGCCGACCAGGATCGCGCCCCCGTCGGGATGCCAGGACAGCGCCAGCACGTCCTTGGCCGAATCGGCCAGCAGGACCACGGGTTCGCCGGCGCCATCGCCGCGCATGATCTGCGCCCGATAGAACGTTTCGGTTCCGGAGCCGACCTGGCGCTGTTGCGAGCTGAACGCGATGCGGCCTCCGTCCGGTGACCAGACCGGGTACGACTCGTCCACCGGCGCCGAGGTGATGCGCCGGCGCGTGCCGTTCTCGAGGTCGTGCAGCCAGAGATCGGCGTTCGGCGTGTACTGGGTCTCGACCACCATGCGCCGCCCATCGGGTGCGAGCGCCAATTCGATGTGGTTGGCGGGATCGCCGACATAGCGCAACACCTGACCCGAACGGTCGAACCAGGTCATGCGGAACGGAGTGGTCCGCCCCCCGAGGCCATAGACGAGCAGGCCGTTGTCCGATGCGGTGAGCACGGTGCGCCAGGTGGTGGGATCGAGCTGGACCACCTCGGCGGTCGAGACCGGCTCACCCGAGAGCCGGCCCGAACCCGCATCGAAGCGCTGGGCGAGCAGGGTGCTGTCCCGCACGAACAGCAGCCAGCCCGACGCGAACAGCGCGCTGCTCGGGGAATCGAAGAGCTTGCGCGGCGGGCCGCCCGCCAGCGATCCATACCAGATCGCCGATGTCCCCGCGGGATCGGAGTGGTTCGCGCCCAGATAGATGAAGTGCTTTCCGTCGGGGAGCATCTGTGGCCATCGGTGCGTCGTCTCACGCGCGGGATCGAGCTTCGTCACGATCGCGGGCGTGCCGCCCGACGCGGGAATGCGCATCAGGCCATCGACGTACCCGGGCGAGTAGAGAATGACGCCGGTTCTCGACCACGAGCCGCCTCGCGAGCCCGGGGCAGGCGCGAGCGTGAGGACCGCGCCGCCGTCCAGATCGAGCCGCTTGAGGTGCGTGGTGGTGAAGAAAGCGATCGAGTGCCCGTCCGGTGACCAGAACGGAAACGTCCCCCCCTCGGTGCCCGGAAGCGGACGCGCGGTCAGCTCGTCCATCCGCCGCAGCCACAGGCGGGACCCGCCACCCTGGCCGATCGCGTTGAACACGAGCTGCCGCCCGTCGGGCGAGAGCGCGGGCGGTCCGGCATCGTCGCCCGAAATGTGCATGCGGGCTCCGGGCGGAGCCGCGATCACCGTGCGCATGGGCGCACGCGTACCGCCATCGCGCCGCGTCACCAGCAGGGCGACAGCGGCAATCACGGCGAGCGCGGCGACGCCCCACGAAATGAGCGCGGCCATCCGCGCGCGTGATCGCGCCGCCGCCATTGCCGCGGCCGGCATCGCGCCGCTCCATGCCGACCCCGCTTCGCCAAGGCCCGCGAGCTGGAGCTTGATGTCGTGGGCGCTCTGGATGCGCTCGTCGGGATCCTTGGCCAGGCACTGGCGCACCAGCCGGTCGAGCGCGGGCGGCGTCATCGGTGCCAGCTGCGCCATCGGTGCCGGCTCGCCGCTCATGATCGCGCTGATGAGCGAGGCCTGGCTCTTGCCCTCGAACGCGCGCTTTCCGGTCGCCATCTCGTAGAGCACGCAGCCGAGCGCCCAGATGTCGGAGCGCGCATCGGCCTCCTTGCCCTCGAGCTGTTCGGGCGACATGTACTGGAAGGTGCCGACGATCATGCCCTCGGCGGTGAGCGGCTGGGCAACGGTTGGCGACTGGGTGAACGCCGCGCCCATGGAGCCGCCCTTGCCCGCGGGTCCCGCCAGGCTGGTGGCGCGCGCGAGGCCGAAATCCATGAGCTTGGCGCCCGAGCGGGTGAGCATGACGTTCCCGGGCTTGAGATCGCGGTGGATGACGCGCGCCCGGTGCGCGCGGTCGAGCGCGTCGGCGACCTGGCTGCCGATCCGCAGCACCTCGGCGGTCGGGAGCGCGCCGCGCGTGATGCGGTCCGCGAGCGTCTCACCGTCGACCAGCTCCATGACCAGGAAGTCGGTGTCGCCGTCCTTCCCGACGTCGTGGAGGGTGCAGATGTGCGGGTGGTTGAGGCTCGAGACGGTGCGGGCCTCGCGCTCGAACCGGGCCCGCACCTCCGGGTCCTTGGTGATGCCCTCGGCGAGCACCTTGACCGCGACTTCCCGGCCCAGCCGCGTGTCGCGGGCGCGAAACACCTCGCCCATGCCGCCGGCCCCGAGCGGGGCGACGATCTCGTAGGGGCCGAGCCGGGTGCCTGCGGCGAGGGGCATCCGGGCAATCTACATGATTCCGGCGTGCCTCATCGCGCCGCGGTGGCCATCAGCCTCCCGATGTTCTCCGGCGCGAAGAACTCCGCGGGCGAGAGCACGCCCGCCTGCACCTGGATGAACCCCGCGCGCCCCTCCTTCCTGCCCGCGAGCACACCGAGGACCTGCGCGAACTCGGGTGACGGCGGCTCGATGGTCGCAACCTGGGCGGTGAACTCGTACATCGGCATCGCGTGCCGGTCGCGGGCCGCGTGGTATTCGCCCATCGCCGCGTCGAACGGCTTCGCCCCCGAGAGCGCCGTGTCCAGGGCGCCCGCGATCGTCTCGGCGTCGCGGAACGCGTCCGAGATCCCCTGCGCGGTGAGGTAGTCCTTGTTGTACCCGGCATCGCCGACCAGCGCCCAGCCGGGCCCGTAGGGCTTGCGCAGGTAGTTCGGAACGCTGGTGCCGACGAAGCGCTCCTCGCGCTTGGCGCCGCGGAAGCGCTCGGCGAACGACGGCACCAGGTCGATCGCGCCGCGGTAGGTGCCCTCGATATCCTTGCGGTAGGTCTCGAACTCCGCCTGGGGCACGCCCACCACGATCAGGGTCAGATCGTCGTTGGTGGGAATCGCCGCGAATCCGCGTCCGGGACGGATGTAGGTCTCGAAGCCTCCGTTCATCGGCAGACCGCTCCAGTACGTGTAGTAGCTGGTGTTGAGGTGCGGCTTCTCGTTGTACTGCTCCGGCTTCACCGCCTTGGCGACCGTCGAGTGCAGGCCGTCGGCGCCCACCACCACCTTCGCGCGCTCGGTCACCGTGGCGCCGCCCTTGCCGCGGCCGCGGATCCCGGTCACCTCGCCGTTCTCCGTCACCAGCTCGTCGACCACGAACTCCTGCCGCACCTCCGCTCCCGCCTTGGACGCCGCCTCGACCAGGATCGTGTCGAGCCGCTGTCGCCGCGGGCAGTAGGCGACCGGCGACTCGGGTGTGCCGGGCGGGGCGCTGAGCGCGATCGGACCGAAATCGAACGTGTACTGC
The DNA here is from genome assembly GCA_035275545.1 of Candidatus Eiseniibacteriota bacterium. GTDB lineage: Bacteria > Eisenbacteria > RBG-16-71-46 > RBG-16-71-46 > RBG-16-71-46 > WS-11. The sequence continues at coordinate 3,601 of DATEMP010000125.1, read as the reverse complement.
GCGATCGGAGGACAGTTGGTGGCCACCACCTGGTCGAGCAGGCCCCAGCGCTTCAGCGCGGCGACGCCCGGCGGGTGGATCAGGTGGGTCGAGATCGTATCGCTCGGGAACGTCGCGCGGTCGACGACCAGCACCTTGTGGCCCTTGCGGGCGAGAAGCATGGCGAGCGGGGATCCGGCGCAGCGCGCGCCGACCACGATCGCGTCGTACGGTTTCGAGGCCATGACGTGCTCCCTGTCCTAGTGACTCGTTCCGAACCGCTGGGCGGCCCGCTCCTTCGCCTTCGCCGCCTCGACCTCCCGGTCCTTGGGCGGCGCGGTCGTGATCAGCCCGTCGAGCAACTTTCGCGCGGCACGCGCCACCTCGTCCACGGCGCGATCGAAGGCCGCCTCGTTCGCCTGCGACGGCTTGTTGTAGCCGCTGATCTTGCGCACGAACTGGAGCGAGGCCGCGCGCACCTCCTCATCGGTGGCCGTGGGCTCGAAGTTGTACAGCGTACGAATGTTCCTGCACATCGTGACTCTCCTGGGGTTGCGTGGCTTGTCGGGTGCGGAGCGGGGCTAGGCGCCCGCGAGCTTCAGCAGGCGCTGGAATTGCGGCTCGGTGAACGGGATGACCGAGAGACGCGGCAGGCGCGCGAGATCGTTGCCCTTGAGCACCGCGTCCGCCTTGACCTGGGCGAGCGTCACCGGCGTGGGGAGCGCCTTGTCGGCGGCGAGATCCACGACCACGACCTTCGGATTCCCGGCCTTGGGATCCGGATAGGCGTCGGATGCCGCGGTCGCGAGTCCTACCGCCTGCTTCTCGTCGCCGGTGTGGTAGATGACCACCGTGTCGCCCCTCTTGATGGTGGCGAGATGCTTGAGTGCGACCGGATTCGCCACCCCGTCCCACACCGTGCGCTTGTCGCGCTGGAGGTTCGCGAACGAGTAGGTCGAGGGCTCGGTCTTGACCAGGAATCGCGCCATGCCGGGGAGGATAGTGGCGTTTTCGAGCCGCGGCAATGGCCGGGCGCGGGGCCGGAGCCCGTGCTAGGACTGCGTCGGCAGGAGCTCCGCCGTGGGACCGCTGCGGACTTCGCGCGCCACTTCGAGGAAGCGGCAGAACGCGTTCGCGAGCTTGACCTGCTTCGGGCTCTGGCAGTCGGGCTCGAACAGCAGCGGGCTCCCGACCACGATGCACGCGCACATCGCGCGCGAGGTGGCGACGTTGAATCGGTTCGAGTCGTAGAGGAAGTCCATGCCGCGCGGGGCGTCCTGCGGGGTGGAGCTGGTGAGCGAGTAGATGACCACTGGCGCTTCCTGCCCCTGGAACTTGTCCACGGTGCCGATCCTGGCCCCCTTCGGAAGCTTCGCCTTCAAGTCCGCAACCTGGGCGTTGTAGGGGGCGATGACCAGGATGTCGTCCAGGCCGAGATCGTGCGTGGCGCCGTCGCGGTCGCGCCAGGTCATGCCGCCGGCGAGCAGCTTCGCCACCAGCGCCTCGACCGCCTCCACCTCCTCGGCGCACGAGCTCTGGTTCGCGTCGTGCTCGACCGGCACGTACCAGAGACCGGCGCCATTGAAGCGATCGCTGCCCGCGAGGGCTTGCAGCTCCGGTGCGGACCGCGCGTGGAGCTTGCCCTCGTAGAACATCTCGGAGGTGAACGAGCAGATCTCGGGCGGCAGGCGCCACGATTCGGCGAGGAACAGGCCGCGGTCCGGCGGGATGGTCAGGTGCTTCCCGATCACGTGGTCGAGCGCCGACACCTCGGTGCCCTCGGGATGGCTGCCCTGGATCGGCTGCTCGAGCTGCCGCGGGTCCCCGAGCAGGACCAGGTTCTTCCCCGCGCCGGCGATCGCCAGCACGTTGGCGAGCGACATCTGCCCCGCCTCGTCCACGAACAGCACGTCGACCGCCTCGAAGAACTCCTCGCGCGCCCAGAGCCACGATGTGCCGCCCGCGATTCGCGCCGGGCCGTTCTTCAAGGTATCGAGGACCACGGCGTTGTCGGTGGTCTCGACGATGCTCGGGTCGGGATCCTGGCTCTTGGTTCTCACCTTGGCGATGCAGTCGATCGGCTTCCCCTGCTCGGCGGCCGCCGCCACCACCCCCTGGAGCAGGTTGCGGATCACCTTGTGGCTGAAGCCGCACACGCCGACGCGCTTCCCGGAGCGCGCGAGGTCCAGGATCATGCGCGCGCCGGTGAAGGTCTTGCCCGACCCGGGCGGGCCCTGGATCGCGAGCGTGCCGTGGTCGAGCGCGACCGCGAGACGCCGCGCCGCCTTGACTCCACCCTCGCCCGGCGCCTCGAGTGCTTCGCCCGTGTGCCCCTTCACGCGCGGCGTGAGGCGCAGCAGGAGATCGCGCGCCGCGCGCCAGCCACCCGGCGCGTCGACCCCGTTCGTCGCCACCCACTCACCGAGCCGCATGAGTGCGTCCGCCTGCGTGGTGGAGCCGATCACCTTGTGGGCGAACACGCTCGTGGGGTGCACGTCGATACACTTGCGCTTCTTCTTGATGTCGACGGTGCGCTCGTCGAAGTCGATCGCCGTCACCTCGCCGAAGCTGCCGCCCTCGGGACCGGGCAGCTCGAGCTCGCTCTCCTCGCGGATCGATGTTTCCTGCGCCGGGAACCGGTACCGGTCGATGGGGAGGCTCTTCTCCTTCCCCACGCGCCCGACGTATTCGAGGCCGGCGAGCGCCGGCATCTGGTCGAGCAGCTCCTCGTCGGACATCCCGCGCAGCTTGAAGTACTGCCACCAAGGCGCCTTGTCCTCGCGCCGGTGCCACTCGAGCAGGTGCGCCAGCAGCCAGCGGGCGTGCTGCTCGTCGCTGCGTTCCTCACGCCCCTCCGGAACCCCCGCGAGCAGCCGTTCGGCCAGCGCCTGTGCCGCCTTCTCGCGTTCGCTGACGGCGTCGCTGGCCTTGTCCTCCGCGAACGACGGCCGCGGGATCTCCGCGCCCGCCTCGATCGCGGCCGTCCTCAGCGTCTCGAGCCAGTCGCGCAAGGCCTTGGCCGAGATGCAGTCGTCGCGGTTGTACTCCTCGACGATCCGCGCGTGCTCCCCGGCGACGTCGATCGGATGGCCCAGCTCGAGGCTGCGCTCGATCACGCGCAGGCTCGCCGAGGCGATCGGAAGCGGCTGCCCCCGCTCGAACGCGTAGAGCGGCTCGAGCTTCTTGATCGAGTACTCCTCGACGCTGGCGCGCAGCGACTGCTTCACGACGTCGTGCAGGTCCACGAAGCGCGCCCCGCGCAGCAGGCGGTCGACCTCGGTCTCGCGCGTGGCGTAGCGGCCCATCAGGCGCTTGAACGAGCCGGGCTCGTAGGCGCCGAAATGGTAGACGTGCATGTTGGGATCCGCGTCCCAGCGCGCCATGATCGTGTCGATGAGCGCTTCGAACCCGCGCCGCTCGGCGCCACGGTCGAGCGCCCAGCGCGAGTGGTAGGCAGGTGCGCCGGCGTCCAGCGCCAGCATCCCGGCGGGCGCGGGATCGGCGACCGCCCAGCCGAACAGGTACTCGATCCCGCCCTCGTCGAAGTAGGGATCGCCCTCGAGGTCCACGAACACGTCGGCGGCCGCGGGCGCCGGCAGGCACGCGAGCCCGCGCCCGGGCT
>DATEMP010000124.1:0-7125 GCA_035275545.1 Candidatus Eiseniibacteriota bacterium | reverse complement strand
GTGCCGGGCCCACGCCCGACACGCGATCGAGCGCCCCGCTCACCCGCGCCCGCCCGCGCAGCTTGCGGTGGTAGGCGAGCCCGAACCGGTGGGCCTCGTCCCTCAGGCGCTGGAGCAGCCGCAGCGAGGCGCTGCGGCGTGACAGGCGGAGCGGCCCGCCGCGCTCGCGCATCACGGTCTCCTCGCGCTTGGCGAGCCCCACCAGCGGCACCGGCCGGGTGGCGATCCGGTCGAGCGCGTGACGCGCGGCCGCGATCTGCCCGAGCCCGCCGTCCACGACCACCAGATCCGGACGCGGCAGCTCGCCGGACTCGACGCGCGTCCAGTAGCGCTCCACCGCTTCACCGATCATCGCGAAGTCGTCCGGTCCGGGGCGGTGCATGCGCATCCGCCGGTAGAGCCCCTTCATCGCACGGCCGTTCTCGGCTGCCACCACCGCTGCGACCGCGCTGTCCCCGCCCAGGTTCGAGATGTCGAAGCACACCACCCGGTGCGGCGGCGTCTCGAGTGCGAGCGCCTTCTGGAGCTCGAGCACCTCGGGCACGAAGCGCGCGCGCCGCCCCGCGACCCGCGCCTCGAGATCCTCGAGCGCGAGCGCGGCGTTGCGCTCGGCGGTGCTCACCAGCCGCCGCTCGCGCCCGCGCACCGGCAGCACCAGCTCGACCCGGTGCCCGGCGCGCGCGCCCAGCGCCTCGCCGAGCAGGGCCGCCTCCTCCATGTTCACGCCCACCACCAGCCGGCGCGGCAGCTCGGTCTGCGCCAGGTAGTGCTGGGCCACGAACGAGCCCAGGACCTCCGCCTCGTCGATCGCCTCGACACGGTCCAGCACCCGCGACTCCTTCCCCACCACCCGGCCGTCACGCACCCGCAACATCGCCACCACCGCACGCCGGCCGTGGCGCGCGAGGCCCAGCACGTCGGCATCGTGGCCGCCCGCGCTCACCACCTTCTGCGGCACGCGCGCGGTCTCGAGCAGCCGGATCTGGTCGCGCCGCCGCGCCGCGGTCTCGTACTCGCGCGCCTCGGCCGCCCGCTCCATCTCCTGGCGCAGGCGCACCAGCAGCTCGTCGTCGCGGCCGGTGAGGAACATGAGCAGCCCCTCGACCAGTGCCCGGTAGTCGTCGGGGCGCACCGCCGCCCGGCTGTAGCAGGGGCCGACGCAGCGCTTGATGTGGTAGTAGAGGCACGGCCGGTCGGCGCGCACGTAGTCCTCGAAGTTGCGGCAGGTGCGCACCGGGAAGATCCGCCGCACGTGGCGCAGGGTGCGCCGGAGGCGCTTGACGTCGGTGAACGGCCCCAGGTAGCGCGCCCCGTCGTTGCGCACCTGTCGGGTCACCGAGAGCCGCGGGAACTCCTCCTGCATGCTCACCTTCACGTACGGGAAGCTCTTGTCGTCCTTGAGCAGGACGTTGTAGCGGGGCTTGTGCTGGCGGATCAGGGTGGCCTCGAGCAGCAGGGCTTCCACCTCGCTGTCGGTCATGATCACGTCCAGGTCGGCCGCCTCCCGCATCAGCTCCACCCGCCAGGCGTCGTCGGCCTCGACCAGGTAGCTCCGCACCCTCTGGGAGAGCCGTTTCGCCTTGCCGACGTAGATCACCCGTCCGGGGCCGTCCTTGAACAGGTAAACCCCTGGTGCGGCTGGCAGATTGAGGATCTTGTCGCTCAAAAGGCTCACGAGAGACTCCAGGCACCCAGTACGGGATGGGGTGAAGGGTCACCCTACACCCGTCCGGCGCGCGGCGGCAACGTGTTCCCGGTGCTTGACACCCCCATCGCGCCCGCCTATGTTGCTTCCGCTCTTCAGCATCCGGTTCTTCGAGGAGGATTCCCATGCCGCACCACAAATCCGCCGCCAAGCGGGTCATCACCAACGAGAAGGCCCGGCGGCGTAACGTGGCTCTCCGCAGTCGCATGCGCGCCGCCATCAAGGCTGTGCGCGAGGCCAAGACGCGCGATCAGGCGCGCACGGCCTACACGCAGGCGGTTTCGGTCCTGGACCGCACCGCTGCGCACGGCGTGATCAAGAAGGAGACCGCGAACCGTCACAAAGGGCGCCTGGCGAAGTTCGCCTCGTCCCTTTCCGCCTAGCCACACCGATCATGCGTCGCTTCACCTGCGCCCTCCTGGCGCTGGTTGCGCTCCAGACCACTCCGGCCGCCCGCGCCCTGGCGCAGGCGGCCGCGCCGTTTCCGGTGGTGCCGATCGAGAACCCCAAGCCCCGCCGGCACACCTGGGCGTATCTCTCGATGACCGCGGGCGCGGGCCTGGTGGGTCTCTCGTTCGTGTTCTCGCAGCGCGCCGACGACGCCTACAACGCCTACCTGGTGAGCTCCGACGTGAGCGAGATCGAGCCCCTCTTCGACCGCGCGGTGCACAACGACCATCTCTCCCAGGGCTCGCTCTTCACCGGCGAGGCCCTGATCGCCACCGGGCTCTACCTGCGCTTCATCCGTCGTCCCGCGCCGCGCCGCGTCTCGCTGTCGGTCATGCCCTCGCGATGCGCCGTCTCCTTCCGCTTCTAGTTCTCGGCGGGTTGCTGCTCGCCGGGTGCAGCCGGCGCGAGCGGCTGAACCCGTTCGACCCGATGAACCCGAACTCGAGCGGGCGGCCGCCCGGGTTCGTGGCGCTCGCCGGCGATCACGAGGTGACGCTGCGATGGAGCAGCGTCCAGGGCACGACGCTGATCGGCTTCCAGGTGTACAAGCGCGGCCCCGGCGAGACCGAGTTCACGCCGCTCACCGGCGTGCTCGGCGTCTTCACCACCGGATACCGGGACATCGTGGTCGCCAACGGCTTCGACTACTCGTACCGGCTCTACTTCGTGTTCGCGTCGGGTCTCGGGAACCTTCCCGCCGAGGACATCGCCACCCCCGGGAGCGCGATCCCCTGGCTGGTCGAGAACGGCGGCACCGACCTCATGCGCATCACCCCCGACAACCGCCGCGTCGCCCTGCGCCGCTCGGAGTTCGGCGGCACCGCCGACGTCGCGGCGAATCCGGTGACCGGCGACGTGTGGGTGGCCGATCCCGGCTCGAACCGCGTGGTCATCTACGACCCCTTCAACGGCGTGACCGTGAGCGTGCCCGGGTTCTCGGTGCCGCGCGCGGTCTCGGTCGACACCTACGACGGCTCCGCGTGGGTGTGCGACCAGGGCGGCAGCATCGTCCACGTCGCCGCCGACGGCTCGATCGCGCCGTTCTCGTTCGGCCCGGTGAGCCAGCCGATGGACGTGGCGGTGGACCTGTTCGACGGCTCGGTGTGGGTGTGCGAGCGCGGCACCAACCGCGTCGCCCGCTACGAGGCCGGCCAGCAGCTGTGGGCCCGCACGGTGACCGCGCCGTCGCGGGTCGCGGTGGACAGCACGACGCAGGACGGCTGGGTGACCTCGTTCTCGGGCGGCACCCTCACCCACCTCACCTCCGCGGGACAGGCGATCGGCGCACCACTGGTCCTGAGCACGCCGCTCGGCGTGTGCGTGGACCATCGGCGCGGGCGCATCTGGGTCGCGGACCCGGGCGTCGGGCAGCTGATCGCGGTGCGCCGCGACGGCTCGGTCGAGTTCCGCGTCACCGGGCTCGCCGACGTGGGCGACGTGTCGGTCGACCTCGGCTCCGGCGATGCGTGGGCGGTGCTGGGCGTGGGCGGAAAGCTGGCGCGCGTCTCGTCGGCGGGGACCGTGACCAGCACCCAGTCGGGATTCCGGAGCCCGTTCGCAGTCAGCGTCGACCCCGGCGGCCGCTGAGGCAGCCGGCTAGTAGTTGAAGCCGAGCGTGAACTGGGTGCGCGGGCCCTTGCCCAGCGAGCGGAAGTCGTTGGTCGGCCACACGAAGTTCCACCGGATCGCCGGGTAGTAGCCGCCGCCCAGGTAGAGCCCGAAGCCCACGATGCCCACCCGCTCGTTCCAGCGCTCCCCGAACGCGTCGTCCCAGGTCCAGGCGGCGCCGGCGAACACCGCGCCGCTCACGGTCGGGAACTCCCAGGGGCTCGGGATCGCGAGCACCAGGCGGCGCACCAGCGGGAAACGGAGCTCCTCCTGGAGCAGCACCGTCTGGTGCCCGGCGAGCGAGCGGCGCGAGATGCCGGGCAGGGAGTTGTATCCGCCCAGGTAGAAATTCTGCGCGTCGCGCAGCAGGCTGAGCTGTCCCTGCACCCGGGTCGCGGACACCACGTTCGGGATCGGCATCCGGTAGTGGCGCAGCTCGGCGAGCGCCAGGCCGCTGTTCCCCTCGCCGCTGCCCACGTCGCGCGTGAACCCGCCGCCCACGTACATGCGCGATCCGCCGCTCGGTCCCAGCGCGGTCCAGCGCGCGTCGTCGTGGACGAACGCGAGGAAGTTGGAGACCAGGTCCACGGAAGCGACCCGTCCGCTCTGGAGCCGGTGATCGCTGGCGTGGCGCACCAGGACCGAGCCCTCGAGCCGGTTGAACTTGTCGAACGGGTAGCTGGCGAGCCCGATCATGCCGACCCGCTTCTCTCGCCGGATGAGATCGAGATCCGCGTCGTAGAGCTGGGTGAGCCGGAAGACGCCGACGCCGTAGTTCAGCCGCTGCGACTGGTTGACGTAGGTGACCCCGCCCTCGAACCCGTCCCAGAAGTTCCCGAACCGCTCCGCGTCGTTGGAGATGAAGATCTGGAACTGCTCGTTGCCGAGCACGTCGCTGAGCGCGATCTGGCCGCCCGCGCCGGCGCCCAGTCCGGGATCGAAGGCAATGCCGTTCTGCACCAGGTCGAGGCCCAGGCGGCGGTGATACGGCTGGCCGATCCCGGTGTGCACCGCGGCGACCGCGGGCGGATCCGGTTCCTGCCGGGGCTCGGCGGTGACCGCGAGGCTCTCGGGATTCACGCCGATCCGGTAGGCCTGGAACTCGACCTTGTCCTGGCCGGTGAACAGCAGCCCGCGCCCGTCGGGCGTCCAGTCGGGATCGGAGGCGGGCCCGAACAGCCGGGTCACCCGGCGCGCCTCGCGCGAGGGCTCGGCGCCGCGCACCCACAGGTCGTAGATGCCGCCGCGGCTCGAGCGGAACGCGATCCAGCGGCCGTCGGGCGAGTACACCGGCTGGCGATCGCTGCCCTCGGGCGGCAGGCTCACGCGCTCGGGCACGCCGCCGCCGGTATCGAGGCGGTAGAGCGCGTAGCGGCCGGTCGGGTCGCCGCGGTCCGAGGCGAACACGATCCAGCGGCCGTCCGGGGACACGTCCGGCTCGACGTCGTCGAAGTCGTCGCTGGTGAGCCGCTCGAGCTTCACCGTGTCGCGGCGCCACGAGGCGCGGTAGAGGTCGCTGCGCCCGCCCTGGTCCTGGGCCGAGAACACCACCGCCTGGTCGCCCGGGATCAGCGAGGGGTCGTTGATCGCCACCAGCTGGTTGAACTCGAGGCGGCGCACCACCCGGCGGCGATAGGAGTCGACCACGTAGAGCGCGTCACGTCCCCCCCGCTTGGAGGAGAGCGCGATCGTGCCGGTGGGCGAGGCATCGGGCCGGTTCTGGAACAGGTGGAACGATTCGAACTGGGCGGAATGGCCGCCCCGCAGCAGCCGGTGCTGGCGGCGGCGGCCGCCGCGCGCCGGCTCGTCCAGCATGAGATCGACACCCGCCTCGCTCGCCGCGAAGTAGCAGAACCGGAGCGACGTGTCGGCCGGCACGCCGTCGCCGTCCGCGCGCCGCGGCAGGACGCGGGCGCCGAGGTTGAATTCGCCGCGCCGCGTCATGCGCTCGGCGACCTCGGCGACCGGCGTAGCCTCGGCGACCAGCGGGTAGAAGCGGCGTCTCAGGCTCGAGAACCACGCCTCGTCGACTTCCTTGAGCGGCTCGCCGAAGGTGAGCCGGAAGGCGGTCTCGAAGTCGTCGGCCCGCCACCAGTTGTCGAGCAGGTCGAACACCTTGTCCTTGCCGAAGCGCTCCGCCAGGTAGAGCAGGAACGACTGCCCCTCCTTGTACATGAGCACGGTGCCGGTGATGTCCTGGCTTCTCAGGAGAGGCCGGGCTCGATGCGAGAGCACCGCGTCGCGGAGCAGCCCTTCGGCGTCCGCGTCCCAGGTGGTGCCGCAGTACTCCGCGAGCCCCTCGATGAACCAGAGCGGCGGCAGGTAGCCCTGGGTGCGGCGGTGCGACTTCATGACCTGGCCGAGCTTCTCGAGCATGTACGCGTGGGTCAGCTCGTGCCGGGTCACCCAGACCAGCCGCGCCCAGGAGCCGTTGTGCGGCAGCAGCACGCGGCCCTTGATGAGCTCGGTGAGCCCGCCCGTGCCCTCGGAGATCAGCCCCGGCGTGGCGTTGGTCTGCTGGAAGACGTGGTGCGCCGAGTAGAGCAGGAACGGGATCGGCTGCCGGAACGAGAGCCGGAAGCGCGCGTCGAACTCCACGCACACGCTCTCCGCGACCACCGTGAGGCGGCGCGCCAGGCTCTCTTCCTGGGCGTAGTAGTGGAGGCGCAGGTGGGGCGTCTCGAGGACGCTCCAGTCGAGCGGCTCGTACTGGACCTTGTTCTTCCCGAACACCTGGCCGGCGGCCGGTGAGGCTCCGAGGACGCACAGCGTCACGAGAGCCAGCGCGAGCCGCGCTGGGCGCACATCCGACATCGAGGAGTCCTCGGGGGAGCTGGCTACCGGTTCGCTGCGGCCGCCACGTCGTCGATTGTATAGAATCCTGGCCCGGCCGTGTCCACGAATCGTGCCGCGGCGATCACCCCGTGTGCGAATGCCGCCCGGTCCTCGGCCACGTGACGCAGTTCCAACCACTCCCCCGGTCCCGCCAGCACCACCGCATGGTCGCCGATCCAGGTCCCGCCCCGCAGGGCATGGATTGCAATTTCCGCGTCGGGCCGCGTTCCGACACGTCCCGAGCGCCCGCCGGTCCGAAGCGCGTCCTCGGGCCAGCCGCGCCGGGACGCGGCCTCGCGCGCGAGCGTGAGCGCCGTCCCCGAGGGGGCGTCCTGCTTGCCGCGATGATGCCGCTCGACGATCTCGATGTCCCAGCTCGCGGGGAGCGAGCCCAAGGCTGCGACCAGGGCGCGCCGCAGCGCCTGGACGCCGAGGCTGAAGTTCGAAGCCCGCACCACCGCGACCCGTGTCGCGGCGTCCCGGAGCGCCTGCTCCTCGGACGCCGCGAGCCCGGTGGTGCCGGACAC
>DATEMP010000123.1:0-2596 GCA_035275545.1 Candidatus Eiseniibacteriota bacterium | reverse complement strand
CGCCGGGCCCGGCGGGCGGACGGAAGCGGAGTGCCGCGTTCGGGATGCGCATGACGTCGTCCTTCCGGTTGATCGAGACCGTGACGTTCGCGGTCATGCCGGGGCGGAGCTTCAGGTCGGGATTCCCGGTCTGGATCACGGTGGTGTACGAGACCACGCCCTGGTCCACGATCGGCTCGAGCCGCACCTGCGAGACCTGGCCGCGGAACGAGCGGTCGGGGAACGCGTCCACGGTGAAGGTCGCCGACTGCCCGGGCTGGATCTGGCCGATGTCGGCTTCGTCGATGCCGCTCTCGACCTGCATCCGCGAGAGGTCGCCCGCGATCACGAACAGCTTGGGCGCCGAGAGGCTGGCCGCGACTGTCTGGCCGAGATCGATGGAGCGTGCCACCACCACGCCGTCGATCGGCGAGCGGATCGTGGCGTGGTTGAGGTCCACCTGGGCGGCCGAGAGCGCCGCGCGTGTCTGGCGCAGGTCGGCCTTGCGCAGCTCGGACTGGACCACCGCCGCGTCGAGGTCCGCCTGGGAGATGTAGTTCTTCGCGAACAGCTCCTGGGCCCGCGCCAGCGCCCGCTCGCCATCCTTGACCGAGGCCTCCGTCTTCGCCATCGCCGCCTCGGCCTGCACGACCCGCGCGCGGAACGAGGACTGCTCGAGCTGCAGGATGACCTGGCCGGCCTTGACCTTGGAGTTGTAGTCGGCGAACAGCTTGTCCACCGTCCCGCTCACCTGGCTGCCGATCTCGACCTGGACCACGGGGCGGATCGTGCCGGTCGCGGAGACCACGCTTTCGATGCTGCCCCGGTCCACCACCGCCGTGCGATACTTCGGCGCAGCGCCACCCGAGCGGGCCTTCCACCACCACGCCCCGACGAGGCCCACGGCCACGATGGCAACGACGACGATCCAGCGCTTCCGGTTCAAGCGACCTCCTCGGCGGCCCGACGATGTTACATGAATTGAGACGATCGACCGCACGGGTTGGCTGCTCGATACACGTCACGGCAATGACAAGATCCGACCGGCGCCCGGGTTCGACCCACCGGACGCCCCAGCGCAGGCGCCGATGCACCATGAAGGGCCCATGCACGTGACGCTCGTCCACGAGCGGGCGGCGCGACGCCTCGACCGCGTCGCGCGGATCCTGTGGTGGACGCTATGGCTCAACCTGGCGGTGGCGGTGGCCAAGCTCATCTATGGATGGCGCTCGGGGGCGATCGCCATGACCGCCGACGGCATCCACTCGCTGCTCGATGCCTCCTCGAACGTGGTCGGGCTGGTGGGCGTGGCGGTCGCGCGCCGCCCGCCGGACGCCAACCATCCCTACGGGCATCGCAAGTACGAGACGTTCGCGGCGCTCGGCATCGTCCTCATGCTCCTGCTCGGGTGCCGCGAGGTGATCGCCTCCGTCATCGAGCGCATGCGCGAGCCCGCGCATCCGGTCATCACGCCGCTGGGATTCGCGATCGTCGGCTTCACGCTCGCGGTCAACATCGGGGTGGCCTGGGTCGAGCACCGCGAGGGCAAGCGCCTGGGCAGCGAGCTGCTCACCTCGGACGCCGCCCACACCGCGAGCGACGTGGCGGCGAGCCTGCTCGTGCTCCTGAGCTTCCTCGCGGTGCGCGCCGGCGCCGGATGGGCCGACCTGGTGGTGGCGATCGTGATCGTCGCGCTGATCGCGGTCGCGGCGGTGCGGATTCTGATGGGCACACTCTCGACGCTCTCCGACGAACGCACCATTGCCCCGGAGCTGGTGGAGGCCGAAGCGCTCGGGGTGACGGGCGTGCTCGAGGCGCACAACGTGCGGTCGCGGGGTCCGGCCGACGACATCCATCTCGATCTACACATCCTGGTCGACCCGCGCATGGCGATCGCGAGCGCCCACGCGCTGGGCCATCGCGTCGAGGAGCGCCTGCGCGAGCGGTGGCCGGGGCTCACCGACGTGGTCGTGCACGTGGAGCCGGCGCTCGAGAGCGAGCGCGCCACCGCGCGCGAGGGCGGAGGGCTGAAGGCGGAGGGCTAGGCGAGCGCCTCTCGCACCGCGTCGGCGAGCGCGCCGAGCTGGCGGTCGAAGAAGTGGGTGGCACCCTCGATCCGTACCAGGGTCTTGGGCTCCGCCCAGGCCGGGTACTCGCGCTCGAGTGCTTCGATCGGCGCCTGCGCGTCGCGCGTGCCCTGGATGACCAGCTTGGGCACGGCGAGCGTGCGCAGCACCGAGAAGTCGGTGGTCGCGACCGGCGGCGCGATCAGGATGACGCGCTCGATGCCGGGCTCGGAGGCGGCGAGGCGCGCGGCGATACCGGAGCCGAACGAGAAGCCCGCGAGCCGGCGGCGCGCGTCCGGGTGACGGTCGCGCATCCAGGCGAGTGCGGCGCGTGCGTCCTCGAGCTCCCCCACGCCCTGGTCGTGGGTCCCGGCGCTCGCGCCCACGCCGCGGAAGTTGAACCGCAGCACCGCGCCCCCGAGCTCGTGCAGCACCGAGGCGACCCGGTGCGCCACCTTGTTGTGCATGGTGCCGCCGTAGAGGGGATGCGGATGGCACACCACCGCGATCCACCCGGGCTCGCGGCCCTCCTCATCCTGGAGCAGGCCCTC
>DATEMP010000122.1:0-10498 GCA_035275545.1 Candidatus Eiseniibacteriota bacterium | reverse complement strand
TGCAGGGCAGCGAGGCCTTCCGCGCCGACCGGTACCTCCGGATCGGCCACCGCATCCGGCGCTTCGGCTTCTACTTCTCGAGCCCGGCCGGGCGCCGCTGGGCGTTCAGCGCCGCCGGCTTCCACGCCGCCCTCGGCCTGGGGCGGCGGGTGGTCGCGGAGGACGCCGCCTACCCGCTCCAACAGACCTCGTGTCCCGCGATCTACGCCAGCCCGGCGCGCGTCGACTCGGTCCCCGACGAGCAGGCACTGCTCGGACCGGGCGCGCTGCGGGCCGAGGCCTACGCCCTGTTCCTGTCGCTCGCGCGGGAGTGGGCGCCGGCCGACTGGCCGCTGGACTCGATCGAGGTGCGGGGCGCGGACGGCAACCCGCTGCCCGCCGCGCTCGTCACACTGGGCGACGCGCTGGTGCTCGAGACCGACGCGTCGGGCCGGGCACGTTTCGCGCGCACCGAGCCGGGTCCGATCGAGGCGGTCGTGCAAGACTCCAGGGTGCGGGCGCGCGCGCTTTTGTTAGACTCGACGCGGGGCGCCGTCCTGACCGGGCCGGCCGGAGACTAGAGCTCCAACCGCTGCGCCCCGGGGTCCACTTTCCATGACGCACGGCGTTGAGGCCTACTTCGTCGAACGTCGGCGCACCCAGCGCCGCGTCTCGGTGCTGGCCGCCTCGCTGGCGGTCGCGATCCTGTCACCGATCGTCGCCACCAACCTGCCGCTGTTCCGGAGACCGGTGCGTGACCTGGTCGACCAGACCGCGCGCTTCGGCTACGAAGGGCCCGACCAGTTCGTGCGGCGGATCAACTTCCAGCAGGTCCAGGGCACGAGCGCGGCGACGCGGGAGATGGGGGCGATCGACACCAAGCACGCCCGGCCCGGCGGCGCGGTCCGCGGGCGGCGCACCCACCACCCCAATGCCCCGCCCGAGGTCCGGAAGAACGTCGTGGGCCCGGGCACCGCGGACGCCGACATGATGGAGCGCGCGGTGTCCCGGCTCGCCAACGTGCCGGTGGTCCAGTCGGAGGACCTGATCATCGTGTACGCCTCGACCCCCGAGTATCCGCTCATCGAATCGGTGCGCGGGGTCGAGGGGAAGGTCATGGTCCAGGCGCTGGTCGACACGACCGGCCGCGTGGTCGACGTGCAGCTGCTGGCGAGCACCGGGGTGGCCTCGTTCGAGCGCTCGGTCTCCGAAGCGGTGTGGCAGTACCGCTTCCGCCCCTACCGGGTCGCCGACACCCCCCGGGAGGTGTACGCCATCCTCCGCTTCGCGTTCCGGATCTACTAGATCTGGAACTTGCCGAAGTCCTCGGGATTGAGCTTCTCGAGGTAGCGGCGGAGCTGCTCGGCCTTTTCCTCGTCGGTGAGCGGCCGCGTCTCGCCCCCCTCTTCGGAGGCGGGCGCCTCCTCGGTGGGCGCCGGCTGGAGCAGCTTCTCGTTCACGTAGATCGGCGCCTTGGAGCGCAGCGCCAGCGCGATCGAGTCCGAGGGCCGCGCGTCCACCGAGAGCACCTGGCTCTCGTGCTCGACGATCACGCTCGCGAAGAACGTGTTCTCGCGCAGGTCGGCGATCACGACCCGCGTGATCTTCGCCTTGAGCCCCTCGAGCATGATGACCACCAGGTCGTGGGTGAGCGGGCGCGGGAACGACTCCTCGGAGAGGATGCGGCGGATCGCCTGCGCCTCCCCCGGTCCGATCCAGATCGGCAGGATGCGCTGCCCCTCCGACTCGCGCAGGATGACGATGTTCTGCTGGGTCTTGTGCTCGAGGATGAGCCCGTTGACCCGCACCTCGATGACTCTCACGGCTTGTCCGCCGGGCGTTTGGTGGCGCCGGTCGAGGGCCGCCCCAGGGAATCGGCCTGCGATCCCACCAGCTCCGGCACGTCCTCGCTCCGCATGTGGTCCACCATCCAGCGCGCCGATTCCGTCAGCTCCGACTTGGGGTAGCGGCGGAGCAGATCGCGGAACGCCTTCTCGGCCTCGTCGTAGTTTTTGAGCTCCTCGGAGTAGATGAAGCCCAGCATGAACTGCGCCTGCGGGCTCACCTCGCTGTCGGGGTATTCCTCGAGCAGGCGCCGGTAGGCGGCGATGCGCACGGTGGGCGAGGTCGATTCCTGGCCCTCCTTGAACAGCTCCTGCGCGGTCTTCTTCTGGCTGATGAACTCCTTCACCGCCGCCGAATCGACCGTGAACTGGAGCGTCGCCTTTTCGATCGCGAGCCGTGCCTTGTAGTAGTCCTGGCTCCGCGTCTGGCCGAGCTGGCGCATGATGAGCGAGCGCACCTGCTCGAAGGGCCGGGTGCCCTCGGGCTTTGCGCTCTCCACCTTGATGACGTGCCAGCCGCGATCGGTCTTGTACGGACCGCCGATCGTGCCGGGCCCGCCCGCGGGCGACGGCGCGGTGCCGAGCGCGAACGCCGACTCGGCGAGCGCCGGCTGGGCGCCGATGGACGCGAAGATCCCTTCGCGGGTCACGGTGCCGAGCTCGCCGTCGTGGGCCTTGGTCGCACTGTCCGCCGAGAACCGGGCGACCAGCTTCTTCCAGTCCTGCTTGGGGGCGGTCGCCATCTGCCGGACCCGGCGCGCCTCCGCCTCGTTCTTGAGCAGGATGTGGCTCAGCGTCACGGTCGCGGGCGTGCGGTAGTCGACCTGGTGCGCGTCGTAGAAGATCTTGGCATCGGAGTCCGAGGGCGCGGGATTCGCGGACATGATCTCGTTGACGTAGGTGCGGATCAGCAGATCGCGCTCCGCCTGCTCGAGCTGACGACGCAGCTCGGGACGCGTGTCCACCCCGTGCTTCTTGGCGCCCAGCAGCCACACCCGCTCCTCGACCATGCGCTCGAGGAATTGCTGCCGGCCCTCGGGCGTGGCGTAGTTCTGCCGGTAGGGCTCGGGCAGCTCCGCGAGCCGCCGCTCGACGTCCGCGCGGGTGATCGGCTGGCCGCCCACCCGCGCCAGCACCGTGTCCGCCTTGGCACCCCGCGCCGGGCGCGCCTTGGCGGCGGACTTCTTCGCCTGTGCGGCCGCCGATCCCGCCAGCGCCACGGCGAGACACCCGGCGAGCAGCAGCAGGGCTCCCAGCGCGAACGCCGGACGCCCTCTCACGCGCGCACCACCCACACCTTGACCGTGGCGGTGACGCCGGCGCCCATGCGGATCGCCACGTCGTAGCGCCCGAGCTGCTTGATGTGGTCTTCGAGATCGATCATGCGCTTGTCGACGACGTGCCCCGCGGCCGCCAGCGCGTCGGCGACGTCGCTCGAGGTCACGGACCCGAACAGCGTGTCCTCCTCGTTGGCCTGCGCGGGGACATTGACCTCCACGCCTTCGAGCTTGGCCGCCGCGGCGCGCGCCGCCGCCACCAGCTTCTCCTCCTGAATCTGCGCCTGGCGCTCGAGCTCCTTGTAGAGGTTCGCGGACTTCGTTCCGGCCGAGATCGCGAGCCGGCGCGGAAGCAGGTAGTTGCGGGCGTAGCCGGGCTTCACGTTGACGGTGGCGCCCTTGGCACCCACGCCGGTCATGTCTTGGAGCAGGATCACTTCCATCGAGAGTCTCCTAGGATGAGTCCCCGTCAGGGACCGCTTCGAGACGACGGTAGTCCAGCCACACGTCGCTCAAACCCACGCACGCCGCGCCGAGCAGGAACACCGGTGCGGCCATCGCGAACACGAACACGAACGTCAGAGCGATGATCGAGGGAGGCACGCCGCGCGCGAGCAGCAGGGATTCTACGACCGCCACCCCCTGCACACAATACCCGAGCCCCACGTTGACGAGCAGCGTCCACGCGCTCGGTCCCCACGTCGACCACCCCGCCACCAGCAGACCGATCGCGAGCAGCATGAGCCAGAGCGCTGCGTCGGGGAGCCGCCACTCGGTGAGACGCCCGGGCGTCAGCTCGGGCCACCGCATGCGGTCGGCGAGCCGCGCGGCCAGGCCCCGGCCCGCGACCACCAGCACGATCATCCAGACGAACAGCACGCTGGGCAGCGCACTGGGCAGCGCGCGCTTCTGGAGCGCCGCGCTCTCCCACAGGCTGTGCTCCATCGCCTGCAGGCGCTCGCCCTGGTAGCCGAGCTGGCGGTAGAGGGAGATGAGCTGCTGGTCGCCCGAGCGCAGCCAGCGCTCGAAGTGCCCGACCAGGTCGGGATAGTTCGCCATCCACGGCATGAGTGCGGCGAGCAGCAGGAGCGGCAGCAGCATCCACGCGCGCTGTCCCGCCCGGGGGCCACCCCCTTCCTCGCGCAGGCCCATCCATGCACCGGTCAGCGCGGCGATCGGGATCCACCACACCCACAGGCTGAACGGCCCCTCGAGGACCATCGAGACGATGAACAGGAGCACCGGCGGGACCACGCCCCAGGCGCCCCAGCGCCAGGCGATCAGGAACGAGGCCGCGACCGCGGTCGGCACCAGGATCCACAATGCCCCCCAGGGCGCGGGCGTCTGCCATGCAAACAATCCCAGCGCCGCGGCCATCGCCAGCGTCCGCACCCACGACATGCCGCGCGGGGGTGCGGCCGGATCAGCGATAGAAGTCACTGGTGAAGGGAAGCAGCGCCAGGATGCGCGCCCGCTTGACGGCGATCGTGATCTGCTTCTGGTGACGGGAGCAGGTGCCGGACACGCGGCGCGGGACGATCTTGCCGCGGTCGGTGATGAACCGGCCCAGCCGCTTGTCGTCCTTGTAGTCGACGAATCCCACCTTCTCCAGGCACAGCTTGCAGTACTTCTTCTTGAAGCTCTTGCCTTCGCGTTCTCTCGCCATGGTTCTCTCTCTCACCTCCGGTCGTGCGGCGGGCGGGTCAGAACAGATCCTCGCCCTCCGCGGGACGTTGCCCGCCCGCGGCATGCGCGGGCGGCTGATCCTGCGACGACTCCGTGTCGGCGCGCCGCTCGAGGAAGTGGACGTTCTCGGCCCGCACCTCGAGGCGCGTGCCCTGGGCCCCCTGGGGCCCCTGCCACTCCCGCATCTGCAGCCGCCCTTCCACCAGCACGGCACTGCCCTTGTTCAGGTACTGCCCGCACACTTCCGCGAGCCGCTGGTACGTCATGACCATGACGTAGCCGGTGTGCTCCGCCGAGCTCCCGTCGCGCGCGCGGTAGTGGCGGTGGAACGCCAGCCCGAAGCTGGTCACCGCCGTGCCGTCGCTCGCGTACCGCTTGTCCGGGTCACGCGTCAGCCGGCCGCTCAGCAGCACCCGGTTGATCTCGGGAAGCCTCAACTCGCTCATGCCACCCCTCCCACGGGGGCGAAACCGTTACTCGTCCCCCGCCTCCTCCGCCGCCGCCACCACTTCGGGGTCCGCCTTGGGGATCGTGAGCTCGGGTGGAACGTGGATCACCGTGAGCACGCGCATGACCGCCTCGTTCAGGCGCAGGCGCCGCTCGACCTCCTTCACGGTCGGGCCGGGAGCCTGGTACAGGACCAGCGTGTAGATCCCGTCGCGCTTCTTCTCGATCTCGTAGGCGAGCCGCTTCTTGCCCCAGCGTTGAACCTCGAGCACTTCGCCGCCCAGATCCTTGATCCACTGGGAGACGCGCTCGACCTCCTCGTTGATCTTCCCCTCGTCGAAGCCCGGCTCGAGGATGAAGGTCGTCTCGTACTTGATCACGGTTCTGATTCCTCCTGGATCCTGCGATTGAACCGATTCATGGCCGCCATGATGCCGTCGGCCGCCCAGCATTCCACCGCGTCCGCCGCCCGGCGGGTCGCCTCGTCCATCACGACGCGCTCGTCGGGCGTGAACGTCTCCAGCACGTGCTCCTTCAGCTCGGCGCTGCTGGCGGCGGCGCCCACGCCGATGCGCAGCCGCGCGAACTCACTGCTCCCCCACGCCTGCTCGACGCTCTCGAGCCCGCGATGCCCGCCGCTCGAGCCCCGCGCGCGCACCCGGATCGTGCCGACCGGCAGGTAGACGTCGTCGCTCACCACCAGCAGATCCTCGGGCGGCCCCTGGTTCTCCTGCAGCCAGCGCCCGACCGCATCGCCCGCCAGGTTCATGAAGGTCAGCGGCTGCATCAGGTCCACGTCGCCGCCCTTCACCCGCGCGCGCCGCGCCGCATACAGCGGCGTCGACGCGTGCTCCCGGGCGTCCCAGCGCCGGGCCAGCTCGTCGAGCACCTGCCACGCGACGTTGTGGCGCGTGGCCGCGTAGCGAGCGCCCGGATTGCCGAGACCCACCACCAGGCGCACGCCCTACTTCTTCCCCTTCTCCTCCTTCTTCTCCTTCTTGTCCTTGCCCTCGCCCGCGGCCGCCTCGTCCTCGTCCTTCTTGCCCTTGGTGATGACCTCGGGCTCCGCCGTCGCCGCCGCGTCGCCCACCGCGACCTCCTCGGCCGCCTTCTCCTCCATGACCGTGGGCGGCACCACCGTGGCGATGGTCTCGCCGCCGTCGTTGAGAATCGTGACGTCGGGGACCGAGACCTCGCGCACGTGGACCGAGTCGCCGATGTTCAGGTGGCTCACGTCGATCTGGATCGAAGCCGGGATCGCCGTCGGCAGACAGCGCACCTCGAGCTCGCGGAGGATGGTCTCGAGAATGCCGCCGCCGTCCTTGACGCCCAACGGCAGGCCGGTGAGATGGACCGCGACCTTGACCTCGATCGTCTCGGTGAGCGAGATGTGCTGGAAGTCGAGGTGCAGGATGTCGTGGGTGAGCGGGTCGTACTGCACGTCACGGATCAGCGCGGTGAACTCGCCGCCGCTCACCGCCAGGTTGACGATCGGGTTGCCGCCCTTGTGGGCGCGCAGCGCGAGATCGAGCTCCCGGGCCTGGATGCTGACCGCGACCGGCTGCTCGCCGTGTCCGTAGAGCACCGCCGGGATGTCCCCGGCGGCGCGCGCCTTGCGGGCGCCGCCTTTGCCGAGATTCTCCCGGCGGTTGCCCTTCAACGGGATGACTGCCATGGCCCTTCCTCCTTGCCGGATGCAGGCGCCGCCGCGCGGCCTGGGCCGCGCACGCGCCGGTGGTTCAGACGAACAACGAGCTCAGCGAGCGTTCCTCGTGGATGCGCTGCACGGCCTCGCCCAGGAGGCCCGCCACCGAGAGCTCGGTGACCTTGGCCGGCAGGGTGCCGGGCTCGTGCTGCACGGTGTCGGTGACGACCAGCTCCTTGATGGACGACTTCCCGATTTTCTCGCGCGCGCTCGGACTCAGCACGCCGTGGGTCGCGCCCGCGTAAATCTCCTTGGCACCCGCGGCCCGGATCGCCTCGGCCGCCTGGCAGAGCGTGTTCGCGGTGGTGACGACGTCGTCGAACAGCACCGCGGTCTTCCCTTCCACGTCGCCGATGATGTTCATGATCTCGACCGAGTCGGGCCGCGGGCGCCGCTTGTCGGTGAGCGCCAGGTCGCCGCCCAGGCGCTTGGCGTAGGCGCGCGCCATCTTGACCCCGCCCACGTCGGGCGCCATGACCACCAGGTCGGAGAGGTTCTTCTGCGCGAAGTAGTCGATGAGCACCGGCGCGGCGTAGAGATGGTCGAACGGGATGTCGAAGAATCCCTGGATCTGCGCGCTGTGGAGGTCCATGCACAGCACGCGATCGGCGCCCGCGGTGGTGATGAGATTGGCGACCAGCTTGGCCGAGATCGGCGCGCGCGGCTGGTCCTTGCGGTCCTGGCGCGCGTAGCCGAAGTACGGCATGACCGCGGTGACGCGCCGCGCGGAGGCGCGCTTGGCGGCGTCGAGCATGACCAGCAGCTCCATGAGGTTGTCCGCGGGGGCGCCGGTCGCCTGGACGATGAACACGTCGCTGCCGCGGATGTTCTCGTTGAAGCGTACCGACACCTCGCCGTCCTCGAAACGCCCCACCTCGGCGTCACCGAGCGGCACCTGCAGGTTGTCGCAGATGCATTGCGCGAGGCGCCGGCTGGCGTTCCCCGCGAAAATGCGACAGGGATCCATGCGTCGTGTCTCCACGGTCATCATGCGCGGGCGTCGCGATCGGGCCGGACGGATCCGGACAGCCGGAGTCTCCGCCCGGCCCGGGATGGCTGGGGCGGGAGGATTCGAACCTCCGGATGCGAGATCCAAAGTCTCGTGCCTTACCGCTTGGCCACGCCCCACCAACAGAACGGGATTTCCGTCACGGTCCGCTTCCGACCCGCGCGCGCGAACGCGAACGGGAAGGTTGCGGGGTGATGGCTATTGGCCCGAAGGAACAGCTTGGAGAAAAGCCGGGGAAATCTAGCGGGGAGCGCGCGGGAAGTCAATCACGCGCGGTCGTATCGCGGGTCCCGGGAGGGGCCCGCGTCGCCACCCGAAGCCGCTAGTAGACCGGCTCGGAGCGCGACCCGGTCTGCGGGATGCTGTGCGCGCCGGGGTTGGCCAGCTCCCGCTGGTACTCGGCCATGACCCGCTCGGTCAAGTACTTGCGGGTGGCGTCGTTGATCGGATGCGCCAGGTCCTGGTGCTGGCCGTCGGGCCGCTTGCGGCTCGGCATGGCGACGAACAGGCCCGAGTTCCCGTGGATGATCTTGAGCCCACGGATGACGAAGGAGTCGTTGAGCGTGATGCTCACGAACGCCTTCAGCTTGTCGTCGTTGCGCAGCGAAATCCGGACCTCGGTGATCTCGATCATGGCCGAAGCACCTGGGGAGCCGTCCTGGGGTTTCCTACTGGCTCGCTCGTGGTCCGCTGGGTATGGGAGGTGTCACCTTGAGCTTCTCGCATCCTTGCCTCCGCTCAAGCTACTGCAGCGTGTTGTGGGTCAGACCCGTTCCCCTCGACCGTGTCAGAAAGATCGCCTCGCTCCCGACGAAGCGGTCAATGATCCGCTTCCCCGGGACTCCGGCCGGGACGATTCCAAATACCGCCGAGCCGCTTCCGGTCAGGTGCGGCTCTACTGCCCCCGCGTGCTTCAAACGCTCGCACAACGAGAGAAATCCCGACCGATGCTTGCCAAGAACCGTTTCGAAAACATTCCCCAGGCGCATCGCGCGTTCGGGTCTTATCGCCTCGCGCCCAAGGGCTTCGGCGAATCTTAGATGGGCCCCCCACCCTGTCAAGCGGTATTTCCTCCGGTCGAGCGCCCGGTAGGCCCCGGCCGTCGCAATCCTCCAATCCGGTAACGCGATCACCACCCGGAACGGACGCGCGAGATGCAATTGGCTGAGTCTTTCACCCCGGCCAAGGCCGAGTGAGGTACCGCCAAACATCGCGAACGGCACGTCGGAGCCGAGCTCCGCCGCCATCGAAAGCCACGCGGCGCTGGGCAGTTGCAAATCGTACAACCGGCCCAGGGCGGTCAGGGCCGCGGCGGCGTCGGCGCTGCCTCCGCCCAGGCCCGCTCCCGCCGGAATGCGCTTCACCAGCGTGAAGCGCGCGCCACCGGTCAGGAGCCCGCGCGCGGCGAGCAAACGTGCGGCGCGCAGCACCAGGTTGTCCCTCCCGGCGGGAACCGCGGAGCGTGCCCTCGAGGATCGGACTCCGCCGCGCGCCGCGACGTTCTCGAAGCGCACCGCCAGCGAGAAGCCGGAGCGCCGCCGCGTCACGGTCAGGGTGTCGGCGAGCGCAACCGATTGGAAGACGGTGGCGAGATCGTGGAAGCCGTCCGCGCGCCGCGGACCGACCGCCAGCCCCAGGTTGAGCTTGGCGCGGGCCTCGACCACCACGCGGCGTGCGCTCACATCGGCAGGTAGAGGATCACGAGCACCGACGCCAGATAGAGGCCGAGGCACCACTGGAGCGGCCGGTCAGTGAGCAGCACCTGCGACGGATCCTCGGTCGCCTCGGTGGCCCGCACCAGGTACAGGTAGCGGAAGATTCCGTAGGCCACGAACGGCACCGTGTAGAGCAGCGCCTCGGTCTGGAACTTGGCGACCGTGGCGGGCCAGATGGTGTAGAGCGCGTAGCCCATGAGGCTCGCGGCCGCCGAGACCAGGAGCAGGCCGTCGAGCAGCTCGGGCGAGTAGTGCTCGAGCACCGCGCGCTGCCGTGCGGCGCCCTCGCCCGCGTTCGCGATCTCGCGCCGCCGCTTGGCGAGCGCCAGGAAGAGCGCGCCGAAGAAGGTGCACACCAGGAGCCACGGCGAGAGCACCGTGTCGGGCGACACCGGGCGCAGGAGCTGGACGCCGGCGATCGCGCGCAGCACGAATCCGATCGCGATCAGGAACACGTCCACCAGCACCACCTGCTTGAGCCAGAACGTGTAGGAGAGGTTGAACGCCACGTAGAGCCCGGCGATCGCCATGAACGGGGGCCCCAGCCACCAGGAGAGCGCCGCGACCACCGCGAGCAGCGGAATGACCGCGGTCCACACCGCGGCGGGCGTGATCCGGCCCGAAGCGAGCGGGCGCTTGCTCTTCTTGGGGTGGCGCCGGTCGTGCTCGAGGTCCTTGAGGTCGTTGAGCATGTAGACGCAGCCGGCGAGCAGCGAGAACGCCAGGAAGCCGATCGCGGCGCGGAGCAGCAGGGCCGGATCGTTGAGGTGCTGCGAGAAGAGGACGCCGACGAACACCAGGAGGTTCTTGGTCCATTGCCTGGGCCGCAGCTCCTG
>DATEMP010000121.1:0-4977 GCA_035275545.1 Candidatus Eiseniibacteriota bacterium | reverse complement strand
CACCTCGACGCGGCGCACCGGGGTGGCGTCCCGCGCGGGAGCGCGCAAGCGCCGCACGGTTCACTAGCGATGGCATCCCACCCGGGCGCGCGCCTCACGGTGCGGCCGGGCCGGCCGCTCGCGGGATCCTTCCGGCCGCCGGGGGACAAGTCGATCACCCACCGCGCCTACCTCATGGGCCTGGTGGCGACCGGCGAGACCGTGGTGGTCGATCCCAACCCGGGCGCCGACTGCGAGGCGACGCTCGCGTGCGCCGGGATTCTCGGGGCGACCGTCTCGCGCCGCGACCAGACGGTGACCATCGCGGGCACCAGCGGGACACTGCGCGAGCCCGACCGCGTGCTGGACTGCGGGAACTCCGGCACCACGCTGCGACTGCTCGCGGGCGTGCTCGCGTCGCAGCCGTTCTTCTCGGTGCTCGCGGGGGACGAGTCGCTCCATCGCCGCCCGGTGGCGCGGATCGTCGAGCCGTTGCGGACGATGGGTGCCCAGCTCTGGGCGCGCGACGGCGACCGCCTGCCGCCCCTCGCGATCCGTGGTGGGGCGCTGGCGGCGATCGAATACCGGGTGCCGGTGGCGAGCGCCCAGGTGGCCTCGTGCATCCTGCTCGCGGCGCTGGCAGCGCCGGGGCGCACCGTGGTGACCATGCCGGGTGCCGCCCGCGACCACACGCAGCGCATGCTCGGCGCGTTCGGCGTGAAGGTGGAGGTCGCTTTGGACGGACGCTCGATCGCTCTGAATGGCCCTGCCAGCCTCCTCGGCACGCAGGTGCGCATCCCGGGCGACGTCTCGGCCGCCGCGTTCTTCCTCGCCGCAGCCGCCACCATCCCTGGCGCTTCGGTGACCGCGCGCGACGTGAGCGTGAATCCGACCCGTGCCGGGCTCCTCGCGGTCATGGAGCGCATGGGGGCCCGGGTCGAGCGCGCCCGCCCGCGCGAGGAAGGCGGGGATCCGATCGCCGACGTCACCGTGACCGGGCCCGCGCGCCTCGAAGCCATCGACATCCAGCCCGACGAGGTGCCGTCCCTGATCGACGAGGTGCCGGCCTGGGCGGTGCTCGCGACCGCCGCGCGCGGCACCTCCCGCATCGCCGGTGCCGCCGAGCTGCGGGTCAAAGAGAGCGACCGGCTCGCCGCGCTCGCGCGCAACCTCGGCCGCCTGGGCATCACGGTGGAGGAGACGCGCGACGGCCTCGCGGTGACGGGAGGCGAGCCGCGCGGCGGAACCGTCGATGCCGAGGAGGATCACCGGATCGCGATGGCGTTTGCCATTCTCGGCGCGCGCGCCGCGGGCCCGGTCACCATCACCGGCGCAGGCGGGATCCCGACCTCGTACCCGGACTTCCTCACCACCTTCGCCGCGCTCGGCGGTGAAGTGGAAGGCGCGCACGCGGTGGTGGGCCGATGAGATTCGTGGTGACCATCGACGGCCCGGCCGGAGCCGGCAAGAGCACCACCGCGCGCGGGGTCGCCGCACGGCTGGGATTCCTCTACGTCGACACCGGCGCGCTCTACCGGGGGATCGCGCTCAAGGTGCTGCGCGGCGGAGTGTCGGCCGACGATCTTGCCGCGGTCGAGCGTTGCGCGCGCGAGACCCAGGTGGCGCTCTCGGGCTCGCCCGACCACCCGCACGTGTGGCTCGACGGGGCGGACGTGGCGGACCTGATCCGCACCCCCGAGGTGAGCGAGATGGCCTCCCGGCTCGCGGCGCAGCCGGCGGTCCGGCGTCGGCTGATCGAGATCCAGCGGACGCTGGTCGACCGCGGGCCCCTGGTCGCCGAGGGACGCGACCTCGGCACGGTGGTCTACCCGGACGCCGAGGTGAAGATCTACCTGGACGCCGACCTCGACACGCGGGCGGTGCGACGGGCCCGGGATCTGGAGACGCTGGGGATGGCCGCGCCGGTGGAGCAGGTGCGCGGGGAGCTGGCGCGGCGCGACGATCGCGACCGGAGCCGGGCGAACAGCCCGATGGTGGTTCCCGACGGGGCCCGGGTGGTGAATACTTCCTCCATGTCCGTGGAGGAGCAGATCGACGAGGTGCTGCGCGCCGTCCAGAGCCACCCGGCCTTCCCGCGGGAGCGGGCGGTCGGCCAGGCCGAGACACCCGGCCCAGGCGGGCGCCCGGGACCCGGTCCCGACTAGGAGTTTTCGTGCGTCCGTATTATAGTGCCGCCCGGCTTTTTGCCAGCGGTGGCCTCGGGATTTTCACCGGGTGGGAGGTGCGTGGGCAGCATCGCGTCCCGAAATCGGGGGGCGTGATCATCGCCTCGAACCACATCTCCTTCTGGGATCCTCCCCTGATCGGCGCCGCGGTGCCCCGGGAGCTCTGGTTCCTCACCAGGGACGATCTCCTCCGGACACCGCTGTTGGGACCGCTCATCCGCTCGATGAACGCGATCCCGATCCGTCGTGGCATGGCGGACCTGAGCGGGATGACGCGGGCGATCGAACGGCTGAAGCAGGGAGGTGCGCTCCTCGTGTTTCCGGAGGGGGGGCGTATGCAGGACGGCGAGCTGCATCCGGCGCGCCCCGGGGTGGGCATGATGGCGGTGCACGCCGACGTGCCGATCGTGCCGTGCTGCATCACCGGCAGCGACCGGCCGGCGAAGTGGTGGACCCGGCGCGCGCGCGTCCGGCTGTGGCTGGGGCCGGCGTGGTCGTGGCGGGATCTGGCGGGCGGAGAAGGCGACCTGACGCCCGGCAGGATGGTGTACCAGAGGGTCGGCGATGCGGTGATGCGCGAGATCGCGATTCTCCGCACCGGACAGCAGACCGAGGCTTCACGAGGCGTGGCCTAGGCTGGATCGGACCCCGCCCTATCCGATGCACCCATAAGGAGGCAACACGTTCATGCCGGAAACGTCCGAACAGACCCTCAACCCCGTGCAGGACATGACGGGCAGAATGCTCGGGTACCCCGCGGTTCCCCTCAACTACGACGATGAGGAGGAGCTCACTCCCGAGAAGCGCGCCGAGATCTTCGGCCATTACGAGGAATCGCTGCGCTCGCTGGGCGAAGGCGAAATCGTCCGCGGCACGGTGCTCGCGGTGGACGACAAGGAAGTGCTGGTCGACGTCGGGTTCAAGAGCGAGGGCGTGATCGCGCTCTCCGAGTTCCCGGATCCCTCCAGCATCAAGGTCGGCACGGTCATCGACGTCTTCCTCGAGAAGAT
This sequence comes from Candidatus Eiseniibacteriota bacterium, assembly GCA_035275545.1. GTDB lineage: Bacteria > Eisenbacteria > RBG-16-71-46 > RBG-16-71-46 > RBG-16-71-46 > WS-11. The sequence goes on along the minus strand of DATEMP010000121.1, from coordinate 1,802 downwards.
GGAGAACCAGGACGGCCTGGTCGTTCTCTCCAAGCAGCGCGCCGACTTCGTGCGGGTGTGGGACAAGGTCAAGGAAGCCCACGACAAGGGCGAGGTGGTCGAAGGCCGCCTGGTGCGCAAGATCAAGGGCGGCGTGGTGGTCGATCTCTACGGGGTCGAGGCGTTCCTGCCCGGCTCGCAGATCGCGCTCCGCCAGGTGCAGAACGTGGACGGCCTGCTCGGCCAGGTGGTCCAGGTCAAGATCATCAAGCTCAACAAGCGCCGCCGGAACATCGTGGTCTCGCGCCGCGCCGTGCTCGAGCAGGAGCGCGACCGCATGAAGTCCACCATCCTCAAGGACCTGGCGAAGGATCAGATCCGCGAGGGCGTGGTCAAGAACATCACCGACTTCGGTGCGTTCGTGGACCTGGGCGGCATCGACGGCCTGCTCCACATCACCGACATGTCGTGGGGCCGGGTCGCGCATCCGTCCGAGCTCACCAAGATCGGTGACAAGGTGCGGGTCAAGGTGCTCAACTTCGATCCCGAGAAGGAGCGCATCTCGCTCGGCCTGAAGCAGCTCGAGCCCTATCCCTGGGAGGGCGTCGACGAGAAGTACAAGGTCGGCGACCGCATCAAGGGCAAGGTGGTCTCGATCACCGATTACGGCGCGTTCGTGGAGCTGGAGCGCGGCGTCGAGGGCCTCATCCACGTCTCCGAGATGTCGTGGACCCGCCACGTGCGGCATCCGTCGAAGGTGGTCAACATCGGCGACATCATCGAGGCGGTGGTGCTCAAGGTCGACAAGGCGAACGAGAAGATCTCGCTCGGCTTGAAGCAGACCGAGCCCGATCCCTGGCTCACGCTGGACGAGAAGTACCCGGCGGGCATGCGGGTCAAGGGCAAGGTGCGCAACCTGACCAACTTCGGCGCCTTCGTGGAGCTCGAGGAAGGCATCGACGGCCTGGTGCACGTCTCGGACATGTCGTGGACCAAGCGGGTCGCCCACCCGAGCGAGGTGCTCAAGAAGGGCGAGACCGTCGAGGTCGTGATCCTCTCGATCGACAAGGAGCACCGCCGGATCAGCCTCGGCCTGAAGCAGGTGAGCGAGGATCCGTGGCCGCTGCTCGCGGAGCAGTTCCCGGCCGGCATGAAGCTCACCGGCACGATCAACCGGCTGTTCGATCGCGGCGCGATCGTCGATCTCGGCAACGGGATCGAAGGGTTCGTTCCGCTCTCGCAGCTCGGCATCGACGATCTCAAGCGTCCCAACGACGCCTTCGAGACCGGGGAGCCGCTGACGATGAAGGTGACGCGCGTGGACGTGCCGAATCACCGGCTCATCCTGAGCGTCAAGGCTTGGCTCGCGGAGCAGGATGACATCGCGCTCGCGGAATGGACGTCGCGCCGCAACCAGGTGCGCGCCCGGATCGCGGCGAATCCGCCTGCCGAGGAGCCTGCCGACTCGAAGGGCCGCGAGAAGATCGAGGCGGTTCCCGAGGAATAGCACGAGGCCCGCGGTGCAGGTGACCACCCGGCGTCCGGCAGGCGCGGCAGCGCCCGGGCGCCGGTCCGGGCCGGGAGGTGCGACCGTCGCCACGATGGTGGCGGCGGTCGTCGTGCTTTCCACGCTCGCCACCGGCCGCGCAGCGGCCCAGAGCGAGAACGTGGATCTGCGCCGGCTGCTGGCTGCGGCGCCGGCGGAGAGCCTGCCCATGCTGCTGCGGCGCTTCGAGGCCGACCACGCACGGAGCGGTGGGGCCACCGAGGCGGCGATGGCGATCGGCCACTTCCACTACGCGCGCGGCGAGTACCGGCTCGCC
>DATEMP010000120.1:0-9458 GCA_035275545.1 Candidatus Eiseniibacteriota bacterium | reverse complement strand
CGGACACGCTGGGCTGTTACGTGATGATCTCGACCGGCCAGGTTTATCTCGTATCGGAGGGGATTCAGCCGCCCTACCGCGAGGAGAACTCGAGCGGACCGCTGATGCCGGCGCCGGAGGCCGGCACGCCGGACCACGCGCAGTGGAGCTACGGCGCCGGTAAGCGGCGCGCGGAGGAGGCGCTGCTCGCGCTCGCCGGCGAGCGCGGCCTGCGCGCGGTGGCGCTGCGGCTGCCGATCGCGCAGGGGGAGGCGGACGGCTCGCTGAGGCTGTGGGCCCATCTCGAGCGCCTCATGGACGGCGGCGCCATCCTGCTTCCCGGGGGCACGTGGAAGCAGACGCGCTTCCTGTACGCCGGCGATCTGGCGCCGGTGCTCGAGAGGCTGGCGGGCGTGACCTCGCCTCGGCCCGCCTACAATCTCGCCCAGCCAGACGTCCTGTCGCTGCGCGGGTTCGTCGAGCGGCTCGCGGTGGCGGCGGGCATCGTGCCCCGGCTCATGGACGTGGGGGAGGAGGTGTGGCGGGCCCACGGGCTCGAGCTGGATGCCCTGCCCTACACCGGTCGCTGGGTGTCGATCCTCGATCCCGCCCGCGCCGTGTCCGAGCTGGACTTCACGGCAACGCCGGTCGACGCCTACCTGCCGCGCGTGGTGCGCTGGCATCTCGATCATCGCCCGGCCACCAGCCACCCAGGCTATGCGCAGCGGCCCCGCGAGCTGGAGCTGGCGGCGCGGCAGGCCCTGTCGACGCCGCGATACTCCTGACCGCGGCATTCTTGATTCCTGCGCGGTCCGAGGCTAGAATCCCCGCCGCCCTTTCGACCCGGCCTGCCTGGCCGAACCCCACCACGGGTCGGGTCCCACGGTCGTTCCTCGGTAGCTCAATGGCAGAGCATCCGGCTGTTAACCGGAGGGTTGTAGGTTCGAATCCTACCCGAGGAGCCAGCGTCCGAGAGCCCTCGTAACGCGATGCGTTGCGGGGGCTTCTTGCTTGCCCGGCTCCCTGCTCATGGACCATCCTGCTCCTGGCGATGAAACTCCTGCTTGGCGCAATCGTCCTGTCCCTGTTCGTCCCCGCTCCGCAGGGGGAGGCGCAGCCCGCCGATCCGCGACCCTCCCGCACCTACGTGTACCGCGAGGCGGGCGGAGAATCCCTGCACGCCTACGTGTTCCTGCCCCCCGGGCACGGTCGCGCTGCCAGGTCGCCCGCGATCCTCCTGTTTCACGGCGGGGGATGGAGTGCCGGCTCACCGGAGTGGACGTTCCCGACCGCGAGCCGGTTCGCCGACTCGGGGCTGGTCGCGATCTCGATCCAGTACCGCCTGTCGAACGGAGACGTGACGCCGATCGACGCCCTGGACGATGCCTGCGCCGCCTTCGAATGGACGCGGGGGCACGCTGCGGAGCTGGGGCTGTCCGGTCGGATCGCGGGGTACGGCGTCTCGGCCGGCGGGCACCTCGTGACTGCGACGGCCACCGTGGGATGCCCCGGCAAGGGGCGCGGGCCGGATGCGCTGCTCCTGTGGTCTCCGGCGCTGGATCTCGTCAACGACGGGTGGTTCACGAGCAAGCTGCGGGGCCGGGCCACCGCCGCGGAGCTCTCGCCTGCCCGGCACGTCGGATCATCGACGCCGCCCACCTCGATCGTTCACGGCGAGAGGGACAACCTCACGCCGGTGACTGCGGTGAGGTCCTATTGCGCCGCGCTCGCGAAGCTCGGACGTCCGTGCGATCTCCACGTCTACCCCGGCCTCGGGCACCTGCTGACGCGCAACCTCGCCAACCAGGAGGAGGGGTTCGATCCCGATCCGAAGGCCCGCGCCGACGGCGTCCGTCAGCACCATCGATTCCTCAGGAGGATGGGCTTCGTGGCTCGTTGAAGGGCGCGCCGTCATGATGGCCGACTCAGCGCACCAGCATCAGCCTTCCGCTCGCGGCACGCGCGCCGTCCAGGGCGAAGGCATAGAGATAGACCCCGGCCCGGACCCGCTCGCCGCCATCGGATCTCCCGTCCCACGTCACCGCCCAGCTGCCCCGCGGGTACCCACGGCCCGCCCAGCGGCGCACGCGACGGCCCTGGAGATCGTAGATGCCCAGGCTCACCTCGCCCGCCCGACGCAGGCCGAATGGGATTCGCACCTGGGCCGTGAATGGGTTGGGCCACGGCGTCCCGATGTGCAGATCGCGCAGGAGGCTCACACCCGGCAGTGGCTCTCCCACGCCCACCGGGTATTGCGGAGAGTGCACGGCGACCAGAACGAGATTCCCCGGGTTCGCATCGTGCCCGGTCGTCCCGATTCCGATCGCGGCCCCGCCGGGAACGCCCTCGCGCTTCAGGAACGCCGAGAAGACTGCGCCTGGGCTCGCGAGGTTCAGCTGGAAACGGTATCCGCGTTCGTGGACGTCGAGAGGGGCTGCGGCGCCCGTGGAGAGATTCTCGATCAGCATCGAGAACCGCTCGACGCGCGGACCCGAGTGCGGCGGGATCGAGACGGTGGCCGCCGGGGCGAGCACGATCGATTGCTGGGAGGGAGGATGGTTGACGGTGATTCGGAGGCTGACCGGCACCGTGTCCAGGTTGGCGATCACGATGCCTTCGTGCGCCTCGAAGGGCGCGATGCCGAAGGGCACGCCCTGGCCGGCGGGCACGGTGGTTCCGCCGCCCTGCCAGATCCGCAGCTCCAGCGTCGCGGGGCCGGTTCCGCTCTGGTGCGCCACGTCGATCTGCAGGCTGTCGTCCTCCGATTCGACCAGCCCCATGCCGCCGGCCCGCGCGGAATCCTGCGCAGTGGGGATTCCGGAAAGGATCAAGGAGGGCGGGCCGGGATCCGACAGCGATCCGGCCGGGAGCGCCGCCCGCGCTCCGCACCGGTTCACTCCCAGCGTCAGGAGAGCGTCCATGTCCAGGATGCGCAGCGCGCGCGTCGACGTGTCCAGGTTGTATCCGAACGCGCCCCCGACGACCCGCCCACCCACCGCATCCTTGCCGTACAGCCACGGTTTCTGGGCGAAGACGGTGGTTCCGGGCTTGAAGCTGGTGGGCTGCGAAGCCGCCTGGTCGACGTACTGGAAGTCGGAGATCTGGGACCACTCGCGAGCGAACCCGAGCGGGCTCAGGTAATCGAACTCATGGCACGGCGTGGCATTGTTGGCCGGACACGCCGGTCCGAGCATCGCCTTGACCACCGGGTTCGCCATCGCGACGCGCATGAGCTTGGCCATGTCGGCGGGAGTCGACCATGGGTCGCCGGTGTCCAGCCCGGCGGGGTTGGTGAAACGGGTGCGGGGGTGAGCCGGATCCGAGCCCACCATGTCCAGGTCGGGTGCCGCCGCCCGGGCGTTCATCTCGTCGACGAATGCACTCACCGTGTTGTTCCCATCCCAGTCGTTGTCCCCTCCGGTGAGGTGATCCGCGATCGCATACGCCACGTCGTTGCCCGACATGTCGATCATGAGCTGCATGAGGTCCTGGAGACGCCACTGCTCGGCGGTCACGAACTCGTGACGCGTGCCGCCCGGTTGATCGGACTCCGTGAGCCAGCTCGGGATCGTGTAGTAGCTCACCGGGTTCACGAAATTCGGGTCAAAGGGTGGCAGCTCGCTGCGCTCGCGGGCGATCAGCAAGGTCATCACCTTGGTCGTGCTGGCCACCCGCACGCGATCGAACGGTCGCAGCGAGTACACGTATTCCCCTTCGCAGTCGGTCACCACCGCATTGCGGCAGGTCAGGGGATTGGAGGGCTGGCGCCAGGGCGCGATCACGAACGCCTGGCCCGCGTCGGTGAACTCCTCGACGTCGACCCCTCTCGCGTTGTACTTGATGTCGTTCGAGGTGTCCTCCCCCGGGGCACCGGCCGCGAGATTGGCTCGCCCGCTGTTGTCGAAGATACCGAACACGAGCGCGGCGCCAAGAGCATCGCTGATCTCGGAGACGTCGTTGAGATCCTCCTGCGCGAACCGGAGCATGAAGGTCGTGCTGGGTCCGGTGGCCCTTCCCGTGAAGACCTGGACCAGGCCGGCGCTCGCCGCGCTCCCGATCGTCTCGCCTTGTGAGCCGACAGCAAGATCTTCGTAGTCGTCGAGATCCCAGGGACCGACCGCCACCGACCAGCCGAACGTATCGTTGCCCTCCAGCTCGGCGCCCGTCTGCGTGAGGATGTTCTTCTGCGTGAAGTCGAGTCCTCCTGCCGAGCCCTCGACCACGATCACCCGCCCCGCCGCGGCGTTGCCGCTGACGTCACGGTTGGGTTCTCCGATCGCCAGCGATTCGAAGTCGCCCATGCGCAGGTGCCCGGCCGCCAGCGATCCGCCGAATCGATCGGTCCCGATGACGGCATCGACGCTCGCGGCGCTGTAGGAGTGCGCCGCCGTCGAGACCAGACCCGCGGCGCTTCCGCGGAGCAGATAGACCACACCGGCGAACGGCGTTCCCGCCACGGAGCGCAGCGGCGCCGAGACGGCGAGATCGCCGTGCGACGAGTCATAGAGGTTGGCCGACGCGAGCGCGGAGCCGAACCGGTCGCCGGCGACGTTCGTGCCGCCCAGGTCGGATTGTTTGAAGAAGCCCGCTCCGGCTCCGGTGAGGCCGATATTCGATCCGTAGTAGTGGAATACCGCGCCCGCGTCCGAATCCTCGCCAGGGCCTCCGATCGCCAGGTCGTCGTAGGCATCACCGTTGAACGATCCGACCGTGAGCGCGTAGCCGAAATCGTCGTCGAGCTCGGTCAAACCGCCGGCGGGACCCTGCGTGAGCGTCACGAACGTGGCCGACCCGATGCCCCCGGATCCTCCGTGGAGCACGTAGACCCGGCCCGATCGCGCCGTGGTGCCGACCGGATCGAACGGCGCGCCGATCGCGAGGTCGTCGTACGGCCGCCCGGCCGGACTCAGGTCCCCGTTGAAGTTGCCTGCGGCCAGCGCATGACCGAAGTGTGCGCCGGCGGCGACGGTGTTCCCGATCGTGCCGGCGGTGCGGAACACCGACCCGATGTGGGTCAGGCCATCCTTTGAGCCATAGACGATGATCACCGCGCCCGCGTCGGCGAGTCCGTTCACGACCTCATCCGGAGCGCCGATGGCGAGATCGTCGTAGCCGTCGCCGTTGAAGTCACCGGCGGCGAGCGCCTGGCCGGTGCGGTCGCCACCCTCGAGCGACGCGGCGCTCTCGGCCCCCTGGCGAATGACCGCCAGGTGCGCCGATACGGTCGGAACCAGGGGGAGGAGCAAGCCGCCCCCGGCGACCAGGCAGGCCGTCACTGCGGTGAAGAGCCTCGGCATCGCGATCTCAGCGCGTGGAGTGGCGGACGGCGCCTGCGACGCGCCATTCCGCGCGGCGAATCTTCTGCCCGTTCGCGTGGGGGGTCAAGCGCCGTTCGCAGCCACCAGAGGCAGCGGCTCGGAAGTCAGCGACGGGCGAGCCGGACCACCATCACCGCGCTCCCGCCCGAGGGCGTGGCGCTCTGGGCGACCGCCCACAGGTTGTCGGCCGTGCCTGCGATCCAGCGCCCCGACTCGCGCCCCGGCGAGCCGACCGGGGACAACCAGGTGACCGTGCCGCGCGGATCGAGCGCGTAGAGCATGGTGGTCCACACCGGCTGGTCGTCGGAGGCGGCGCGCGGCCTCGAATAGCCGATCACGATCGCCGAGCCGTCGTCGAAGACCACCGATTGCACCGCGCGGTCGGTGGAGTCGGCTCCGAGCGTGGTGCGGCGGAGCACACGCCCGTCGCCGCGCAGGCGCAGCAGGTAGCCGCCGATGTCGTCGCTCTCGCCCATGCGGCCGTACCCCGCGACGAACAGGCTGCCGTCCGTGTGCCGGCGCAGGTGATAAGCCACCTGGTAGCCCGGCCCGTCGACCGGGCGGGTCCACACCTGCCGGCCCAGGCCGTTGAGCCGGGTCACGAACGCATCCACCTCGGCACGGCCTTCGCCGACCCCGCCCACGATCACCGGCTCGCCCGAGGGGAGGGTGGCGAGCCCGAGCGCCCGCTGCGTTCCCTCGCCGCCCCAGGTCCACGAGGATCGCTCGCGGCCCCGGCCGTCCACGCGCAGGACCCATGCGTCGACGTCGATGCCCACCCCGGTCTGCCCGGCCGCGATCCAGCCGTCACCGTCCGCCTGGAGCGAGATCAGCCGTTCGTTTCCCGCCCCGCCGTAGGTGCGCTGCCAGGCGGTGTCGCCCTGCGCATCGATGGCGAAGATCCAGCCGTCCGTTCCACCCGCGCCGCGGCTCGAGGTGAATCCGGCGCACACGAAGCCACCGGCCCGGTCGGGCAAGATCGAGAACGCGAGATCGACGCCGCCGCCTCCGACGTGACGACGCCAGACCACGCCGCCCTGCTCGTCGACCCGAAGCAGGAGCGCGTCGGCAGGCTCCTGACCGATCGAGGTCCAGCCGACGATCAACGCCCCGCCCGTCACGGGAAGGACGTGCGCCGCCACATCGATGCGCGCCGGGTCCACCGGAAGGTTGCGCACCATCGTGACGCGCGGCGGCGCGGGTGGGGGTGCCGGCGGTCGGCGTGCGCGCCTGCGGGCCGCGGTGACGTCGGATGCGGCGCCGAGCGTGGCGGCCAGGAGCAGTGCGGCGAGCATGAGCCGGGTTTCTCGATTTCGCATGTGCGCCGGATGCTACCATCCCCGGCTGGGCGGAGTTCTTCCGGCAACCGGAGATCGTCACCATGCTCGAGGGCGCCGCACCTGGACCCGGTCGTTAGCCTCGCCTTCCGCTACGCGGAGGCCGACTACGTGCGCGCGCTCCGCACGCACTACGCGTCACGGCTGCGCCTGCGCCTGGACCTGGTCGTCATGGTCGCTCTGGTGGTGGCGGGAGCGGTGCTGGTGCGCTCGCCGAATCTCCCCTGGCTCGGGGTCACGTGCCTGGTGGTTGCGGCGGTGTTCGGCCTCATGCTGGCCGCCGCCTTCATCGTCATCCCGCCCCTGGTGTTCCGGCGCGAGCCCAAGTTCCGGGACGACTACGCGCTCGAGTTCTCGAGCGCGGGCATCCACTTCCGCACCGCCCACATCGACTCGCGGCTCCAGTGGTCGACCTACACCCGGGCCCTGGTCGCCCCGCACGCCTACCTGCTCTACCACGGGACCCACCAGTTCACGGTCGTCCCCGGGCGCGTGTTCGGGAGCATTGAACAGCGGCATGCCTTCGAAACCCTGCTGGAGCGTCACATTCCGCGCATCGACCGACGCGGCCGGTAGCCGGCCGGGAATCCGAATGCCCCAACCGGGCGTTCTGCGCTACTATCGGCGCCGTCACCACCCTGTTCGACCACGCCGCGCGGTCGCGGCGTCCACCCCGGCATTCAAGGAGAAGCCACCATGGGCGTTGCAACGCGTGCGAATGCGATCGTGCCGCGACTCTGTCCCAGCCATGTGCGCGTTGCCTGGCTCGCGGCGCTGCTGTGCGTGCTCGTCTCCGCCGCCCCCGCGGCTGCGGAAGAGAAGTGGGCGGTCAAGTCCGGTGCGGCGACGCTGGCCTTCAACCTCGACCTGCTCCGCGACCTCGGGATCGAGGTCGAGGTGACCGGCGCCTCCAACGCCGACGTCGAGGGCATCAACCTGGACGAGCCGTACTGGACCTTCCCGATCCTCGGCAGCTCCGATCTCCAGTTCCGCACCAGCCACAGCGTCGTGCTGCCGCAGGGCGGCACCACCGGGGCGATCCGCCTGGGCGGGGTGCTGGTGCTCCGGGACCGGGCGAGCGGACGCGAGAGCCGCTTCGACGATCTCGAGATCGTCGACATCTCGGTGGCGAGCATGGGCACATCGGAGACCTCCGGTCCCGAGCCGCTCCTGCTCCGGTCGGCCGGGCGCAAGCTGGTGTTCGCCGAGCTCAAGAGCGCGATGTTCGACTTCCGGGGCCGCCCCGGTCTCGAGATCCACTACCTCAACATGCACATCTCGCAGGCGTGGGCGCGCTCGATCGGGCGGCCCGACCTGGCGGGATGGGTGGTCGGCGCCGGCGAGGTCCGCGCCGCGAGCGAGAAGCTCTCCGGAGTCGTCGAGGCCGAGGTTCCCTACACCCCCGAGGTCACGGGTGGCGGAATCCTCGACGTGAGCCTCGGCCGGCTCGAGGACATCCAGTCGGTCGGGCACGATGGCACGTTCCCCACCGGAACGGCGGCGCTCTCCATGTCGACCACCAGCTGCAACCTGGGCTCGATCGACGTGCCCTGGCTCGCGCCGATGCAGGAGAACCACCCGCTCATCCACATGGCGATCTACCGGCTGCTCGACAATCGCTTCGAGCAGATCGGCGTCTCGTGGATGAAGCACGGCTTCTTCGCGCTCTCGAACAACCAGTGCACGCCCTGCCAGCACCCGTCCAACGGAACATTCCTGGGCGTGGGCTGCTCCGACACCTACGACGTCAACAACAACTCGACCCGCACCTACCTCGGCCCGCGCAGCGAGGTGAACGTCTACGCCGGAACCTGGGAGTGCACCGGATCCCACTTCTCGGGCGGCGTGCAGGACTGCACGCGGCGTCACAGCTCGAGCGGTCACGGAGTCCTCGACCATCGCCTGGTGGCCAAGGACGCCGACCTCAACAATCCCGGCGCCACGTATTTCTACGAGGCGTACTACGTCGTGAAGGATGACACGAAGCTCAACAACAACTGGGGCTCGCGCGCCTGCACGATGAGCTGGAACGGCTCCGCGTGGGTGTTCAACACCCCGACCACCGGCAACGCGCTGCTCGCGGGACCGGCCATCAACCGCTGGGGCACCCAGCTCGCCAAGACGGCCTCCGGCGTCCCGGTGGCGCCCGACGACGGCGAGGTGGTGCTCGCGGTCCAGACCACCGACCTCGGCAACGGCACCTGGCACTACGAGTACGCGCTGATGAACAAGAACTCGGACCGCCAGATCGGATCGTTCAGCCTGCCGGTGCTGGGGGTGGCGAACATCACGAACATCGGCTTCCACGACAACGACGCGAACCCTGCGACCGACTGGCAGGTGACGGTCGATGGCAGCACGATCACGTGGCAGACCGAGGCCTTCGGCAACCCGGCCGCGAACCCGCTGGTGTTCGGCTTCATGTACAACTTCCGATTCGATGCCGACGCGCCGCCCTCCACGATGAACTCGACGCTCGGTCTCTTCAAGCCCGGCGCCAATCCCACCGTCGATGTCCTGACCTCCGTCCCCACGAACTCGGTGGCGGGGATCGGCGACGGCGGGACGCGCGGGGTCCAGCTGGTCGAGGTGCGCCCCAACCCCTTCACCCACCAGACCACGATCTGGTACCAGTCCAATGGCGGCCGGGTGGACCTGAGCGTCTATGACGCGGCGGGCCGCCTGGTCCGCAAGCTGGTGGAGGAGGACGCAGCGGCCGGCCTCCGGTCGGTGGTCTGGGACGGCAAGGGCGTCAACGGCACGCGGGTGCGCTCGGGCGCCTACTACGCCCGGCTGCGTGCCGGATCGCAGGTGGCGGTCAAGT
>DATEMP010000119.1:0-2770 GCA_035275545.1 Candidatus Eiseniibacteriota bacterium | reverse complement strand
AGCCGCTCCGGCTCGTCGCGGAACCGGGCGCTGCGCGCGACCACCTGGAGCTTGCGGAATCCGAACGGCAGCCGGTCGATGCCGTGGTCGAGGATCGGGGCGCGGAGCCACTCGGGGAGTGCGGCGATCCGGCGCGCGGTGGGCTCGACCGCGTACTTGGGATAGCCGGCGAAGCATTCGTCGCCGCCCTCGCCGGTGAGCACCACGGTGACGGTCTGGCGCGCGAGCTGCGAGACCAGGCAGGTGGGGATCGCGGCGGGCTCGGAGACCGGCTCGTCCTGGTGCCACACCAGCCGCGGCAGCTCGCGCAGGATGTCGTCGGGGCCGACGGTCAGCTCGCGGTGCTCGGTGCGGCAGTGCTCCGCGACCCGGCGCGCGAACGGCAGCTCGTTCGTGCACCCGGGCGCGTCGAACCCGACCGAGAACGTCTGCACCGGACGGGAGAGCAGCCGGCTCATCGCCGCCACCACCAGGCTCGAGTCCACGCCGCCCGAGAGCAGCGCTCCGAGCGGCACCTCGCTCATGAGCTGTTCGCGCACCGCGGCGGTGAGCCGCCCGGAGAGCTCCCCCAGCGCCTGCGCGTCGTCGAGCTCGGCCTTGGGCTCCCAGGCCTCGACCTGCCAGTAGCGCCGCACCGCGCATCCGGAGCGGTCGGCGACCAGATGGTGTCCGGGAGGGAGCTTCTCGATCCCCCGGAACAGCGTGGCGGGTGCGGCGGCGTAGCGCAGCGTGAGGTGCTCGACCACCCCCGGCAGGTGGACCGCGCGCTCGACGCCCGGGAACGCGAACAGCGCCTTGACCTCTGAGGCGCACACCACCGCGTCGCCGACGCGCGCCACGTAGAGCGGCTTGACGCCCAGCCGGTCGCGCGCCGCGAACAGGCGTCGGCGTGTGCGGTCCCAGATCGCGAACGCGAACATGCCGCGCAGCTTCGAGACGCAGCCCTCGCCCCAGGTCTCGTAGGCATGGACGACGGTCTCGGTATCGCTGGTGGTGCGGTAGCGGTGGCCGCGCGCTTCCAGCTCGGCCCGCACCTCGGCGTGGTTGTAGATCTCGCCGTTGTAGGCGATCCACACCGTGCCGTCCTCGTTGGAGAGCGGCTGGTGTCCGGTGGCGAGATCGACGATCGAGAGGCGGCGGAACGCGAGCCCGACGCCGTCCTCGATCAGCATCCCGTCGTCGTCGGGGCCGCGGTGGGCGATCGCTCCCGCCGCTTCGGCGAGCCAGCGCGGATCGGGCCGGCCACCGGCGGGGTCGAAGTACGCCGCGAAGCCGCACATCAGCGTACCCCGCCCGTCGCCCAGGTCTGCAAGCCGCGCGAGCGCTGTGGTAGCATCGGTGCCTCGTCGGACGCGCTGCAGACTTCCGCCGTCCGTCCACCACCACCGTCCAGCCGCCTCGCCGAACCCTCCGTCCCGGCGCCCGCCGGAGGATCATTCTGACGACCCCCCTGCTGTCGGTTCTCGTGCCGGTCTACAACGAGCGTGGCACGCTCGAGACGCTGCTGCGCCGCGTGCTCGCGGTTCCGATCGACAAGGAAGTGGTGGTGGTCGACGACGGCTCGAGTGACGGCACCCGCGAGCTGCTCACCGAGCTGGCCGGCCGGCTGCCGATCCGCCCGGTGTTCCACGAGCGCAACCGGGGCAAGGGCGCGGCGATCCGCACCGCGCTCGCCGAGGCGAAGGGCGAGATCGTCATCATCCAGGACGCCGACCTCGAGTACGACCCCGAGGACTACCCGCGCCTCATCGCCCCGATCGTGAACCGGGAGACCAATGTCGTCTACGGATCGCGCTACCTGCTGCACGACAACCCTCTTCCGCTCACCCACTTCAAGGTGGCGGTGCTGATGCTGAACGCCATGGCGAACGTGCTCTACGGCACGCGGCTCACCGACGAGGCGACCTGCTACAAGGTGTTCCGGACCTCGCTCATCCGTACGCTGCCGCTGCGCTGCGAGCGGTTCGAGTTCTGCCCCGAGGTCACCGCGCGGGTCGCCAAGCGCGGCGAGCGCATCCTCGAGATCCCGATCCGCTACTACTATCGCACGCGCGCCCAGGGCAAGAAGATCGGATGGCGGGACGGCTTCGAGGCGTTCTGGACGCTGCTGCGCTACCGCTTCACCGACTGATCGCACCGCGTGCCCAGGGCGCGTGAGGATCATCGCGCCCCCGCCTGCGCGCCGAATCCCAGCCGCCGCGCGAACGCCGCGCCCCAGGGCGTCGCCGCCCAGCCCACGCCCGCGAGCCACAGGAGCACCGGCTCGACCACCATGCGGTAGCGCATGACGGTGAAGAACACGGCGCTCATGAGCGCGAAGCTCACCACCGCGCCCGCGAGCGGCCACAGCAGCGGGTCACCGCGCAGCCGCGGAATCGCGAGTAACACCCCCAGGAAGAGCACGACGGTCGCAGCACCCTGCGCCACCCGCCCGGGCCGGCCGATCGCCAGCGTGCGGCTGAAGGTCTCGGGCCAGGGCGCGAACAGGTTGCCGAGCTCCTTCACGTAGAGCCCGGCGGCGCGCGCCGGCTCGGCACGCACGAAGCGCATTCCCTCGCGGTAGTGCCAGCGCTCCTGGGCGATCTCGTCCGGCTGGCTCGCGAGCGACTCGAGCTCCGCAGCGTTCCACTGGGTCGGGCGGGTGGTCTCGGCGGTGGCGCGCGCGTTGTTGCCCACCCAGAACTGTCGGCCGCCCCCGGTGGCGATGAGGAACCACCGGCCGTGGACCGCGTGGCAGCGCAGCACCCAGGGCGCAACCACCAGCGCCAGG
>DATEMP010000118.1:0-4673 GCA_035275545.1 Candidatus Eiseniibacteriota bacterium | reverse complement strand
TGCCCGCTCCTGGTTGCGGTTGAAGATCGCCACCTGGGCGCCGCGCGCGGCGAGCGCGTGGGCGGTCGCGAGCCCGATCCCGGTGGCGCCGCCGGTCACGAACGCCACCTGGCCCTGGAGCTCGCGGTCGGTGGAGGTGTGCGGAGCCGGGGTGGTGTGCGTGGCGTCCATCTCAGGCCTCCTCGAGGCCGGCGCCGCCCGAGGGCGGGACCGGGCTGCCGGCGCGCTCGGCGATGCCGCCGATGGTCGCCTGGAGACTCTCGGGATCGTCGACGTTGAACGAGACGATCGACTTGTCGAGACTGCGCAGCAGCCCGCGCAGCACGGTGCCGGTGCCCACCTCGACGAACGCCTGCGCACCGGCCGCCACCAGCTGCCGCATCGAGTCCTCCCAGCGCACCGCGCTCAGGAGCTGGGCGTCGAGTGCCGCGCGGATGTCGGCGCCGCGGCGGTTGGGCTCGGCCGAGACGTTGGCGACCACCGGCACGTGCGCGTCGTGGACCGCGATGCCTTCGAGCGCCTCGGAGAGGCCCTGCGAGGCGGACTCCATGAGCGGCGAGTGGAACGCCCCGCTCACCTCGAGCGGGATCGCCCGCTTGGCGCCCAGCGTGCGCGCGTTCTCGCAGGCCCGCACCACCGCGGCGCGCTCGCCGGAGATGACCACCTGCCCGGGCGCGTTGAGGTTCGCCGCCACCACGATCCCCGCGCCCTCGGCGCGCGCGCACGCATCGTCGACCTGCTCGCGCGTCAGCCCCAGGATCGCCGCCATGGTGCCGGGCCGGTCCTGCCCCGCGCGGTACATGAGCTCGCCGCGCCGGTGGACCAGCCGCACCGCCTCCTCGAACCCGATCGCCCCGGCGGCGACGCACGCCGAGTACTCGCCCAGGCTGTGGCCCGCGACCCACGAGGGCCGGATGCCCGCCTGCTCGAGCAGCTTCCAGGCGGCGACGCTGTGGGTGAGCAGCGCCGGCTGGGTGTGGACGGTCTTCTTGAGCTCTTCGGCCGGGCCCTTCCAGCAGATGTCGGAGAGCCGGTAGCCGAGGGCGCGGTCCGCGGTCTCGAACACGTGGCGCGCCACCGGATGCTTCTCGGCGAGCGCCTGGCCCATGCCCACCGACTGGGCGCCCTGGCCCGGGAACAGGAAGGCGAGCTTCACGTCCGCGTCCCGCTCGCGGCCAGTCGTCCGTCCCGGCTCGCGGCCTCCACCACCGGCGCGCGCGCCATGGTCCAGCGCGCAATCGAAGCGCCCCAGGTCGCCCCGCCGCCGAAGGCGCAGAACGCCACCAGGTCGCCGGGCTTCAGGCGCCCGGCGCGTGCCAGCTCGTCCAGGGTGATGGGGATCGAGGCCGACGAGGTGTTGCCGTATCGGTCGATGTTCACCGGCACCTTGTGCGCGGGGACGCCGAGCCGCTCGCGCACCGCGTCGATGATGCGGAGATTCGCCTGGTGCGAGATGACCAGCTCGAGATCGTCGGGCCCCAGGCCGGCGGAGGCCAGGCACTGGCGCACGCTCTCGTCCATCGAGCGCACCGCGAACGGGAAGAGCTTCTTGCCCTGCATGCGGATGAAGTGCTCGCGCCCCGCGACCGTGGTGGCGCTGGCCGGGTTGCGGGAGATGCCCGCCGGCACCTCGAGCACGGCGCCCAGCTCGCCGTCGCTGTGCATGTCGATCGCCAGGATGCCGTCTTCGGGCGCACAGGGGCGCAGGACCACCGCGCCCGCGCCGTCGCCGAACAGCACACAGGTGTTGCGGTCGGTGTAGTCGACGATCCGCGACAGCGTCTCGACGCCCACCACCAGCACGGTGTCCGCCATCTGGGAGCCGATCAGGCTGCGCCCCAGACCCAGCCCGTACACGAACCCGGTGCAGGCGGCGAACATGTCGTAGGCGACCGCCCGGTGGGCGCCGAGCGCCGCCTGGAGCGTGCACGCGCACGAGGGCAGGATCCGGTCGGGTGTGGTGGTGGCGAGCACGATGTGGTCGATGTCCTCGGGGCCCAGTCCCGCGGAGGCGAGCGCGCGCTGCGAGGCGATCAGGGCGAGGTCCGAGGAGGCCTGCTCGGGCGCGGCGATGCGACGCTCGCGGATCCCGGTGCGCTCGACGATCCACTCGTCGCTGGTGTCCACCAGGCGCTCGAGGTCGGCGTTGGTGAGCACGCGGTCCGGCACGTACATGCCGGTGCCGGCGATCATCGCCCCCCGCACGCCGTCAGGCCGCGCTGTCATGGTCCGCCTCGATCTCCTCGCGGATGTGCTCGTTCACGCGCTTCTCGACGAACGCGGTGACCGTGCGGATCGCGCTCTTGAACGCCCGCGGGCCGCTCGACCCGTGGCCGATGAAGCACACGCCGTTGATCCCGAGCAGCGGGGCCGCGCCGTGCTCCTCCCAGTCGAGATGCGTCTTCATGCGCATCATCGCCGGGCGCATGAGGAGCATGCCGGCGAGCGCGAGCGGATCCTTGCCGATGTCCTCCTTCATGATCGACACCAGCATCGCCGCCACGCCCTCGGCGGTCTTGAGCAGCACGTTGCCCGTGAAGCCGTCGGTGACGATCACGTCGCAGGTGCCGCGGAACAGATCCCGCCCCTCGACGTGGCCGATGAAGTTGAGGTGGCGCGCCCGCCGCAGCAGGTCGCCCGCCTCGAACACCAGCGGGTTGCCCTTGGTCTCCTCCTCGCCGATCGAGAGCAGCCCGACCCGGGGGTTCTCGCGGCCCAGGAGGTAGCGCGCATAGACCGCGCCCATGTGGGCGAACTGGACCAGGTAGGAGGGCCGGCACTCGGCGTTGGCCCCCACGTCGAGCAGCACCGTGCCGCCCGCGGTGTTGGGCATGAACACCGCGAGCGCCGGTCGCGAGACCGACTCGAGCCGGCCCAGGCCCATGAGCGCGGTGGCGACCACCGCACCGGTGTTCCCGGCGCTGAAGACGGCGTCGAGCTTGCCTTCCTTGTGGAGCTGGATCGCCACGCCCATCGAGGTGGTGTTGCGGCGGCGCGCGGCGGTGGTCGCCTTCTCGCCCATCTCCACCTGCCCCGCGGCGTGCACGATCTCGATCGGGAGCCCCGCGCCGCCCGCGCGCTGGAGCGCAGGTCGGATCGCCTCCTGGTCGCCGACCAGGGTCACGGTGAAGCGGCCGGGCATCTCGCGGAACGCGGTGACCGTACCGGCCGCCACCGCCGTCGGTCCGAGGTCGCCTCCCATTGCATCGATGCCGATCCGCGGGATCCCGGCCATGCCTAGGGTTCCCGGGGCGCTCAGGTGGCCTTCGGGAGGATGATCTCTTCGCCGTCGTAGTAGCCGCAGTTGGGACAGATACGGTGCGGCTGCTTGGGGCTGCTGCAGTGGCTGCAGGCGTTGAGACCGGGAGCCCTGAGTTTCCAGTGGGTGCGGCGCTTCTTGCCGCGGGTGCTGGAATGTCGGCGCTTGGGTACCGCCATCCGAATGCCTCCTCGTTATCGCGGGCGCCGGTCAGCGGCCCGGGGGCCCGTCAGACAGCGCAACCACAGGGTCCGTCGTTGAGATCCGCGCCGCACCGGGGGCACAGCCCCCGGCAATCCTCCCGGCAATGGGGCGTGATCGGCAGCTCCAGCAGCAGCGTCTCGCGCGTCTCCCCGCGCAGGTCGAGCTGCCGTCCATCGTGGAACATCATGTAGTGGTCGGACTCGAGGTCCGCTTCGAGCCGACTGCGACCGCCCGCGCGATCCGCCACCATGGTGACGTCCACGGTGACCGGGAGGTCGAACGCCTTGAGGCAGCGTACGCACTCGAGCCGGGCCGTGGACCAGAGCTGGCCTCGAATCGACACGAGCTCCCCGGCCCGGTCCAGCTCGAGGCTTGCCCTGGCGCCCTCCGGCCAGCTGTCCGGAGTCAGCTCGAGCTCCTCGGCTGTCGCGCAGGCGTCGAGGTGGCTCGCACCGGCGGCCAGTGTGGCTAAGTTGATGATAAATCCCGACATATTCCGCCCGCGCAGGTTGTCAGCCGGGACGACGGCACCCTAGCACAGCGCTGGACGGGCCGTCCAGAGCGGCTCGGAGCCCGACGTTCGGGGTACAAACGCCCCCGTGGCAGCATCTTGCGATGCTGGCCGGACGGCTATCGGGTCAGGGCAGCGACGCCGAAGAAGAGCTTCACCTCGCGGTCGGCGCTCGCCGGGCTGTCCGAGGCGTGCACCGAGTTGCGGCCCTTGCTCTCCGCGTAGAGCTTGCGAATGGTGCCCTCGGCCGCCTGGGCGGGATCGGTGTTGCCGATCACCTGGCGCAGGGTCGCCACCGCGTCCTCGCGCTCCAGGCAGGTGAGCATCACGGGCCCCGAGGTCATGAAGTCGACCAGCTCGTTGAAGAACCCCTTGCCCACGTGCTCGGCGTAGAACTCGTGGCACTGCTCGCGGGTGAGGCGCGTGAGCCGCGCCTCGGCGAGCCGGAACCCCTGCTCCTCGACGTGCGCCAGGATCCTGCCGGTGAGGTTCCGTCTCACCGCGTCGGGCTTGACGATGAACAGCGTGCGCTCGGTGCTCAATCGATTCTCCTTGGCGTCGGGGCTGACTCCCCCGGGCGTGGGTCGTCCGGGCCGTGGTGCACGGGGCCCGGGATCGCGGTGTCGCGGTGTCGGAATCTCATCGTGCACGCGAGCGCTTGCGGGCGCGCGGCGTCGAGCGTGAGGGCGTGGCGGTCGA
>DATEMP010000117.1:0-15997 GCA_035275545.1 Candidatus Eiseniibacteriota bacterium | reverse complement strand
CGGCCCCGCCGCCAGCGCTTGAGCACGCGGCGCCGCATGTCGGCGAGCCCGCGTCCCGCGCGCGACTCCTCCTCGAGAATGGTCGCGAGATGGTTCTCGCCGCGCTCGCGGGCCCAGCGCACGATCGGCGGCAGCCCGGGCGTGTACCAGGGCTCCTCGATCATGTGGAAGAACCAGACGCCCGGGTCCGCGTCGTTGAGGCCCTGGATCAGCTCCTCGCCGTCGTGCGCCGCCACACCGGTCGGCACCGGCACCGACTCGGCGGTCAGGAACACGAACTCGGATTCCTCCGGGGCGCCGCGCGCGCCACGGTCCCGCTCCGAGACCGAGTCGAGCACCTCGAGCAGGCCCTCGCGCAGGTCGTGCGCGGAGCTGGCGCGGCTCTGCACCGCGAACGAGATGCGCTCGGCGGTCTCACGGTCCTGGACCACGCCGTGCACCCAGGCGCTGAGATCGTCCGGGGGCAGCTCGGCGCTGTCCGGACGGCGCAGCGGGCACTGGACCGCGTGGTAGAAGAGGGTCGCCGCGGTCGACTCGGCGATCCACAGGCGCAGCGACTCCAGGTTGCGCGCCCGCGGGCCGGCGGGGCGCACCAGGTGGACGACGCTGCGCAGCTCGAAAGCGCCGGTCTCGATCATCGTCACGCGGGCCGCTGGCGGTTGTCCTCGTCGAGCGACCTCAGGTATTCGACCACGAAGTCGCGTGCGAGGTCACGGCAGCCCAGTCCGAACGCCAGGCCCACGGCGAGCCCACAGGCGCCGACCGCGGTGACCCCGAGCGCCATGACGAACTGGGCCGCGAAGCCGAGCTGCTCGAGCGCGAGCAGCACCGCGAAGCCCGAGAGCACCGCGGTCACCACCTGGCCGCGCACCCGGGCGCCGCGCAGGCCCGCGCCCTCGAACAGCCGGTGCGCCACGCCCCCCAGCACCCAGGCGAGCACCAGGCCCGCGGCCAGCATGATGGTCGCCGTCACCACCCGCGGCAGCGTGTCGACCAGCCGGTCGCTCACACCGGTGGTGACGTTCAGCCCCAGCACGTCGAGGGCGAGCAGCGCGGTGAGCACGACGACCGTCCAGCGCACCGCCCAGGACGCGAACGCCGCCGGCTCGTGCGCGGGCTCCGCGGGGCCCAGCAGGCCGCGCACGCCCTGGTTGAAGCGCAGCGCGCGCAGCAGGTAGAGCGTGAAGATCTCGAGCAGCCGGGCGAGGACCCAGCCGATCAGCACCACCACCAGTGCCAGCAGCCAGTCCACCACCACCTGGCCGCCCACGGTGAGCAAGCCCCGCACACGCTCGACCAGCAGGTCCCAGGTCTGAGACTGAAGGATGACGTTCGCGATCATGCAGTGCCCTCCGCGCGACGACCGCCCGGGAATCGTCGTGTCGCCCGATTCCGTTCGAGCCGCCGCGGTGGCGAGTTAGCCTGCGCCCCCGCCGGTGGCCTCCGCCGCCGGAGTGCGCAGGGTGAGACTCTCGATCGTGTCCAGTACTTCGATCGCCCAGTCGAAGATGTTCCGGCGCAGCACCGTCTCGCGCAGCGCCGCCATGCGCTCCCGCTGTTGCTCGGGCGGTTCCCGCAGCGCCGCGTGCCAGGTGTCGGCCATGCCCTCCTTGTCGTACGGCGAAGCGATCCATGCGCGCTCCAGCTCGCGCGCCGCCCCCGTGAAGGGCGACAGGAGCAGCGCTCCCTCGTTGTCGGGTGAGGAGGCGATGTACTCCTTCGCGACCAGGTTCATCCCGTCGTGGAGCGAGGTCACCGCGCACAGGTCGGCCATGCGGTAGTACGGCACCAGCCGGCGCACGTCAAGGTTGGCGGTCACCAGGTGCACGGTCGGTCCGCCCTCACGCGGGAAGCGGCGGTTGATGCGGTGGGCAACCGCGCGGGTGCGCGACATGACGGTGCGGTATTCGCGCAGCTCGATCCGCGAGGGCACGCCGATCTGGACGTAGCAGAGCCGGCCCACCCATTCCGGGTACTTCTCGAACATGCGCTCGAGCGCTTCCAGCCGCTCCGGGATTCCCTTGGTGTAATCGAGGCGGTCGACCCCCAGCGCCACCTTGCAGGAGTCCAGGCCGAGCTGCCGGCGCAGCGCCTTCTCGGCGCGCCGTGTCTCGGGCGATTCGGCCATCGCCCCGAACTCGTCGGCCGGCACGCTGATCGGCACGTGCCGCACCCAGGTGCGGCGGTTGCCGCGGTCGACGGCGAGCCGCTCGCGATCGACCCGCGCCTCGAGCTCGTTGGCGACCGCGTCCAGGAAGTTGATCGCGTGGCCGCGGATGTGGAACCCGAGCAGGTCGTTCGCGAGCAGCCCGTCGAGCACCTCCTGGCGCCAGGGCAGGATCCGGAACACCTCGGGGTTTGGCCACGGGATGTGCCAGAACATGCCGACCTGGAGGTCGGGCCGGCGCTCCTTGAGGTACTTGGGCACCAGCGACAGGTGGTAGTCCTGCACGAACACCAGCGCCGGGCGGTCGCCGACCTCTTCCAGCACCGCCTCCGCGAATCGCCGGTTGACGTCTCGGTAGCGCTCCCACTCGTCGAGCACGAAGCGCGGACGCACGTAGGCGATGTGGCAGAGCGGCCACAGGGCGCTGTTCGAGAAGCCGGAATAGTAGAGCGCGTGGTCCTGCTCGGTGAGCTCCAGGCGCCGCAGCGTGTAGCGCGGATGCTCGGGCGGGCAGGGGATCCGCTCCGGCTGGCCGCCCCCGCCGTTCGCGTAGAGCCCGGTGCCGCTCGCGACCCAGGTGCCGCCGGTCGCCTGCATCACCGCATCGAGGGCGACCGTGAGCCCGCCGGCGTTGCGCACCCAGCGCATCCCGGCGCTGGCCTTCACGTTGGAATACGGCTCGCGGTTCGACACCACCACGAGCTGGCGGCCCTTGAGGTTTTCGCGGGCCCAGCCCTCGAGGTTTTCCCGGGTGGTACGCGCGGGCCCGGCGGCGCGCTGCTGGCTGCGGACTGCGGCACGGCTCAAGGCCCCGCGGATGCGCTCCGGGAACTCGGTCAATGGACCTCCACTGTGGGGAGCGTCACCTGGACGGTCCGATACCAAGCGGCTGACGCAGTATAGCGGGCGGGCCATGGAGCGGGAAGCCCGTCGGGCACAGGAGGTTTGGAACTCCTGACCCGCGTGGCGTTTCGCCGCCGCTACTCCACCACCTTGCGGAAGCTGAGCGGCCGCTGCAGCCGCTCGAACCCGTACCGGGAGGGCATGTCCATCTGGGCAATGACGCGCTCCAGACCGCGCATGGTGTTGAGGTCGCCGATCACCACCGACGAGGGCGGCTCGTCCGCGACCACCACCACGATGCGCAGCCGCGCGTTGATGTAGTTCCAGGCTTCGGCGGCGGCGCGATTGGGCGGATAGCCGGGCAGGACCACGATCACGTCCGCCTCGGGCGGGGTGTTGTCGAGCACGCGCAGGGGCTCGAAGTCCGCGGGCCAGAAGGGCAGCGCGAGCACGATGTGCGCGAGCCCGGTGACCAGGGTGGCATCGTGGAGCTCGCTCGCGTCGGGGATGCGGTTGAACTGCACCGTGGTGCCGATGCGCAGGTCGGTGCGGTCGAGGATCAGCGGCGACCCGAGCGAGCTCGCGCCCATGGCGCGGTCCGAGAACGGGCTGCCCGCCGGCGAGCGGGGCGCGGAGGTCGGGGCCTGGGCGCCCACCGGGGGACCGGCGGCGGTGCAGCCGACGAACGCGCCGGCCGCGAACACGATGGCGATGGCGATGAGTTTCATGAGCACTCCACGAGGTGGTACGAGGGAGCGAAGGTTCGAGATCATGCGATCGCGCGCGCCACCGCCGCCTCGGCGAGCAGCTGCGCGGGGTTGATGAGATCCGGGGCGTCGGCGGCCGCGCCGAGCATGAGCGGGATCTCGGTGCAGCCGAGGATCGTGCCGTCCACGTTGCGCGCGCGCAGCGAGGTGACCGCGTCGTGCGCCACGCGCCGCGAGGCGTCGTCGTCGCGGCCTTCCATGAGCTTCAGGATCGCGCGATCGAGCTCGGCGCGCGCTGCTTCGTCGAGGGTCTCGTGCACCAGCCCGAGCGGTGCGAAGCGGTCGAGGTAGACCGCCGGCAGCCCCATGCCGATCACGCCGATCCGCTTCCAGCCGCGCGCACGCACCGCGTCCAGGGTGGCGTCGATCATGCTCACCACCGGGCGCCCGGCCGCCTCCTCGATCTGGGGCTGGATGACGTGCGGAAAGTTGGAGGAGATCACCACGAAGTCGCAGAGCGCGCCCAGCCGCCGCGCCGCCTCGAGCAGCCCGGGATCGGGGACCAGCGGCATGCGCGGGCGCAGGTCCGCGCCGAGCAGGACCGGCGGGCGGCGGTGGTAGAACACCACCATCGGCGGATAGCCGGTGTTCGCGAACGGCGGGATCCTCGCCTGGGCGACCCGGTGGACGCGGGCTTCGAAGTCCATGGTCGCCTGCGGGCCGATGCCGCCCAGCACGCCGATCGTCTTCACGCGGTGGCGTTGCTCACGATGGGGTTCTCCTCAGGCGCACCAGCTCCTGGTAGAGGGCCGGGTCCTGCGCCTGCTGCATACGGTAGTGCTGATGGATCACCACCTCCATGACGATCGCCTGGAGCACCAGCAGGCTGCCGAGGGCGAGCGTGATGATCGGCCGCGCGGCCCGGACGCGCTCCTGCGCCCGGGCGCGCGCGAGCAGCCACGCGACCACCAGCGACAGCCCGATGCTCGGCCCATAGAGGTAGCGGGTGCTGGTGCGGAAGGTGAACGCCAGGTAGGGGAGCAGGCTGATCCCGGCGAGGAGCACCGCGAACTTCACCCAGCGCGGCGCAGGGGAGGCGAGCAGCGCCAGGCCGGCGAGCGGCATCAGGACCATGAGTGCCTGCTCGGTGACCATCAGCAGCCGGTCGAAGCCGCCCGGAACGCGCACCATCATCGTGGTGGGATTGATCGGCAGCAGCATGCGCGCCAGGTACTCGCCGAAGTGGGTCACCGCGTGCCATCCCCAGCGGTACTCGTCCTCGAGGATCACCGAGTCCCTTCGCACCCAGCCGAACTGGAGCCCCAGGTAGGCGGCCAGGACGATCGCGAACGGCGCGTAGTCGCGCGCGCCGCGCGCGGAGAAGAGCGCGCGCGGAGAGCGGCCGTGCGCCCAGTCGAGGAGCACCAGCAGCGGGAGCAGGATGACCGCCGACTCCTTGGCGAGCAGCGCGAGCAGGAAGAACCCGAGCGCCCGCGCACGGTCGCGGCCGGCGCCGCGCTCGAGCCAGGTCCAGTGCGCGAGCATCGCGCACAGGATCAGCAGGTCGGCGATCAGCCCGGTGCGGCCGGCGATCCACACCACCGACTGGCCGTAGTTCCCGAACGCGCCGGCGAACAGGAAGCCGGTGACCAGCGTCACCATGCGATCGCCGCGCGACAGCCGCCCGGCCAGCCGCATGACCAGCGCCGTGTTCGCGAGGTGGAGCGCGAGGTTGAACAGGTAGTACCCGGCGGGATTCAGCCCCGAGACCAGGTAGTTCAGCGCGAAGCTGAGGTTGGCGAGCGGCCGGAAATCCGACTTGGAGAGATGGAACAGGTGGGAGGGGTGCCGGACGCCATCCATGGCCCGCTCGACCCAGCCGTAGTCGTCGAGCCAGAACTGGTTGCGCAGCATCGGCAGGAACACCAGCGCTCCATAGAGGAGCGGGAGCAACCGGAGCCAGCGGTTCTCGGGGGCACGGAGCGGCTCGGCCATGGATGCGGGAGCCTAGCCGAGCACCGGCGGGGCGGCGAACCGGAACGCCGGACGGCGGCGCGAGCCGGAGCGGACCGAACCCCGCGCGCGCTTGACGCCCCGTCCAAGCGCATGGTAGAAACCCATGTTCCCGCGCCCGCTCGGGCTCGGCCGCGGTCTTCCACCCGATGATGTGACCGCTTGAAGTCCCAGCCGCAACCATCTGCGGTTCAAGGAGAAAGCTTCGATGTACGCGATCGTCAACATCAACGGTATCCAGACCCGCGTGGCGCCCGACGAGGTGCTGAGCGTGGCGCGTCTCGACGGCAAGCCCGGCGACACGCTCACGTTCGACAAGGTCCTGCTGTTCGCGGACGGCGAGAAGATCACGGTCGGCCAGCCGTTCCTCAAGGGAGCGAGCCTCACCGCCGAGGTCATCGAGCACCTGCGCGGACCCAAGGTCAAGATCTTCAAGTTCAAGCGCCGGCACGACTACCGCAAGCGTCGCGGATATCGCGACGAGCTCACGCGCATCCGCGTGTCGTCGATCTCGGCCAAGGGGCCGAAGGAGAAGCGCGATGGCGCATAAAAAGGGTCAGTCCTCGTCGCGGAACAACCGCGAGTCCAACGCGCAGCGCCTCGGCGTCAAGCGCTTCGGCGGCGAGCGCGTCCTGGCGGGCAGCATCATCGTGCGGCAGCGCGGCACGCGGTTCCACCCCGGCCAGAACGTCGGCAAGGGGAAGGACGACACGTTGTTCGCGCTGATCGCCGGCCACGTGAAGTTCACGCGCTGGGGCCGTGATCGCAAGCGCGTGCACGTGACTCCGGCGGCAGTCACAGCGTCCAAGTAGCTCTTCGTTTCGATCGAGCGCCACGCCGCCTCGGGTCTGAAGGCCCAGGAGACGTGGCGCTTCGTCTATCGGCGTCTACCGGAATGGAGGCCGTGGTGAAGCACAAGGTCGCAGTCATCGGCGCGGGCAACGTGGGCGCGAGCGCGGCGCTGTTCCTGGCCGAGCGCGCGCTCGCCGACGTGACGCTCATCGACATCGTCGAGGGGATGCCGCAGGGCAAGTCGCTCGACATGCAGCAGGCTGCACCGCTCTGGCACAAGGGCGGGCGGATCGAGGGCAGCAACGACCTCGCGGGCGTGAAGGGCTCGGACGTGGTGGTCATGACCGCCGGCTTCGCGCGCAAGCCCGGCATGTCCCGCACCGACCTGCTCAAGGCGAACGCCGACATCGTGCGCCCCGCCGCGGAGGCGGTGAAGCAGCACGCGCCGAACGCCTACGTGGTGGTGGTGACCAACCCGCTCGACGTCATGGCGTGGCTGTTCTGGAAGACGTGTGGCTTTCCCAAGCACCGCGTGATGGGCATGGCCGGCATCCTGGACTCGGCGCGCATGCGCGCCTTCATCGCCATGGAGCTGGGCGTCTCGGGCGCCGACGTGGACGCGATGGTGCTGGGCGGGCACGGCGACTCGATGGTGCCGCTGCCGCGCTTCACCACCGTGGGCGGCATCCCGATCACCGAGCTGATGCCGGCCGACCGCGTGGCGGCGATCTCCGACCGCACGCGCAACGGCGGCGCCGAGATCGTCAAGCTCTTGAAGACCGGCTCGGCCTACTACGCGCCGGCGATGTCGGCGGTCGAGATGGTGGAGGCGATCCTCACCGACCAGAAGCGCCTGGTGCCGTGCTCGGTGCTGCTCGAGGGCGAGTACGGCATGAAGGACATCTTCATCGGCGTGCCGATCGTGCTGGGGGGGAAGGGCGTCGAGAAGCTCATCCAGCTCCAGCTCTCTGGCGACGAGCTGGCGGCGCTCCAGAAGTCGGGCAAGGACGTGGCGGACTCGATCGCCGAGCTGGGCGTGACGGTCTAGGGCGGGTCCGCCCCGGCGGGGGCGGGCGATCGTCGGGTGGCCGAAGGGGCTGCGACACAGCGGAATAATCGATGTTTCACGCCCCACCCCCCCTCGCATACGCTCGGTGAGGGGGGCACACAGCCTTCGAACTCCCCTGCGACGAACCCGGCCTCAGCTCGCGAAGGGCACATTGGCTCCGAACTCACCGCAGCGACCCCGCACCGTTTCGACCCGCGTCGAGGATGAACGCTCGTCCGCCGAAGCCTCCCCGTTGATGGTCGTCGGCATCGGGGCGTCCGCCGGCGGGCTGGACCCGCTGACCGAAGTGCTGCGCTCGCTGCCGGCCAGGACCGGCATGGCGTTCGTCGTGATCCAGCACCTGGATCCGACACACCCGAGCATGCTCACCGAGATCCTCGGCCGAGCGACCCGCATGCCGGTGGTCGAAGCCCGAGACGGCATGAAGCTGGAAGCGGACCGGGTGTTCGTGATCCCGCCCAACGCGGACATGGTGGTCTCGGGCGAGGGGCTGGCGATCTCTCCGCGCACCGAGACGCGCGGCCAGCATCGACCGATCGACCGCTTTCTGCTTTCCCTGGCGCAGGACTATGGATCTCGCGCGGTCGGAGTGATCCTCTCCGGAACCGCATCGGATGGCACCCAGGGGATGGCGGCCATCAACGCCGAGGGCGGCATCACCTTCGCCCAGGATGCTTCGGCGACCCACGACAGCATGCCGCGCAGCGCGATCGCCGCCGGCATCGTGGATCACGTGCTGCCCCCGGCCGGGATCGCGCAGGAGCTGGTGCGGATCGCACGACATGCACATCCCGGCGCCGCGGCATGGCAGGAGCCGGAGGAGCCGAAACGGAAGGCCAGCCTCGATCGCATCCTCCGCGTGCTGCAGTCGGTCACGAATGTGGATTTCACGCACTACCGGGGCACGACGCTCTACCGGCGCATCGCGCGCCGCATGGCGCTCCATCACCTGGAGCAATTGAGCGACTACGCCAGGTTCCTTCAGGAGAATCCCGCCGAGGCGAGCGTGCTCCACAGCGACATTCTCATCAGCGTGACGAGCTTCTTTCGCGACCCCGATACCTTTGAATACGTCCAGCGCGAGGTCATCCCGCGCCTGGCCAGGAAACGCTCGCATCAGGCCCCGATTCGGATCTGGGTGCTCGGGTGCTCGACCGGTGAAGAGGCCTATTCGATTGCGATCCTGCTCACGGAATACATGGATTCGCGGGGCGCTTCCATGCCGGTTCAGATCTACGCCACCGACCTCAACAACCAGGGGATCGAAAAGGCGCGCGCCGGGCTCTATCCGCGCGAGATCGCGCAGGACGTTTCGCCCGATCGCCTGCGTCGGTTCTTCGTCGAGACCGAGGGTGGCTACCGCATCATCAAGCCGATCCGGGACATGTGTGTGTTCGCCAGTCAGAACGTGCTGACCGACCCACCCTTCTCGCGTATGGATCTGGTGAGCTGCAGGAACCTGCTCATCTATCTCGAGCCGGTGATCCAGAAGCGGATCGTCCCTGCCCTGCACTACTCCCTGAAGCCGGATGGAATTCTCTGGCTGGGCGGCTCGGAGAGCATCGGGGGGTTCTCCGATCTCTTCGAGGCCATGGACCCGGGGCGAAAGGTCTACGTCCGGAAACCGGGTCCGTCACGACTGCACCCTGCTTCAGGAACCGACTGGCGTGCTCCTGACGCGTTCGAGACGACCGGGCTGCCGAAGCGCGTAGCGGCGACCGGGGACGACCTCCAGAAGGAAGCCGACCGGGCCGTCATCGCCCGCTACGTTCCGGTCGGCGTGCTGGTCGACAGCGAGATGGAGATCCTCCAATTCCGTGGCGACACGAGCCCCTATCTCGCTCCCCCGTCCGGCCGCGCCAATCTCAACCTGCTCAAGATGACGCGCGAAGGCCTGCTCATTTCCTTGCGCGCGGCGCTGCACCGCGCGAACAAGGAGAATCGTCCGGTCCGAGAAGTGGGCGTGACCGTCAAGACACCGACCGGGATCCAGGCCACCACCCTCGAGGTCATTCCGCTCAAGAGCGGTAGCTCGAAGGGGGGGGGGCCTATGTGGTCGTTTTCGAGCCCGACAGCCCCCCGGTGGCAATGCCCACAGAAACCGTCCGCGATCTCCAGCCGGAGCGGGAGCCTCAGGAAGCCGAGCGGCAGATCACCAGCCTCAGCCAGGAGCTGACCGCCACGCGCGAGTACCTCCAGTCGGTGGTCGAGCAGCACGAGGCCGCGTACGAGGAGCTGCAATCGGCCAACGAAGAGATCCAGTCGACCAACGAGGAGCTGCAGAGCATCAACGAGGAGCTGGAGACCTCCAAGGAGGAGATCCAATCGAGCAACGAAGAGCTGAGGACGGTGAACGACGAGCTGCACGACCGCATTGCCGAGCTCAGCAGGGTCAACAACGACCTGAACAATCTCCTGGTCAACGTTCAGGTGGCGATCGTGATCGTCGGGGCGGATCTCAAGGTCCGGCGGCTCAATACCTCGGCGGAGCGCCTGCTCAACCTGGGAGCCTCGGACGTGGGTCGCCCGCTGGGCGACGTCCCGCTGGCGATCAAGCTGCCCAATCTCGACCGGATGCTCACCGAAGTGATGGACACCGTCGCAGCGAAAGAGGTGGAGGTTCAGGACCATGAGGGGCGCTGGCATCTGCTGCGCATCCGCCCGTACAAGACCATGGACAAACGGATCGACGGAGCGGTCGTGATGCTGGTGGACGTCGACGCGCAAAAGCGCCGGGGGCTGGAGGTTCAGGAGGCCCGGGAGTATTCGGAGACGATCGTCTCCATGGTGCGTGAACCCCTGGTCGTGCTGGACGGACAGTTTCTCGTTCACACCGCGAGCGCCGCGTTCTGTGCCGAGTTCTCCGTCAGCTGTTCCGACGTCGAGGGTCGATCGTTCTTCGAGATTGCAGCAGGTGAGTGGCACATTCCCGAACTCCAGCGTGCGCTGCAGCAGGTGGTGGCCAACGGGGTCTCGGCGAAGGGCATTCGGATCGAGCACGACTTCCAGCGGCACGGGCACCGCACCCTGCTCTTCGACGTCCAGGTGATCCATCGGAAGGTCATGCCGGGGCCATTGCTGCTGATCGCCATCGAGGACGTCGCCGAGCGCGTGCAGCTCGAATCCGACCTTCAGGCACGGATCGACGAGTTGGCGGCGGCCGACCGCAGCAAGAACGAATTCCTGGCCATGCTGGCCCACGAGCTGCGCAACCCGCTCGCTCCCATCGCCAATGCCGCCTATCTTCTGAAGGATCCGAGTTCCGCGGAGACCGGAGAAAGAGCGCGGGCGACGATCGAGCGACAGGTCGTCAACATGAAGCGGATGATCGAGGACCTTCTCGACGCGTCGCGCGTGTCACGCGGCATGGTCCGGCTCCAGAAGCAGCCGGTGGATCTGAGTACCCTGCTGCCGAGAGCTGTCGAGATGGCCCGCCTGTCGCGCCCCGGCAGCAACGTCGAGATCGCATGCGTCGTACCCGAGTACCCGGTATACGTCGACGGCGATCCGACACGGCTGGAGCAGGTGTTCGGCAACCTGCTCAGCAACGCGATCAAGTTCAGCAAGGAAGAGGGCCACATCGCCGCGATCCTCGCGATGGGGACTCGCGCCGACGGTTCCCCAGAGGCGGTGGTCCGGGTTCGCGACGATGGCGCCGGAATCGCGCCGGACATGCTGCCGCGCGTGTTCGACCTGTTCGCGCAGGCCGATCGGTCGCTCGAGCGGAAGAAGGGCGGACTCGGGATCGGTCTCACTCTGGTGCGCCACATCGTGGAGCTGCACGGTGGATCGGTCGACGCCCATAGCGCCGGTCTCGATCAGGGCGCCGAGTTCGTGGTTCGACTGCCCAGGGTTGAGTCCGACGCTCCGGCTCCCCATCCACCCGACGAGGGTGTCCAACGGGCCGTGACGCCGCTGCGGATCCTGGTCGTGGACGACCATGCAGATGGAGCGAACAGCCTCCAGATGGTGCTGGCTAGATTCGGCCACGAGGTGCGGGTGGCGCCGGATGGCGCGAAGGCGCTCACGGCGGTAAAGACCTTTCGGCCCGATGTGGCGATCATCGACATCGGGCTTCCGACGATGAGCGGCTACGAGGTGGCACGACGGCTGCGCACGCTTCCCACCACGCGCGATGCCACCCTGATCGCGCTGACCGGCTACGGTCAGGACGAAGACCGCCGCCGCGCGCTGGAGGCGGGTTTCGACCATCACCTGACCAAGCCGGTCCAGCCGCTCGACCTTCGGCGCCTGCTGGCCAGCGTGGACCGACCGCGCCGGTGACCGGCCCGCGGTCATCGTTCCACCGGGCGGTGCTCGGGTTCACATTGCCGCGCGGCATGTTCGGTGGCAACGCCGTGGTCAGATCGGGCACGGCGTTGACATGAACTCTCCCCGGGGAGAGTAATCCCTCATCGATGAACGTTCTCGGCGTCATCCCCGCCCGCTACGGCGCATCGCGTTTTCCCGGCAAGCCGCTCGCCACGCTGTGGGGCAGGCCCATGCTCCAGCATGTGTGGGAGCGGGCACGCGCGGCGCCCGGCCTCGATCACCTGGCGATCGCCACCGACGATGAGCGCATCGCGAGCCCGGCGCGCGCCTGGGGCGCGACGGTCGAGATGACGTCGCCCGAGTGCGCGAGCGGGACCGATCGGGTCGCGGAGGTGGCGCGCCGGCACCCCGAAGCGGGCATCGTGCTCAACATCCAGGGCGACGAGCCGGAGCTGGACGCCGACGCGGTCGGCCGGCTGATCGCGACGATGCGCGCCGAGCCCGGGGTGCGCATGGGCACGCTCGCGCACGAGGAGCACGACGAGGGCTCGATGTGCGTGCCGGACGTCGTGAAGGTGGGGGTGGACGCCGAGGGGTTCGCCACCTACTTCACGCGCACGATGCCCGAGCCCGATGCGCCGGGGACGATGCTCCGTCACGTCGGCGTGTACGCGTTCACGCGCGACTTCCTGCTCGAATTCGCCGCCTGGCCGCCCGGGCGGATGGAGCAGGCCGAGCGGCTCGAGCAGCTCCGCGCGCTCGAGCGCGGCGTGCGGATCCGCGTGGTCGCGGGCAGCCGCCCGTTCGCGGGCGTCGACACGCCGGAGCAGCTCGCGGCGCTCGAGCGCCGGGGCCCGCGCGCGTAGCGGATTCCGCGGCCCCGACCGCCGTCGCCATCGTTCCACAGGCTGTGCTAGTCTGACCTTCCGTGCTGACCGTGCACGGTGTGAACTCGCGCTGCCGATACGGGCCGGTCAGGTGCCCGGGGCGGCGCGTCGTGTTTTCAGGGGGGTAGCCATGGCCAAGATGGTGGTCGTCACCGGCGGCGTCGTGTCGTCGCTCGGCAAGGGAATCGCCGCCGCGTCGCTGGGGGTGCTCCTCAAGGCGCGCGGACTGCGGGTGACCCTCCAGAAGCTGGATCCTTATCTCAACATCGATCCGGGCACCATGAGCCCGTTCCAGCACGGCGAGGTGTACGTCACCGACGACGGCGCGGAGACCGACCTCGACCTCGGGCACTACGAGCGCTTCACCGGCACCGCCGTCACCCGCAGCCACAACGTCACCGCCGGCCAGGTCTACGACGCGATCATCTCCAAGGAGCGCCGCGGCGACTATCTCGGCCGCACGGTCCAGGTCATCCCGCACGTCACCGACGAGATCAAGAAGCGCATCTACTCGCTGGGCCTCACCACCCAGGCGGACGTGCACATCGTCGAGATCGGCGGCACGGTGGGCGACATCGAGTCGCTGCCGTTCCTCGAGGCGGTGCGCCAGCTCAAGCTCGAGCACCGCCGCGACACGCTGTTCGTGCACGTGACGCTGGTGCCGTTCATCAAGGCGGCGGGCGAGATGAAGACCAAGCCCACGCAGCACAGCGTCAAGGAGCTGCGCGAGATCGGTATCCAGCCGGACATCCTGCTGTGCCGCTGCGAGCACCCGCTCACCAGCGAGCTGCGCGAGAAGATCGCGCTGTTCTGCAACCTGCCGACCGAGGCGGTCATCGACGCCCACGACGTGGGCTCCATCTACGAGGTGCCGCAGATCTTCCACCAGGGCGGCCTCGACTCGCTGGTGGTACGCGAGCTGGCGCTCACCGCGGGCGACCCCGACCTCAAGGCCTGGGACGCGTTCGTGGGCCGGGTCATGCAGCCCACCAAGCACGCGGTGATCGGCATCGTCGGCAAGTACACGCACGTGCGCGACGCCTACAAGAGCATCATCGAGGCGTTCGTCCACGCGGGGGCCGCCAACGACGCGCGCGTCGAGCTGCGCTGGATCGAGGGCGAGGACATCGAGCAGAAGGGCGCCGCCGCGTTCCTCGGCGACGTGGACGGGATCGTGGTGCCGGGCGGCTTCGGCGAGCGCGGCATCGAGGGCAAGATCCAGGCGGCGCGCTTCGCCCGCGAGCGCGGCACGCCCTATCTCGGATTGTGCCTGGGCATGCAGGTGGCGACCATCGAGTTCGCGCGCAACGTCGCGGGCTGGGCGCAGGCGAACTCGAGCGAGTTCGATCCCGCGACCCCGCAGAAGGTCATCGACCTCATGAACGAGCAGTCGGACGTGACCGAGAAGGGCGGCACGATGCGGCTCGGCGCCTACCGCTGCGCGCTCAAGGAGGGAAGCCTCGCCGCGCGCGCGTACGGCCGGTCCGAGATCGAGGAGCGCCACCGCCACCGCTACGAGTTCAACAACAAGTACGCGGCCCAGCTCCAGTCGCGCGGCCTGGTGCTCTCCGGCAAGTGCGTGGGGCGCGAGCTGGTCGAGATCATCGAGCTGCCGGACCATCCCTGGTTCCTGGCGGTCCAGTTCCATCCCGAGCTCAAGTCCCGGCCGCACGAGCCGCACCCGCTCTTCCGGGATTTCGTGCGCGCGGCGCTCGAGCGCCGGCGGGTGCGCCTGGGGCACGATGACCTGACCCGCGCCGAGGAGCACGCGGCGCCCGGCGAGGAGCAGGCGCTGCGCGTGCCGCGTCCCGCATGAAACGCTTCGCGATCGGCGCGGCCGAAGTGGGGGGCCCGAGGCTCCTCGTCATCGCCGGGCCGTGCGTGGTCGAGAGCGCCGATCTGTGCCTCAAGGTTGCCTCGCACCTCAAGGCCGCGTGCGCAGCGCGCGACCTGCCGTTCGTGTTCAAGGCGTCCTACCGCAAGGCCAACCGGTCGAGCGGGCGCGCGTTCGCGGGTCTGCCGGCCGACGAGGCGCTGGCGGTGCTGGCGCGCGTGCGACGGGAGCTCGCCGTCCCGGTGCTCACCGACGTGCACGAGGTGAGCGAGGTGGCGGGCGCCGCCGAGGTGGCGGACGCGCTCCAGATCCCCGCGTTCCTGTGCCGACAGACGGCACTGCTCGAGGCGGCGGCCCGGACCGGCAAGCCGGTCAACGTGAAGAAGGGGCAGTTCCTGGCTCCTGAGGACATGGCCCACGTGGTCGAGAAGCTCACCGGCGCGGGCGGCGAGCGCATCCTGCTCACCGAGCGCGGCACCACGTTCGGCTACCACGACCTGGTGGTCGACATGCGCGGCCTGGTGGCGATGCGCGCGCTGGGATGGCCGGTGGTGTACGACGCCACCCACAGCCTGCAGCGGCCCGGCGGCCCGGAGACCGGCGGCGACCGGCGGTTCGCGTTCCCGCTCATGCGCGCGGCGGTCGCCTGCGGCGTCGACGCCCTGTTCTTCGAGTCCCATCCCGATCCGGCGCGCGCGCTGTCGGACGCCGGAACCCAGCTTCCGCTCGCCGAGGCCGAGGCGTTCCTCGACGATGCGCGCCGCGTGCGCGATGCGGTCACGGAGCGGGCCCATGCATAACCCGGTGGTCGGCAAGGTCCGCATCGTGTTCCTGGACGTGGACGGCACGCTGACCGACGGCGCGATCGGGTGGGATACGCGTGGCGACCAGCGAAACTTCTTCGTGCGCGACGGGCTGGCGCTCGAGTGGGCGCGCGACTCGGGGATGCTGCCGGTGGTGATCTCGGGCCGCAGCTCCGAGGCGGTCAAGGGGCGCATGCTCGATCTGCGTCTCGAGCACTACCTCGGAATCAAGGACAAGGTGGCGGCCGCCGAGGAGGTGCTGGCGCGCGAGGAGGTGCTGTGGGCCGCGTGCGCCATGATCGGCGACGACCTGCCCGACGTGCCGCTCCTGAAGAAGGTGGCCTGGCCGATCGCGGTCGCGGACGCGGTGCCGCAGGTGCGCGCGATCGCCAAGACCACCACCGTGCACGACGCCGGGCGGGGAGCGGTGCGCGAGGCGGTCGAGCTGCTGCTGCGCCACAACGGCACCTGGGACGACGTGCTCAAGAAGTACGAGGCGATATGAGCAGGAAGCTCCAGGCCGGTGGGGCGCTCCTCCCGGCACATCCGAGGCGAGCGGAGCCAGGGACTGGCGGGAGCGAGCCTCGGCGTACTGCAGCGAGCCAGGATG
>DATEMP010000116.1:0-5952 GCA_035275545.1 Candidatus Eiseniibacteriota bacterium | reverse complement strand
CGGGAAGGTCCATGCTGCGGGAGCGGTCCAGCAGCACCACCAGCCGCGCCGGGCCTCCCGCGCGCGCTCGCTCGAACACCGGCTGGGCGAGCAGCCAGACCAGGGCCAGGAGCGCTGCACCCCGCAGGGCGGGCAGCGCCCGGCGGGCCAGGGCGGGCAGCGGCGGGATCGAAAAGCGATACGCCCACAGGGCGAGCGCCACCAGCACCAAGCTCGCGAGCGCGAGCAGGAGCCACGGGGCGTTGGGAGCCAGGTGGAGCGAGAGGTCGGTCACGAATGCTGGGTTCTCGGGGCGAAACGGCGGGGGGCACTCACGGCGGCGAAGCGCAGACTAAGGGATGGACCGGGGGCTCCGGCAAGAGGATTATCAAAGGAGCTCCGCCGAGCCCATTGGACCGGCCATCATCCGCGCACAACATCGAGCCTGGAGGTCGTCATGCGCAAGGTCCTTGTCATGTGTCTCGCGCTCGCCGCGTTCGTCGCCCCCGCCGCCGCGCTCGATCTTCCGCCGATGTTCTCGTTCCACATCGACAACACCAACCGCGTGTCGCAGATGGCGCAGCTGCCGTCGGGCCAGATCGCGGGGCCCGCGTTCGAACTCGGCGTGGTCAGGCTGTACTCGGAGAGCGGCGTATACCAGACCTCGTTCGGGAGCTTCAACGGGCCGAGCGGCATCGCGGTCGACGCCGACGGCTACATCTACGTATGCGAACAGCTCAACAACCGCGTGCAGAAGCTCACGCCCGGGGGCGTATTCCTCCTCACCATGGGGACGCTCGGCTCGGGACCGGGCCAGCTCCACCACCCGACCAACTGCGCCTTCTCCCCCGACGAGTCGATTCTCTACGTGACCGAGCTCACGAACCACCGCGTCTCGATGTTCGACAAGACCGGCGCGTTCCTCGGCTCGTTCGGCACGCCGGGCTCCGGGCCCGGCCAGCTCCAGAATCCCTTCGGGATCGCCGTCGACCAGGCGACCGGTGACGTGTTCGTCGCCAACCAGGCCAACCACCGGGTGGACCGGTTTACGTCGTCCGGCACGTGGCTGTCGTCGTTCGGTCAGTTCGGCTCCGGGATCAACGACTTCAACCTGGTGGTCGGGCTGGACATGGACGGCGACGGAAACCTGTGGATGACGGACCAGCTGAACGACCGCATCAAGAAGACCGCCCAGGACGGGACCGTCCTCACCTACTGGGGCACGTTCGGCAACGGGCCCAACGAGTTCTACAACCCGTGGTCGGTGTTCGTCACCCAGCAGGGGAGCATCTGGGTCGGCGATACGTACAACTATAGGATTGGGGTCTACCGATACACGCCCACGCCGACCGTCAGCTCCACGTGGGGCGGGGTCAAGACCCGCTACCGGTAGCGTCCCTCCGCGGGGAATAACCCGGCGCGCCCCGGCGTAGCCTGAATGCCGGGCGGCGCCGTGCCGACAACAGACCGGGTGTGCAGCGCCCCCCTCGAGGAGGATGCCGTGCGACCGGTCGAGACCCTGAGCTTCGCGTGGATGGCCCTGGCGGCGATCGCGCACCCCGGAGAAGCGCCGCCGGCGTTTGTGAGCCACATCACCGGAACCAGCCGCGTCACCCAGATGGCGCAGGCGGCCGACGGTCGCATCTTCGCCACCGCAATGGACGACCAGGTGGTGAACGTGTACACGGAGAGCGGCGCGTTCCTGGCGCGGTTCGGCAGCCCCGGCAACGGGCCCGGCCAGTTCTCGGCGCCCACCGGGATCGCCATCGACGCCGACGGGTTCCTCTACGTCTGCGACCAGTTCAACCACCGGGTGCAGAAGTTCTCGCCCACGTTCGTGCCGGTGCGGAGCTTCGGCTCGCAGGGCAGCGGCCCGGGCGAGCTGATGAACCCGACCAACTGCGCGTTCTCGCCGGACGGCTCGACCCTCTACGTCACGGAGCTCCAGAACCATCGGGTCTCGATGTTCACCCCCGACGGGGAGTTCATGGGCAGCTTCGGCTCCGAGGGCAGCGGCGCCGGCGAGCTGGATCATCCGTTCGGCATCGTGGTCGAGCCGCGCACCGGCGACCTGTTCGTCGCGAACCAGATCAACTGTCGGATCGACCGGTTCACCGCCGAGGGCCGGTACCTCTCCTCGATCGGACGCCCGGGTGAGGCACCGGGCGAGTTCCACTACGTGGTCGGGCTGGCCCTCGATCGGGACGGCAACCTGTGGGCGACCGACCAGCTCAACGATCGCGTCAAGAAGATCACCCCGGGTGGCCGCGTGCTCGCGTACTGGGGATCGCGGGGATCCGCGGATCACGAGTTCTACAACCCGTGGTCGATCTTCGTGACCCGGAGCGGCGACCTGTGGGTGGGTGACACCTACAACTACCGGATCGAGACCTACCGCTACGCCGCGGAGAACCCCCCCAAGGTTCGGCCGACGAGGCCCGCCAGCATCAAGTCGCTCTACCGCTGACCGCTCCCGCCCTTCCTCGCAGGAGCGTGCTTGGTGAGGGGCCAAGCGGGTTCTAGACTTGCACCATGCGCAGCGCAACTCTGGTCTGCATCGCCTCGCTGGCCGCCGCCCCTCTCGCCCACGCGCTCGAGCCGCCGCCCCAGTTCTGGTTCCACCGCTACGGCACGACCCGCGTGGGGCAGATGGCCGAGACGCCGGATGGAATGATGGCCGTCCCGTCGGAGGATGACCACGTCGTGAACCTCTTCACCGAGGCCGGTGACTACGTGTCGACCTTCGGCGGCCTCGGCACGGACCCGGGGCAGTTCTTCAAGCCCACCGGCGTGGCGATCGACGCCGGCGGCAACCTCTACGTGTGCGACCAGTCCAACCACCGGGTGCAGAAGTTCTCGCCCGCCTTCACGCCCCTGCTTGCGATGGGCACGCCGGGCCACGGCCCCGGCCAGCTCGAGTACCCCGCCAACTGCGCGCTCTCCCCCGACGGCTCGCGGCTCTACGTGACCGAGCTCGGCAACGACCGCGTCTCGGTGTTCACCACCGACGGCGTGTACGTGGGGACGTTCGGCGGGCCGGGCAGCCCGGCCGGCCAGCTCAGCGATCCATACGGCATCCTCGTCGAGCCCGATGCCGGCGACGTCTTCGTCGCCAACCAGTCCCATCACCGCATCGAACGGTTCACCGCCGCCGGCAGCTGGATGTATTCGCTGGGCCAGGAGGGCAGCGGGATCGACGACTTCGAATACGTGGTCGGGCTCGGCATGGACGCGGACGGAAACCTGTGGGCCGCCGACCAGGGCAACAACCGCATCAAGAAGCTCACGCAGGCCGGAACCGTGCTCACGGTCTGGGGGGAGCTGGGGCCCGCGGAGTACCAGTTCTACAACCCGTGGTCGGTGTTCATCACCCGCGCGGGCAACATCTGGATCGGTGACACCTACAACAATCGGGTCGAGGTCTACCGGTACGCCTCCACGGCGGCGGCCCGGGCTTCGTGGGGAGCGATCAAGACCCGCTACCGCTAGACGACCGCGGTGCGCCGGTTTGGTGACCGGCCGGGCGGGTCCTATGATCGCGCCTCCGACCCGTCGCCGCCATTCCCCGAGGACGAGGCCCGATCGCCAGCGATGCTGTCCGCCCTCGAATCGCATTTGCCCGGCCAGCCCGGGCACGCGCTGCTCCTGGGTGATGTCGCGAAGATCGAGCCGCTGCTGCGCGCGCGCGGCTGGACCGTCACCCGGGGCACGGCGGAGCGCGACTTCGGCGTCGCCCCGAAGAGCTGCGACCTGGTGGTGGCGCGCAACGCGCTCGCCCGCGAGCCCTGGCCGCACTGGCATCTCCAGCGCATGCACCGCGTCCTCGAGCCCGGCGGGCTGCTGGCGCTGGACGAGCCGCATGCGCTCGATCTATCGACTCCGGGCGGGATCGCCTACCTCGCCGGCCGCGCCGTCCGTCAGGTCGCGCGGTGGCTGGGCGTCGCGCTCACGCCCGCGCCGCGCCGGTTCCGATTGACCTTGCTGGGCGCCGCGCTCGCGAGGCTGCGGTTCGCGACCGACGTGCTCGATCTGGAGCGCCGCGGCGGCTGGGCGGCGCTCCTGCCGAGGCGGTACGCGCCGCGGCTCATCGCGATCACGCGCACGCTGCCACCGCTGGCCGACACCCCGGTGCGTGCCGAGGAGCACCGCGCGCACTACCAGGCGGAGCAGCCGGCCATGCTCGAGACCCGGCGCCGCTGGATCGCGGCGCACCCCGGGTGGGTGGCGGCGAACGTGGCGGAGTTCGACCCTGCGGCGTACGCCGGCCGGAACGCGCTGGTGCTCGCGCCGCATCCCGACGACGAGGTGATCGGGGCGGGCGGGGCGATGCTGAAGCTGGTGCGCGCGGGTGCCCAGGTGGCGTGCATCCAGGCGACCGACGGCTCGGACAGCGCGGCGTTCGCCGGGCGTCCGGAGCGCGAGCGCCGCACGCTGCGCCTCGAAGAGGCGGCCAGGGTGGCGTGCGCGATCGGCGGCGTGGCGCTGGAATGCTGGAAGGCCGACAATCGCGGGTTCCGCGCCGATCCGGAGCTGGTGGCACGGCTCGCCGCGCGCCTCGATCGCGACCGGCCGGCGCTGGTGTTCGCGCCGTTCGTGACCGAAGCGCACGCCGACCACCTCACGCTGGTGCGGATCCTGGCGCACGCGCTCGAAGCGCTCACCCCGCCGCTCGACGCCACGGTCCTGAGCTACGAAGTGTGGAGCCTGGTGCCGCCGTCGCAGGCGCACGACATCACCCCGCTGCTCGGCGAGCTGGAGGACCTGCTCTTCACCTACGAGACCGCGATGAAGGTGGACGACTTCGTGCACTTCTGCGCCGACCGCGCGCTCTACCACGGGCTCACCGTGCGCGGCGAGCCCCGCTGGCTCGAGGCGTTCCACGCGATCGCGGCGCGCGATTATCCCGCGCTGGCACGCACGGTGCCGGCATGACCGGGCCCGCGGCCGACCGCGCCTGGGACATCGAGCCCTGGCGGCCCGGCGACGAGGCCGCGATCCTCGAGCTGTTCCGGCGCGACTTCGGCCGCGAGCGGAGCGAGGCGCACTGGCGCTGGAAGTTTCTCGACAATCCCTACGGCGGCCCGTTCATCTCGCTTGCCTGGCACCGCGACCCGCGCTTCCTGGTCGGCAACCAGATCCTGATGCCGTTCCCGCTGTGCGTGGACGGCCGTGAAGTGCTGGGCGGTCACTCGCTCGACCTGGTCGTCCACCGCGACTTCCGGCGCCAGGGCGTGTTCGAGCACACCGGGCGCCACGCCGAAGCGACGCTGGCGGCGGCCGGCGGCCGGGCGCTGATCGCGTTCCCGAACGCCCAGTCCTATCCGGGCTTCGTGCGCTCGCTGGAGTGGAAGCGCATCCTCGAGCCCACGCGGTGGACGCTCCGGCTCTCGATCCGCCGCGAGCTGTCACGGCGCCTGGGCCCGACCGACATCGTCAGGGCGCTGGATGCCGTGTTCCGCCAGGTGACCGCGGCGCGCCTCGGGGGACCGCTGCGCGCGGCGCGCGCGGCAACCGCCGGGCTCGCGACGGCGCACGAGGACCGGCTGCCCCCCGAGACAGACGCGCTCTGGGACCGCGAGCGGGCGCGGGTCGACCTCTCGGTCTGGAAGGACGCGCGCTACCTGACGTGGCGCTACGTGCGCCATCCCGAGCAGCGCTTCCGCTTCCACGCGCTGCGTCGCGGGGCGGACCTCGAGGGGCTCCTCGTCAGCACGGTGCGCGAAGGCGTGGCGCTGCTGTGCGAGCTGATCGTGCCCTCGCGCAACGTCGCTGCCGGGCGGCGGCTGGTGCGCGAGGTGGTGGCGCTCCACGCCGGTGAGGGGGCGGAGAGCGTCGACTTCCTCGGGCACGACGCAGGCTTCTTCGCCGCGGCGTTCGCGGGGTTCCGCCGGCGCGTGGCCGCGGCCAACGTGCTGGCCGGGCGCGGGATCGCGGACGAGGCGCTCACCGCCCGCATGGCCGACGCCGGCCGCT
>DATEMP010000115.1:0-3215 GCA_035275545.1 Candidatus Eiseniibacteriota bacterium | reverse complement strand
GGGATCGGAGAGGGGCCGCCATGCAGACCGTGATCCTCGCCGGCGGGCTGGGCACGCGGCTCGCCGAGGAGACCAGCGTGCGGCCCAAGCCGATGGTGGAGATCGGCGACCGCCCGATCCTCCACCACATCATGGATCTGTACGACGCGCACGGGTACACCGAGTTCGTGATCGCGCTCGGCTACCTGGGCCACATGATCAAGCGCTACGTCATGGACTGGACCACGCTCTCCGGCCACCTCCAGGTGGATCTCGCGAGCGGCGGCGTCACCCGGCACGGCGCTCCCAACCGCGACTGGAAGGTGAGCCTGATCGAGACCGGGAGCGGCACCGAGACCGGCGGGCGCCTCAAGCGCTGCGCCCCGCACCTGCGCCGCGAGACCTTCATGCTCACCTACGGTGACGGGCTCTCGAGCGTGGATCTGAAGTCGGTGCTCGACTTCCACCGCCGTCACGGCAAGCTCGCGACCGTGACCGCGGTCCATCCGCCCGCGCGCTGGGGCGAAATGGAGCTCGCGGGCGACGCGGTCACCGCGTTCGCCGAGAAGGTGCAGGTGCGCCAGGGATGGATCAACGGCGGCTTCATGGTCCTGGAGCCCAAGGTGCTCGACCGGATCACCGGCGACGACACGGTGCTCGAACGCGACGTGCTCACCGCGCTCGCCGCCGAGGGCCAGCTGGTGGCCTACCGGCACGAGGGCTTCTGGCAGGCGATGGACACGCTGCGCGACGTGCGCGCGCTCACCGCGCTCTGGGAGAGCGGCACGCCCCCGTGGGTGAGGCGCGCGTGAGCGCCTGGGAGGGACGGCGCGTCCTGGTCACCGGCGCCACCGGGCTGGTGGGCTCGTGGCTCACCCGCGCCTTGCTCGAGCGCGGCAGCGAGGTGGTGGTGCTGGTGCGCGACGCGGATCCCATGTCGGAGCTGATCCGCAGCGGCGACCTCGCGCGCACCACGGTCGTGAACGGCGAGGTCCAGAGCCTGCCGACCATGCTGCGGGCGATGAACCACCACCGTCCCGACACGGTGTTCCACCTCGCCGCCCAGACCCAGGTGGGGGCGGCGCTGCGCGATCCCTTCGAGACCTTCGAGTCGAACGTGCGCGGCAGCTACGCGCTGCTCGAGGCGTGCCGACGCCACGCGGACCAGGTGCGGCGGGTGGTGGTGGCCTCCAGCGACAAGGCCTACGGGGAGGCGGCACAGCTTCCGTACACCGAGGACACGCCGCTCGAGGCGCGCTTCCCGTACGACACCTCGAAGCTCTGCACCGACGTCATCACCCGCTCCTACTTCGCCACCTACGACCTGCCCGCGGCGATCGCGCGCTGCGGCAACATCTATGGGGGCGGCGACCT
Organism: Candidatus Eiseniibacteriota bacterium; assembly: GCA_035275545.1. Taxonomy (GTDB): domain Bacteria; phylum Eisenbacteria; class RBG-16-71-46; order RBG-16-71-46; family RBG-16-71-46; genus WS-11. The sequence goes on along the minus strand of DATEMP010000115.1, from coordinate 1,862 downwards.
CAACTGGGACCGGATCGTGCCCGGCACGATCCGCTCGCTGCTGCGCGGCGAGCGGCCGGTGATCCGCAGCGACGGCACCCTGGTGCGCGACTACGTCTACGTGCGCGAGGTCGCCGAGGCCTACCTGACGCTCGCCGAGCACGTCCACCGGCCCGAGGTGCGCGGGCGGGCGTTCAACTTCGCGGCCGGTGCGCCGCTCAGCGTGCTCGAGGTGGTGGCGGCGATCGGCACCGCGATGGGGGTCACGCCCGACCCCGACGTGCGCGGCACCGCGACCGCCGAGATCTCGCGCCAGTTCCTGTCGTCGGAGCGCGCCCGCGAGGTGCTGGGCTGGGCGTCGCGCTACCCGCTCGCCGAGGGCCTGGGCGAGACGGTGGCGTGGTACCGGGCGTTCCTCTCGCACGTGGCCGCAGGCACCGGCGCCGCGGCCGGTGACGGGGCGCACCGAAAGGGCCGCGCGTGATCGCCGGCGTGGTGGTCCAGCCGCTGCGCCGAATCGCCGACGAGCGCGGCCAGGTCATGCACATGCTGCGCGCGAGCGACTCGCACTTCCAGGGCTTCGGCGAGATCTACTTCTCGATGGTCTACCCGGGCGCGGTCAAGGGATGGCACCTGCACACCCGCATGGTGCTCAACTACGCGGTGCCGGTGGGGCGGATCCGGCTCGCGCTCTACGACCCGCGCGAGGACTCGAAGACCCGCGGCGAGATCCAGGAGCTGGTGCTCGGCAACGACAGCTACCAGCTGGTCCAGGTGCCGGCGGGCGTGTGGAACGGGTTCAAGGGCCTGGGGGCAGTACCGTCGCTGGTCGCCAACTGTGCTTCGATCGAGCACGATCCGGGCGAGATCCGGCGCATGGATCCGCACCGGAACGACGTCATCCGCTACGACTGGGGATCGCGTGACGGCTGACGCGCCGCCCCGACGCCCATGACCACCCGCAAGTGACCACTCGCAAGCGCGTCTCGATCATCACCCCGGTCTTCAACGAGGAGCGGGCGATCGGCCCGTTCTACGAGCGGCTGAGCCGCGCGCTCCTGCCCCTGCGCGAGCGGCTCGACTTCGAGCTCATCTTCACCAACAACCGCTCGAGCGACCGCACCGCCGAGCGCGTGCTCGAGCTGCGCACCGGCGATCCCTCGGTGCAGCTGCTCACACTGTCGCGCAACTTCGGCTACCAGCAGTCCATGCTCGCCGGACTGCGCCAGGCCTCGGGCGACGCGATCTGCCTGATCGACGTCGACGGCGAGGATCCCCCCGAGATGCTGGTCGACTTCATCCGCCACTGGGAGGAGGGCTACGACCTGGTCTACGGCATCCGCGACCGGCGGGCCGAGAACGTCGCGATCACCTGGATGCGGAAGATCTTCTACCGCCTGAACAAGATGATCGCCGACAGCGACATCATCGTCGACATGGCGGAGTTCAGCCTCATGACCGCCGACGTGCGCGACGCCGTGGTGTCGAGTGTCAGCACCTTTCCGTTCCTGCGCGCCGAGATCGCGCACTTCGGGTTCAAGCGCATGGGCATCCGCTATGACCGGCAGCGGCGCAGCGTGGGGGAGAGCCACTTCAACTTCTACGGCATGACGCGGTTCGCGATCGCCGGCATCCTGAGCTCGACCACCGTGCCACTGCGCCTCGCCCTCTACCTGCTGCCGCCGCTGTTCCTGATCAACGCGCTCGGCTTCTGGGCCGAGGTGAGCGGGCGCTGGCCGTGGGGCTTCGAGCTCCTGACCATGGTCGATCTGCTCTACCTGTGCACCGCGCTCGCGGTGGTGGCGCTCTACACGGCGCGCAACTACCGCAACGTGGTCGCCCGCCCGCTCGCGGTGGTGGACTGGCGCCTGTCGGCGGTCAAC
>DATEMP010000114.1:0-9312 GCA_035275545.1 Candidatus Eiseniibacteriota bacterium | reverse complement strand
CGTCGTCGTTTCGGGGCTCGCCGGTGGCGGGGCGTTCTCGATCTCGGGCTCGGCGCCGGTCGACTCGGCGGGCGCGACCGTGGCCCGCTGGCGTGCGGCGATCGATCGGTGGTCGGCGGACACACCCACCGAGCGCGCGCTCGACCCGGTGCGGCGGCGTGCGGTCGGCGCCTGGACGCTCCAGTTCGAGACCCTGGCGGGATGGATCGCCCAGTGGATGGCGGCGCGCACGCACGGCCTCCCGGACGAGACGCTGAACGCCTACCCGGCCCGGGTGGCGACACTCCAGGGGCCCGCCCTGCGTGCCGCCGTCTCCCAATGGGTCGCGCCCGAGCGGATGCTGGTGGTGGCGATCGGGCCCGCGGCGCGCCTGCGCGCGCAGCTCGAGGCGCTGGGCACGGTCGAGGTGCTCTCGACCGACGCCGCGACCCAGGTGGTCGAGGCCCCGTCGACCACCACCGCGCCTCCGACCCCGGAACAGATGGTGCGGGGCCGCACGATCGCGGGGCGCGCCGCGGCCGCGCACGGCGGGCTCGAGCGCCTGCGCCAGATCCAGGACTCGTCCATCCAGGCGGACATGGTCATGACCCCCGGCCCCCGCCAGTACAGCGGGCGCGTCACCCAGCTCCGCAAGGAGCCCGGGCTGTTCCGGTTCACAACCGCGTTCCCGTACCTCCATACGGTGCAGGCTCTGGACGGCCGGCGCGGCTGGGTGCAGGTCGGCGATCCTGCCGACCAGGTCGAGGACCTGGACAGCGTCGCGGTGATCGGGCTCCAGGCCGGTTTCCGGTCGGACATCGTGCACCTTCTGCTGCTCGCCAACGATCCGTCGTCACGGGCCGCGTGGCGCGGGCAGGAGCGCCGGGACGACCGTGACGTCGACGTGCTGGAGGTGGTGGCCGGAGACGGCGAGCGGCGCCTGCTGTTCCTGGACGCCGCGAGCCACCAGCTGGTCGCCATGGAGCAGAACGAGGAGGGGCACTCGGTGCGGCGCATCTATCGCGACCTGCGCACCGTGGACGGTGTGCTGTGGCCGTTCAGCGAGGAGCGACTGCTCGACGGGCAGCGCGCCATGGCGCTGACCTGGACGCGCGTGGCATTCAACACCGGCCTCAAGGATTCCGAGTTCCGCAAGCCGGGAAGCCGGCCGCCGCCTCCGGCTCCGGCCGCGGCCCCAAGCCGCCCGCGGCCGCGCTAGAACCTCCCCGCGCCTTGGCGCGCGCGCGGGTCTCGACTATTGTGCGAAGCACATGAGCCGACCGAGCAGCCCCGCCCCCCACGCCGCCGACACCGCGGATCGCGCCGCCGGGTCCGAGAAGTACGTCTACTCGTTCGGCGAGGGACAGGCCGAGGGCAACACCGGGATGCGCGACCTCCTGGGCGGGAAGGGCGCGGGGCTCGCGGAGATGACCAACGCGGGCGTGCCGGTGCCGCCCGGCTACTCGATCACCACCGCGGTGTGCCGCGCCTACTACGCGCATGGGCACACGCTACCGCCCGGCTTCGAGGAGCAGCATCGCGAGGCGCTCACGCTGCTCGAGAAGCGCATGGGCAAGCGGCTCGGCGATCCTTCCGATCCGCTGCTGGTCTCGGTGCGCTCCGGCGCCAAGTTCTCGATGCCCGGGATGATGGACACCATCCTCAATCTCGGGCTCAACGACCGCTCGGTGCAGGGGCTCGCGGCGCGCACGCGCAACCCGCGCTTCGCCTGGGACTGCTACCGGCGCTTCGTCCAGATGTTCGGCTCGGTGGTCATGGGGCTCGAGAAGCACGAGTTCGAGGAGCACCTCGACCGGTTCAAGAAGAAGCATCGCGCGCGCACCGACCAGGACCTGGGTGCCGACGACCTCGAGACGCTCGCGGGCGAGTTCAAGGCGCTGGTGCGCCGCCGCGCCGCGCGCGAGTTCCCGCAGGATCCGCTGGAGCAGCTCACGCTCGCGCGGGACGCGGTGTTCCGCTCGTGGATGAACGATCGCGCGGTCTACTACCGCAAGCAGAACCGCATCCCGGACGACATCGGCACCGCGGTCAACGTGCAGGCGATGGTGTTCGGGAACCTGGGCGACACCTCGGCGACCGGCGTGGGGTTCACGCGCGATCCTTCCACCGGTGAGAACCGCTTCTACGGCGAATTCCTCACCAACGCCCAGGGCGAGGACGTGGTGGCCGGCGTGCGCACCCCGATGCCCATCGAGGGGCTCGCGACCGAGATGCCGGCCGCCTACAAGAGCCTGCGCGAGATCACCGCACGGCTCGAGAAGCACTACCGGGACGTCCAGGACTTCGAGTTCACGATCGAGGACAACACGCTCTACCTGCTCCAGACCCGCACCGCGAAGCGCACCGCACAGGCGGCGGTGCGGACCGCGGTGGAGATGGTGGGCGAGGGGCTCATCAGCCGCGAGGAGGCGATTCTTCGCGTCGAGCCCATGTCGCTCGACCAGCTCCTGCACCCGCGCCTCGATCCCAAGGCCAAGCTCAAGGTGATCGCCACCGGCCTCGCCGCCTCGCCGGGCGCCGCGGTGGGTCGCGCGGTGTTCGACGCCGACCGCGCGGCGAAGATGGGCGACACGGAGAAGGTGATCCTGGTGCGCAAGGAGACCACCCCCGACGACATCCACGGCATGGACGCCGCCCAGGGCATCCTCACCGCCACCGGCGGCGCCACCTCGCACGCGGCCGTGGTCGCGCGCGGCATGGGAAAGCCTTGTGTCGCAGGAGCTTCCGCGATCCGAGTCGACGATCACAAGCGCACGCTCACGGTCGACGGCACGGTGGTCAAGGAGGGCGACTGGCTGTCGCTCGACGGCTCGACCGGGCGGGTCATGCTGGGCCAGGCGCCCACCATTCCCGCCGAGGTGAGCGGCGAGTTCGGCACCTTCATGTCGTGGGCCGACGACCTGCGGCGGCTCAAGGTGCGCTCGAACGCCGACATCCCGCGCGACGCCAAGCAGGCGCGCGCGTACGGCGCCGAGGGGATCGGCCTGTGCCGCACCGAGCACATGTTCTTCGCCACCGAGCGCCTGCCGCACGTGGTGGCGATGATCATGGCCGCGCCCGAGGCCAAGGCGCTCGAGCGCGAGCTGGCCGACAAGACCGCCCAGCTCGAGGCGGCCGGCGGCCCGGCGGCGGCGGCGCTGCGCAAGGAAGTGGCGGCGCTCAAGCGCAAGGCGGCGAAGCCGCTCAAGGCGTATCGCGGCGCGCTCGCGAAGCTCCTGCCGTTCCAGCGCGCCGACTTCCGCGGCCTGTTCACGGCCATGGACGGCTATCCGGTCACGATCCGCACGCTCGATCCGCCGCTCCACGAGTTCCTGCCCCGGCGCGAATCGCTCATGGTGGAGGTCGAGGTCGCCCGCGCGGAATGGGCGCGGGCGCGCAAGCGCTCGCCGCGGGCGCCCAAGCCGGCCCGGCTGGCGCGCGCCGAGCACCTGCTCGAGCGCGTCGACGCGCTGCACGAGTTCAATCCCATGCTCGGGCACCGCGGGTGCCGTCTCGGCATCACCTACCCCGAGATCACGGCGATGCAGGCGCGCGCGATCTTCGAGGCTGCCTGCGACTGTGCGATCAAGGGCATCCAGGCGATCCCGGAGATCATGATCCCGCTGGTGGGCGACGTGAACGAGCTCAAGGACCAGGCAACGCTGGTGCGCAACGTCGCCGAGGAGGTCATGGCGAAGAAGCAGGTGCGGATCGAGTACCTGGTGGGGACCATGATCGAAGTGCCGCGCGCCGCGGTGACCGCGGACCGCATCGCCGACGAGGCGGAGTTCTTCTCGTTCGGGACCAACGACCTCACCCAGATGACGTTCGGCTTCTCGCGCGACGACGCGGGCAAGTTCCTGCCCGAGTACGTGGCGCGCAAGATCCTCCCGATCGACCCGTTCGTGTCGCTCGACACCGAGGGCGTGGGCGCCCTGGTCCAGTGGGCGGTCGAGCGCGGCCGCCGCGCGCGCACCGGCCTCAAGGTGGGCATCTGCGGCGAGCACGGAGGGGATCCCGCGAGCATCGAGTTCTGCCACCGCGCCAACCTCGACTACGTCTCGTGCTCACCGTTCCGCGTGCCGATCGCCCGCCTCGCCGCGGCCCAGGCGTCGGTGCGGGACCGGGCCGTGGGAAGTGATCAGCGCTAGGCATCCGGCGCGCGTCGCGACCGTCGCGACGCTCGCGCTCGCCGCGCTCGCGCCCGGCGGTGGTTCACTCGCGGCCTCCAAGCCAAAGCCGCCACCTCCCGAGTACCTCTTCGCCGGCGTCCCGTGGAACCTGCCCCCCGATTCGGTGCGCGTCCGGCTGGTGGCGCGCGGCTATCGCCCGGTGTCGCAGGCGAGCGACTCGTTCCAGGTGGTGTTCCGGGGTCGGCTCTTCGAGCACGACGCGCTGGTCACCGGCTCGCTCGACGACCATCGCCGGCTGGTGCGCTGGGTGGTGCTGATCGCCTCGCGCGGCGACGAGTACAAGTGGCCGGACATGAAGGCGGTGTTCGACGAGGTCGCGCAGGAGAGCGAGGGGCGCTACGGGCCGCCCCGCAGCATCACCGAGAAGTACACGTTCCCCGCGCGCAAGGGCGATGCACGCCAGGACGAGGCGCTGCGCGACGGGAACCTGGATCTCCACTGGGTGTGGGAGTCGAAGAACGGCCAGCGTCTCACGGTGGGCATGGACGAGAACGTCTCGGTGGTGCTCTCGTACGAGAGCCCGGAGTGGGCCGGGTTCCAGAAGCGGCGGCGCGCGAAGAGGGCCTCGGACCTCTGAGATGACGGCCGTGGTCGCGGTCGTCATCCCGGCGCTCGACGAAGAGGCGGCGCTGCCCACGGTGATCGCCGCGATTCCCCGCTCGGGCGACGGCTGGCGGGTCGACGCGATCGTGGTGGTGGACAACGGCTCCCGCGACCGCACCGCCCAGGTGGCGCGCGCCGCCGGGGCCACGGTGATCGCCGAGCCGCGCCGCGGCTACGGTGCCGCGTGCCTCGCCGGCCTGGCACTCCTCGAGCGCACGCCGCCCGGGATCGTGGCGTTCCTCGACGGCGACGGCAGCGACGACCCCGCCCAGCTCCCGGATCTGCTCGCGCCCATCCTGGCGGGCGACGCGGTGCTGGTGATCGGCTCGCGCGTGCGGGGAGGCGCCGAGCGCGGCTCGCTGACCCCGGTGCAGCGGTTCGGCAACCGCGTCGCGGTCGCCCTGCTCGGCATCCTGTTCGGCGCACGCGCCACCGACCTGGGTCCGTTCCGGGCGGCGCGCTGGGAGGCCCTCCGGTCGCTCGCGATGCGCGACCGCGACTTCGGCTGGACGGTCGAGATGCAGGCGCGCGCGGCTCGCGCGCGGCTCCGCGTCACCGAGGTGCCGGTGCGCTACCGGCGCCGGATCGGCCGCTCCAAGATCTCGGGCACGCTCGCGGGCGCGTGGGGCGCGGGCTGGAAGATCCTGTTCACCATCGCCCGCGTGCGGCTGGGCGGCTAGGGGCCGCGCAACCGAACGCCATGTCCCGCGCGGGTTGTGGCACTTCGCGCGGGCCGCTATCCTCGCCCGCGTTGCCCGCACTCTCGCGGGAGCGGAGGCCGCGTGTTCATCGAGGAATACTTGCACGATCTGCGTCGCGATCGGTTTGCCCCCCGGGCGCTCGTGCTCTACGCACGACGGGTCGCGGCGCGCGTGCGCGAGCAGATCTACGCCAACCCGGGCACGGTGCGATCGGTGTGGAGCGTGGCGCTCGGATTCTTCGTCGCCGCCTTCGTCGCCTCGCTCGGCATCGCGCTCCTCTACGACCGCCACCTCGCCTCGGACTTCCTGCTCCACACCGCGCTCTGGATCCTGCCCGCGTTCGCGCTGGTCACGCTCTCGCTCGAGCTGCTGCGCGATCGCGACGGCTACCGCCTCTCGGCGCTCAACATCCCGGTGACGCTCACGCTCCTGCGCGTGGTCCTGGTCCCCGGGCTCGCGCTGTTCCTGGTCGAGGGCCACTACCACGCGGCGCTGCTGGTCTACGCGCTCGCCTCGCTCACCGACGTCGCCGACGGATGGGTGGCGCGGCGCTGGAACCAGGTGACCCGGCTCGGCACGGTGCTCGACCCCCAGGTGGACATCGTCTTCACGCTCGCGCTGCTGTGGGCGCTCACCACCGCGCACCTGCTGCCCGCGTGGGTGCTGGGGGTGGCGATCGCGCGCTACGCGATCCTCCTGATCGGCGGGGCGTATCTCTACCTGTTCGTGGGGCCGGTGCGGATCTATCCGACCCTGTTCGGTCGCCTCACCGGTGTAGTCATCACCGGCCTGGTGGCCCTGCTGCTCGTGCTCCACACGCTGGGCGGGCACCTGCGCGAGCGGCTGCTCTCGCTCACCGTGATCGCGCTGGGCGTGCTGCTGTCGGCGACCATCGTCCAGGTGCTGGTGCTCGGCTGGTTCAACCTGCGCACCATGACCGGCGCCGCGGACGCGACCCGCGGCCGCGTGGTCGGCGACGTGCGCTGGGGCTCCCCGTGACCGAGGCGGGCGCCGCGCTGGCGCTGCAGGGCGAGCTCACGCACTTCTTCCCGTCCGAGGTGCTCCAGCTGCTCCAGCTCGCCCAGGCGACCGGGGGCCTGGTGCTCGAGCGGCCCGGCGAGCAGGCCGAGCTCTACGTCGAGCGCGGGCGGCCGGTGTTCGCCCGCACCACCGGCTCGAGCGTGCGCACCGGGCAGATCCTGGTGCACCGCGGCGTGGTGTCGGCGGACGCGCTGGAGCATGCGCTCGCCGAGCAGCGCTCGCGCCCGGGGCCGCGCATCGGGGCACTGCTGATCGCGGCGGGCGTGGCCACGCAGGAGCAGGTGCAGAGCGCGGTGAACGAGGCGCTGCGGCGGGTGGTGTACGGCCTGCTCTTGTGGCGCGAGGGCACCTTCCACTTTCGGCCCGGCGAGCAGAGCGGCAGCCAGGACGTGAAGCTGGACCTCGACCTGGATCGCCTGATCCTCGAGGGCCTGCGGCAGGCGGACGAGGCACGCGCCGGATAGGGTCTTGCCTGTAAGCCTTGCCCTGCCATGCGAATCGCAATCCGGCCCCGGTGGCCGAGTATCACTTGATTGTCGCGCTTCCGACCCAGGTGTAAGCTGATTCGTTACGGAGGCCGCCATGAGACCCACGAAGTCCTCTACATATCTGCTCCCGGCGCTGATCGCACTCACCCTCGCCGCGCCCCGGGACGCGACCGCCGTGTGCCAGCCGGCGCCGTTCAGCTACGACACCGGTCCGAATCCTCTCTACACCACGAGCGCTGACTTCAACGAGGACGGCACCCTCGACCTCGCGGTCACGAACAGCGACGTCCTGAACGGGGGCGTGAACAACTCGGTGGCGATCCTGCTCGGCACCGGCAATCTCCATTACGCCGCGCCGGTGCTCTATCCGGTGCAGCTCAACCCGCACATGATCGCCACCGGCGACTTCAACGAGGACGGCATCACCGATCTCGTGACCGCCAACAAATGGAGCTCCACGGTGTCCATCCTGCTCGGCAACGGAGCCAACGGTGCCGGCAACGGGACGTTTGCGGCGGCCGTCCACTACGCCGCCGGGGGCTGGCCCTTCCAGATCGTGGTCGAAGACCTCGACCGGGACGGCATCACCGACCTCGCGGTCTCGCTCAACAACCAGTACGCGGTGGCGCTGCTGCGCGGCCGCGGCGCGAACGGCGTGGGTGACGGCACGTTCGACCCGCCTTCGACGCTGGCGCTCGATTACTTCTCCACCGGGCTCGAGAAGGGCGACTTCAACGGCGACGGGATCACCGACCTGGTCGCCACCCAGAACTCCCACGGCACGATCGCCATGTTTCTGGGGACCGGCGCCCCGACCCTCGGGCCCACGTCGTTCGTCGGCCGCATTCAAATCCCCGCGGGACCGTTGCCCTTCGAGTTCGCGGTCGCCGACTACAACGAGGACGGCAAGCTGGACCTCGCGGTCGCGCAGCAGACCACCGCCGGCGGCGGTGGCACCCTGATCATGATGGGGAACGGCAATGGGACGTTCAGCCCGGCCGGCACCTACCCGACCGGGAACACCGTGGCGGTGACGCCCGACGATCTCAATCAGGATGGCATCACCGATCTCGCGATCGCCGAGATCACCGGCGGCAACACCGGCACGCTCAGGATCTTCTTCGGAGGGGGCATCAACGGCGTCGGGAACGGGGCGTTCCAGGAGGCGAGCACCCACACCGGGATCGGCGACCCGTACCAGATCCTGGCCGGGGACTTCGACGCCGACGGCCGGCGCGACCTGGTCGTGACCTACAACCTGACCACGCACATCGCGGTGTTCCCGGGCGCCTGCGACAACGGGCCGTCGCCGCCGCCGCCCCCCGACCCGCGCTTCCCGGTGCTCACCGACGTGCGCGACGTCCCGCACGACGACGGCGGACGGGTGTTCCTCACCTGGACCAGGAGCTCGCTCGATGTCAGCGGTGGCCCGGTGAACGCCTACCGCGTGTGGCGCCGCATCCCGCCCGCGATCGCGAACGCGCGCGCGTCGTCGTCGCGTGGCGCCTGGCTGGCGCGCGCTGCGGACGGCGCCGGCACCACGATCGAATACTGGGAGGCGCTCGTCACGCTCCCGGCCCAGCGGCTGGCCGGCTACGGCTACACCGCCGCGACCACCCAGGACTCGATCGACGGCAGCAACCCCTGGACCGCATTCTTCGTGAGCGCGCTCACCTCGAACATCGACGTCTTCTATTCCTCGAACGTGGACAGCGGCTACTCGGTCGACAACACCGCGCCCGAACAACCCGCCGCGTTCACCGCCCAGAACCAGGGCGGTCAGGTGGCCCTGGCATGGGAGGCGAGCCCGGCGGTCGACTTCGCCGAGTTCCGGCTCTACCGCGGCGGCGAACCGGGGTTCGTTCCCGGCGCCGGCAACCTGGTGTCGGCGGGCGCCGAGACCGGGTTCGTGGACAGCCACCCGTCGGCGCCCGGCTCCTGGTACAAGCTGGTGGCGCTCGACATCCACGGCAACCAGAGTCCGTTCGCGGTCGCGAGCCCCACCGGGCCCACCGGTGTGGAAGGCCCGTCCGGCCACCGGCTCACGCTGCGCGAGCCGGTGCCCAATCCCGGCGACGGGCGCTCGATGCTGGTGGCGTTCAGCCTGCGCGACGCGAGCCGCGCGCGGCTGGAGGTGCTCGACGTCGCCGGCCGCATGGTGTTCGGGCGCGACGTGGGCGCCCTCGGGGCGGGTGCCCACCGGATCGACGTGGCCCGGGACGGGGCGTTCCGCGCCGGGCTCTACTTCATCCGGCTCACCCAGGGCGCCGAGAAGCTGCTGACCCGGGCGGCCGTCATCCGCTAGAC
>DATEMP010000113.1:0-5321 GCA_035275545.1 Candidatus Eiseniibacteriota bacterium | reverse complement strand
GCACGGGCGGCGAGGGCCCGCCCGACCGGTCACGCCGGTTGAGGATCGCCACCATCGCCCGTGCGTCGCGCACGGCGAGCCACGTGCCGCCGGCCTGGAGGTCGCGGCCGCCCACCAGCCTGGGGCGCTCCCGGAGCACCATGGGAGGGGCCGAGGGCCGCCGCGGGTCCTCGTCGCGGTTGGCGGCGAGCAGGACCGTGCCGGGCGCCACGACGTCCCGGCCCAGGATCAACGTGCACATGCACGAGACCATAGCGGCTGATAAGATCGTTCGTCATTCCGACCACCACACGGCGCGGCCATCCCCCCTCTGCGCGCCGGCGTAATTCGGCGCGATCTCGCGAGAGGATCATGCCCGTCTGCACCATCGACGCCCCCGGGACCCGGCGGCGCCCGGGAGGCTCTTTTCCCCGGGCGGCCGCGTGCGCGCTGGCGATCGCCTGCCTGCTCGGTCCGGCGGGCCGCGCCCGGGCCAAGGTGGAGATCTTCGACCGCGGTCCCGAGCTGACCGCCGGCAAGTTCAACCTCCGGGTGACCAACGCGGGCATCCTCGGCAACCCGTTCCCTGATCTCTCGTTCGATCCTTCGTTCGAGTACCCGCGCGGCAGCGGGCAGGAGCTCATGCGCTACGCGGCCCTGTGGGTGGGGGCGCTCGACGAGCGCGGGCTGCCGCACGTTTCCGGGGCGCCGCTGCTCGAGTTCCGCCCCACGCTGGCGGAGGACGACACGGTGCGCGAGGCCTGGCACGGGCGCATCGGAAGCTTTCGCGCGGTGGATGACGACGGCGACGGCCGGGTCGACGAGGAGCTGCTCAACGACCGCGACGACGACGGCGACGGCGAGGTGGACGAGGACATCGGGCTGATCGGCCAGCAGATGATGGCATCCGACTACACCGACGACCAGCCGGAGGCGGTCGCCTACCTGGGCCCGAACGGAGAGCCGCACCGGCCGTTCGGGCTCACCGTGCACCAGGAGACCTACGCGTGGGCCTTCCCCGGCTACGACGGGATCGTCGGCACCCAGTACACGATCACCAACCACAGCGGCGTGACGCTGCGCGAGGTGTACCTGGGCGTCTACGTGGACCTCGACGCGCGCACGCGCGATGAGCCGGCCGGGCACTCGAACGACGTGATCGGGCGCGTGTCGTTCAACGCTGCGTTCCCCAAGGGAACCTCGCGGGTGTTCGTCGACGGCCAGGGCCTGGTCAGCACGAACTGCTTCAACCGCGCCTCGCGGACCCGGCTTCCATACGTGGACGAGCCTCCGGGCAGTCCGAGCGGGCACCTGCCGGTGGTGGCGGTGCTGCCGCTCGCCCACACGCGCGACCCGCTGTCCTGGTACGTGCCGTCCGCGGGACGCGCGCCGGCGCGCGACACGTTCAAAGTCGCGGTGTACGCGATCGACCGGCCGTCGGGCGCCGGGGGGCCGCCGCTGGTCGACGCCGAGCGCTACGCCGCGATGCGCGGCCAGTGGGAGGAGAGCACCGACGGGTACTCCGGCGATCAATCCGTGCTGGTCTCCTGCGGTCCCTTTCACACGCTGGCGCCCGGGCAGACCCTCGAGCTCGCGGTGGCGCTGGTGGCGGCGGCCGGGCCCGAGAGCCTGGTCGTGAACCTGACGCGGGCCGCATTCCTGCACAACGGGAGCGAGCTGAACCTGGTTCCCGACGATCACGGGGAGCAAGCCAACTGGTGGCTGACCGGTGCGACCGGCATCAACGGTCACGAGGGCTGCGTCGAGCCGCCGGCCGGGCTGGTGTTCGTCGCCGACCCCAACTGCTCGCGCAAGTTTGGGTCGGCGTTCTCCGATCCGCCGCGCATCATCGAGGCCACCTACCGTTCCGGGCAGTGCATCTGGAGCGATGCCGACTGCGACGTGTGCACCGGGCTGAACGGCCGGGAGACCATCCTGCGTTGGCTGGATCCAAACGCCGTCCCGCCCGCTCCGTCCTTCCGGGTGGTGGCCGGCGACCATGGGGCGCGCATCGAATGGGACAACCTGCCCGAGATCCTGGTGAACGCGCACCAGGCGGGGACGCGCAACGGCACGTTCGTCGGCTACCGGGTGTGGCGCGTGTCCAACTGGCGCAACCGCCGGTCGCTCCTGCCGCCGCAGGAGAACTGGGAGCCGCTCGGCACCTTCGGGTTCGACACCGAGGACGGCAAGATCCTCCTGTCGACCGTCACCGACACCACGCTCGACTACCAGCGCATCTGGTTCGAGCAGAAGCACTACCCGGTGGGTCGCTACAGCATGGACGACCCGGAGCCGCTCAACGGCTTCGACTACCTCTACGTGGTCACGAGCATCGTCGAAGTCCAGACCGTGTTCGCCGGTTTCCCGCGCCGCGAGCGCTTCGAGAGCCCGCTGGTGGCGGAGTTCGGCGGGCGGACCACGCCGCGCGTCGAGGCGCGCCAGGACGCGGCGGGCGTCTGGGTGGTGCCGAATCCGTTCCGGGGCGAGGCGAGCTGGGATCGGCCGCAGGTCTACGGAGACCGGCTCACGCGCCACCTCGACTTCATGGGGCTGCCCAGGGCGCGCTGCACGATCCGGATCTGGACGCTCGCCGGCGACCACGTGGCGACCATCGACCACGACGGGACGAACGGGTCCGGGCAGGCGCCGTGGAACCTGGTGACCCGGAACGGGCAGGAGGCGGCCTCGGGTGTCTACATCTACACGGTCGAGTCCGCGCTCGGGAACGCCATGGGCCGCTTCGTGGTGATCCGATGATGCGAGCGATCCGGGTGCGTCGCGCCGCGAGCCGCGCCGGCGTGGCGGGGCTCGCGCTCGCCGCCGCGCTCGCGCTCGCGTGCGGGCGAAAGGTCACTGCACCGATCGAGACGCCCCCCACGCCGCCGCCCGCGGTGGTGGAGGCGGTCTACCCGCCGGCGCGCGCCACGCTCGTCATCTACGACACGCCGGTCTGGGTCCAGTTCGCGCTCGCGGTCGACACCTCGACCGTGAACGCGCGCACCGTGTTCTTCAAGGACGAGACGCGCCGCATCCCCAGCGCGCTCACCTGGGATCCGGCCACGCGCCGGCTCACGATCGTCCCGGACGAGCCGTTGCGGCTGCGCCAGACCTACACCGTCGAGCTGTCCCGGGACATCCGCTTCGCCGACGAGAGCGTTCTGGGCGAGAACTACCTCTGGCAGTTCACCATCAACAGCCTCAGGCGCATCGAGTCTCCGACGCCGATGGACGACCAGACCTACGAGTCGCCGTTCTGCGCCCTCCGCTGGCAGGGCACCATCGATCCCGGGGTGGGTCCCGTCACCTACGAGCTCCACGCCTCCACGGATTCCGCCCAGGCGGCGGACCCGAACGGGACGCCGCTGGCGATCCTGACCGCCCCGGAGTTCGTGCCGCACTCGCGCTGGGCCCAGGACCGGCCCAACTACTGGTCGATCCACGCGCTCAACATCCAGACCGGCGAACGGCTGGTCGGGCCGGTCTGGCGGTTCTCGACCTTCCCGGCCGACGCGCCCTACGACTCGATCCCCGCGCCGGTCCTCGACTGGGACTGGGTCGAGCGGGCGCCGATCATCCGCCAGCGATGCACCGAGGACTCGATCGCGATGAGCCCCAATATCACCAGCACGATCCGCTGGGATCTGGGCCCGCCCGACACCACCGTGCGGCTCGCCAAGGTGGCGATCGAGCTATCGCCGCGCTACGCGGCCCACACCGCGGTGGCGATTCCCAGCGTGTGGGCGGCCGCCAACGACTGGGTGCACTGTGTCCAGTTCCCCGACGGCCCGCCTTTCCCCGACGAGGTCTTCGGGAAACTCGCCGACTGCATGGTCGTGAGCCCCACGCGCATCCGTTTCTCGAGCGACACGCTCGCCGCCCACGTCGAGGCGACCCGGCGGCTGGGCGGGCGCCACGGCTACCTGTTCCGCTCCGGCCTGCGCCGCACCTATTTCGGGCCGGGCGCCGGGAATGTCAACGTGCGCGCCGTCATGTGGCTCTACATCTACCGACCGCCGCCTGCGCCGCTTGCCGCGCGCCGGCCCCGCGGGTAGGCTCGCACGTCTTCCCACGACCGCGCCGAGGAGGACTCCTTCCGCCCCATGACGGCTGAACGTTCGCGCCTAGCGATCGCCGCCATCATCCTGCTGTCCTTCGCGCTGGCCTCCGGCATTCCCGCCGTCGCGCGCGCCCAGAGCATCAAGCCCTGGGTGCCGCCCTCCGCCGATTCGCTGCTCCAGTGGTCGAGCGACGCCAAGGTGCGCTTCCAGGCCAACAAGGGCGACTCGGTGGGCGGCGAGAACTTCCGCGCCTACGAGCTGGTGGGCCTGATGGGGCGGCGGCTGGTGCGCTCGCTGGGCAAGGCCGGACTCCTCCAGGCGCACGCGGTCGAGATGGTGGTCGACTCGCTCGGCCTCGACGTGGACGTCGAGGTCGACCCTTCGATGCCGCAGTTCGTGGTGATGATGGTGCGCAACCCGTACCGGCTCACCGCCAACGCGGTCGGATTCATCTACTGGTACCGCAACGACGATCTGCGGATGCAGGGCTCGATGTTCCTGGGCGGCCACCGCCCGTCGGTCCGCGTGTGGTGGACCGGCTACCCGGACCAGCCCTACACGATGGGCGTCGTGGACCAGGACCGCAGCACCAGCGGCCGGATGCACGTGACCGTGTTCCGCATGGGGCCCACCGCCGCGGCGTGGAGCATGATCCAGTCGCCCATGAGCGGACCGCAGCTCGAAGGCACGGGTGAGGCGAGCTGGGCGGACGTCAACGCGGACGGCCGCCCGGAGCTGGTCGCGTGGGTGCGCGGCGAGAACGATTCGCTGTTCGAGTCGTGCCCGAGCTGTCCCTCGATCATCCACGAGCACACCTACACCGAGTCGCGCGCCGGCTTCCGGCTCCACGACCTGCGCATCCTGCCCTCGCCGTACGCCACCTTCACGCTGTTCGTGCGCCTGCTCGCGGAGGGCAATCGCGCGGCCGCGGCGCGGCTGCTCGCGAAACCCGCCACGATCGACGAGGCGGTGGCCGAGGGATGGGGCGCGCGGCGCCGGGCGAAGGCGTGGGTGCTCGAGTACGGGGAAGAAGAGCGCTGGCCACGCTGGCTCGCGTTCCTTCATCATGGGCCGCGCGGCGACCAGCGCTACATCGTCCACTTCGAGCTCAAGGAGGGCCGTTGGATCATTCGCGAGTGGTTGAAGCCGCGCCGTCCCGCGCGTCCCGGGGCGAACCCGGCGGACAGCACTGCAGCCGGAGGGAAGGACCGAGCCCCGCGGGGCGCGCCCTGAGGGCACGGCGCGCGGGCGCCTCCGCGGTCCTGACGGTCGCGATCCTCG
>DATEMP010000112.1:0-4907 GCA_035275545.1 Candidatus Eiseniibacteriota bacterium | reverse complement strand
GGCGACCGCGAAGCGCAGTGCCGCGAAGCCGCGCGCGAAGCAAGCGCGCCCGAAGCGGAAGCCGGCCGCGACGCGCAAGAAGAAGTAGCCAGGCACGCCGTGGCGGTGGTGTTCCACATTCCCGGCTACGTGCGCGAGTTCACGGGCGGGCGCGCGCGGGTGACGCTCGACGCCACGCCCGGGACCGTGGGCGAGGCGCTGGCCGCCCTGTGGGCGGCGCATCCCGGCGTGCGGGACCGGGTGGTGACCGAGCAGGGCGAAGTGCGGCCGCACGTCAACCTGTTCGTGGGATCGGAGAGCATCCGGTTCACCGGCGGGCTGGCGACGCCGGTCGGCCGCGATGCCGAGATCTCGATCGTGCCGGCGGTCAGTGGCGGCGCACCCGACCGCCCCGTCGCCTAGACCCGGGCGGCGAGCTCCCGCACCCGATCGCACGCGCCGGGATCACCCAGGAGCGTCAGCAGGCGCCCGTCGGCGCCCAGGGTCATCCGCGCCTCCGCGACACCTCCCGCGGTCGTGAACTGCGCGAGCACCGGATACGGCACCTGGCGGCGCCGCCGCGCGATCGCCTCGCTGGGCGGCGAGAGCCGGCGCAGGTCCGGGTCGTGAATCATCGCGGCGAGCAGGCGATCGACGGGCGTGGCGGGTGGCGGCGGCGGCCCGGGTGCGCCGAAGCGGTCCGTGAACCCGCGGTAGTCGAGCAGCAGACCGTCGCCGTCGGCACGGTAGTCCCCCTCGGCAGCGGCGGGATAGCAGGCGCCACAGTAGGCGCGCACCGCGGCGGTCTGGTGGAGGAACACCGCGACCACGCGATAGTCCGTGATCGCGGTGCCGCACGCGTTGCACACGGCGCGCGGCCCGAAGGCCCGCTCGAGCGACTCCGCGCCGGCGGTGGCGCGCGGCGTCGATTCGCCGCTTATCGCTCGCTCCGCGGCCAGCGCCGGAAGTGCGCACCCCCGCGCACCGCGAGCTGGAGCGCCAGGTAGCCGAGGCGCTGGTCGAGCTCGGCTGCGCTCTCTCCCGAAGGCCACCACCGGTCGCGCCCGTCGAGCAGCTCGCCGAGCCGGACGCGATGGCCGCGCGCGCCGGCGTCGATGGCTCCCGGCAGCGGCGAGAGATCGTTCAGATCGAGCGGATCGTGCGACACCCCCGCTTCGCCGCTCACCCAGTCGAGGTGACGCCGCAGCGCGAAGTACGCGTGCACTCCGTCCGCGCGGCGGAAGCGCACCCACGCCACGTTGGTACCCATGTTCCAGTGCGCTGCGCCGGTGCGCGCCTCGGGCACGTGCTTCTCGAGCGCCGCGCGCGCCTGGTGCGCGAACAGCGCATGACGCGTGCGCGTCGCCGGACCGCTGAGGAGCTCCGCCACGTCGTACCTCCGGACAGGTGTTCGAGTGATCGCGCGGACCGGGGGCTCCGCGCACCCGCTTCGATGCGTCTCTCGCTTGGTCGAGTGCAGTATAGGCCCGGAACCGACACGGGGCGAGGTCCGCGGTGTTACGGTTCCATGACTCGCGACCCCAGGACCCCGCGTCGTGATCGGCGCGTTGCGTGGCCGGGACACCGCGGATACTCTGCCCCGCGAAAACGCCCGGGATGGAACGCGATGGCGCCCGCGGGGTTGCGCATGCGGGCGGCGGGCCTCCGATGCGGGCCGGGCACTTCCAGCAGCCGGAAGGGCGGTTCCGCCCCTCACTTCAAGTGGTTTCTCAGGTGGTCGAGATGACGCGTGCCGAAGCGAAGAAACGCATCGAGACGCTGGTCCGCGAGATCGGCGAGCACGACCATCGCTACTACGTGCTCGACAAGCCCTCGGTTCCGGACGCCGAGTACGACCGTCTGTTCCGAGAGCTCAAAGCACTCGAGGAGAGCCACCCCGATCTGAGACTGCCGGACTCTCCCACGCAGCGGGTGAGCGGCCCGATGCGCGAGGCGTTCCGGAAGGTGCCCCACGAAGGGGTGATGCTCTCGCTCGAATCGCTCATGGCGGCCGACGAAGTGCGGGAGTTCGACGCGCGCGTGCGCCGCGCGCTCGAGGTGGAGACCGTCGCCTACGTCGCCGAGCCCAAGTTCGACGGGCTCTCGGTGGAGCTGGTCTTCGAGGACGGCGTGTTCGTGCGCGGCTCGACGCGCGGCAACGGCGAGGTGGGCGAGGACGTCACCGAGAACCTGCGCACGATCCGCGCCGTGCCGCTTCGCCTCGCCGCCGGCAAGGGGACGCCCGTGGCGAGCGGGCGCGTGAGCGTGCGCGGCGAGGCGCTCATGCTGCTCTCCGAGTTCGAGGCGCTCAACAAGCGGCTCATCGAGCTCGGCGACGAGCCGTTCGCGAACGCGCGCAACGCGGCGGCCGGCACGGTGCGCCAGCTGGATCCCGCGATCACCGCGTCGCGAAAGCTCGACCTGTTCGCGTACGAGATCATGCGCGCCGACGGTGTCGCGCTCGCGAGCCAGCAGGCGATGCTCGAGGTGCTGCGCGGCTGGGGATTCCACGTCGAGAAGGACGTGCGCCTCTGCGAGGGGCTGGACGACGTGCTCGCCTACCACGAGGCACTCCTCGCCCGCCGCGACCGCCTGGACTACGAGATCGACGGCGTGGTGGTGAAGGTGAACCGGCGCGACTGGCAGGAGATCCTGGGCCTGCGCTCGCGCTCGCCACGCTGGGCGGTGGCGTTCAAGTTCCCGCCGCGCGAGGAGCTGACGCGGGTGGTCGACATCGCGATCTCGGTGGGGCGCACCGGGAAGCTCACCCCGGTGGCGATGCTCCAGCCGGTGGACGTCTCGGGCGTGACCGTGAGCCGGGCGACTCTGCACAACCAGGACGAGGTCGAGCGCAAGGACGTGCGGGTCGGCGACCGGGTGCGGATCCGCCGGGCCGGCGACGTGATCCCCGAGGTGGTCGAGGTGCTGCTCGAGGACCGGCCGGCGGGCGCGAAGCCGTTCCGGATGCCGGGGAAATGCCCGGTGTGTGGCGCGCCGGTCGAGCGCGCGGGCGCCTCCCACCTCTGCACCAACGGGCTCGCGTGCCGCGCCCAGCTCGAGGGACACATCGGGCACTTCGTGTCCCGCGGTGCGATGGACATCGTCGGTCTGGGCGACGAGACGGTGCGCCAGCTCCTGGACGCGAACCTGGTCAAGGACCTCGCCGACCTCTACAAGCTTGCGCCCAAGGATCTCGAAGGACTCGAGGGGTTCGCCGAGAAGTCGATCGACAACCTCATGAAGGCGATCGAGGCGAGCAAGCGGCCGCGGCTCGACCGGTTCCTCCACGCGCTCGGGATCGAGCACGTGGGCGCCACCATCGCCCGCTTGCTCGCCGACCACTACGGCGCGGTCGATCCGCTCTTCGAGGCCGACACGGAAACGCTGCAGGCGATCCACGGGATCGGGCCCGAGGTCGCGGACTCCGTGCACCGGTTCTTCTCCAGCCCGCGCAATCGCCAGGTGCTCGAGCGCCTGGAACAGGCGGGCGTGCGCCCGGTGGTCGAGAAGAAGGCGAAGGGCCCGCAGCCGCTCGCGGGCGAGATCGTGGTGTTCACCGGGACGCTCGAGCGCATGACGCGCCCCGAGGCGGGCCGCATGGCGGAGAACGCCGGTGCCCGGGTCGCGAGCGGGATCGGCAAGGCGGTCACGCTGGTGGTGGCTGGTCCGGGGGCGGGATCCAAACTCGACGAAGCCAAGAAGAAGAAGATCACGGTCATCGACGAGGCGGCGTTCCTCAAGCGGATCGGCGTCGAATGAGCCGCGCTCGCCGCGTCCGGCGACGCCCTCAGCGCGCCGATCGGATCGCGTCGAGCAGCCGCGCCGCGCCGTCGGCTTCGGCGCCGGTCGCGCCCGAGGCCAGGTAGCCTTCGAGGGCGCGCGCCGCGCGCGCGGGGCTCCGGAACTCCGGGTGGTAGACGTGCAGGAAGCCGGCGGCCCGCAGCAGCTCGGCGTCCGGTGACGGCGTCCACGACTCGTAGCGATCCAGGAACCCCGCCAGCACCCGGAGCCCCGGGAACTCGGCGCTGGTGATCGTCTGTCCGTCCGTCTCGCAGAGTAGGAAGCACACGCTCGCGACGAACTGGGTGGTGCGCCAGCGGCTCTCCGCCTCCGGACCGAGCGGATCCTGCCGCCGGAAGAAGCTGTCGAGCGCGAGCGTCTCGAGGAGCCGCACCGCGGCGCGTGCGCGCTCGCCGGGAGGCGGCGCGGCGCCGCGCGGCAACGGGACCAGCACCAGACCGGTGCGCACCATCTCGTAGCGCGTCCCGAACGTGGGATCGATGAACCCGGTGAACGCGACCGGGCGGACGCCGTTCAGGTGATCGATCCACCGGAGATTGCCGCTCAGCGAGTCGCCGCGGTAGCGGTCGCTGTCCGGCTCGGCGTGGGTGGTGAACGCGGGCAGGAGCTCCGGGTGCCGGCGCCGCATCGCGTGCACGTACCAGGCCCGCGTCAGCAGATACTGCTCGACCAGGGTGACGTCCGGTCGCACGCCTTCCACGACCTGGAGCTCGATCAGGCTGTTGTAGACGATGTCGCCGTTCGCGAACAGCACCGCATCGCGCGGCAGCGCGGCGAGCAGGTTGCGGCCGAGGTCCTCGATGGTGGTGTTGCCGCGCTGGTCGAGCGTGGCGAAGTGCGCGGCGAGCGGCGCCCCGCCCAGGAGCGCGGCCAACGCGATGCCTGCGGCCGTCCGTGCCGCCCTGGCTTCGAGACGCGCCAGCATCGCGGCGGCGCCCAGCCCGACCAGCAGTGCGACGGCGATGTCGGGGAGCGGATAGAAGCGCTCGACCACGCCCCGGTAGTAGGGCACCGCGACCGAGAGCGGGATGCGGCTGAAGAACAGCGCCTGGAGGATCGCGAGCCCGAGCAGGGCTGCGAGCAGCGGACGGCCCGCGGCGCCGGCAGGCCCGCGGCCGCGCAGCGCC
>DATEMP010000111.1:0-6021 GCA_035275545.1 Candidatus Eiseniibacteriota bacterium | reverse complement strand
CAAGGTGGTGATCGGGGCCGACACGGTGGTGGTGCTGCGCGGCGAGCGGCTCGGCAAGCCCGCCGATTCAGCACAGGCGGTGGCGATGCTCCAGCGGCTCCACGGGCGCACCCACGAGGTGTGGACCGGGATCGCGGTGGTGCGCGACGCCGAGACCCGCACCGCCGCCGAGTGTGCGCTGGTGCGCTTCACCAAGCTCACCCCCGAGGAGATCGCCGCCTATGTGAAGACCGGCGAGCCGCTCGACAAAGCGGGGGGGTACGGCATCCAGGGCCTGGCGGGGCAGTTCGTGCGCGGCATCGAGGGCGACTACACCACCGTCGTCGGCCTTCCGCTCGCCCGACTCCGGCAGGTGCTGCGCGAGTTCGCCTGATCCCGGGCGGGCGGAGGGCCCCGGTGGCTTGACACCTTGCGCGGCAACGTGCTAGCTTGCCGCGTTTCACGAGGATAGCGCCGACCTCTTGCGGTGCTCCAAGGCCCGCTCCGGAGCGCCGTGCCCCGACTTGCCCGCGCGAACCCCTGTGGATTCCGCGTGTCGTTCGATGGAGGAATCATGAAGACCTATACCGCCCGTCCGGCGGACGTCCAGCGCCAGTGGCTGCTCGTGGACGCCTCGGGCCTGACGCTGGGACGACTGGCGACCCAGGTGGCGATGGTGTTGAAGGGCAAGCACAAGCCCATCTACACGCCGCACATCGACACCGGTGACCACGTGGTCGTCATCAACGCCGACAAGGTGTCGCTGACCGGCGCCAAGTCGACCGACAAGAAGTGGTTCCGCCACACGCTGTATCCGGGCGGCGCGCACTGGGTGACGATCCGCGAGGTGATGGAGAAGCATCCCGACCGGCTCATCACGCAGGCGGTGCGCGGCATGATGCCCAAGACCACGCTCGGACGCGCGATGATGAAGAAGCTCAAGGTGTACGCGGGCGCCGAGCATCCCCACGAGGCTCAGCAGCCGGTCGCCTGGCAGCCGGATCTCAAGCGAGGACCGAAGACCTCATGAACACCACGACCACCACCACCCGGCCACGCACGGGGCGCCGCAAGGAGGCCGTGGCGCGCGCACGCCTCGTGCCCGGCACCGGCAAGATCACCGTCAACGACAAGACGCCGCTCCAGTACCTGACGCGCGAGACCCTGGCCAAGCATGCGCTCCACGCGCTCACCGTCACCAACACGGTGGGCAAGTTCGACATCGTGGCGCGGGTGCACGGCGGGGGCCTGAGCGGGCAGGCGGGCGCGATCCGCATGGCGATCGCGCGCGCGCTGGTCGCACAGGACGAGACACTGCGCGGCGTGCTGGGCCGCGAAGGACTGCTGACCCGCGATGCGCGGATGAAGGAACGCAAGAAGTACGGGCAGCCCGGCGCACGCAAGCGCTTCCAGTTCAGCAAGCGCTAGCCGCCCCGGACGACCGAATCCATCACACACGCTCCGGCGGAGGCGCCCGGGGTCCCGTCGCGAGACGGGAAAAGGCGCCGCACAGACGACGGAGCGGAGGAACCAACCCCAAGGGAGGACGCAGTGGCTGAGATCGGCATGAAGGACCTGCTCGAAGCGGGGGTCCACTTCGGGCATCAGACCCGGCGCTGGAATCCACAGATGAAGAAATTCATCTTCATGGAGCGCAACGGGATCTACATCATCGACCTCCAGAAGACCATCAAGTGCATCCAGGATGCGCGCGCGGCCATGGAAAAGGCGGTGCGCGGCGGCGGTCACATCCTGTGGGTGGCCACGAAGAAGCAGGCGAAGCAGGTGGTGGCCGAGGAGGCGTCGCGCTGCGGGATGTTCTACGTCACCGAGCGCTGGCTGGGCGGCATGCTCACCAACTTCAAGACCATCCGCACCAGCGTCAAGCGTCTCAAGGACCTCGATCGCATGGCGACCGACGGCACCTTCGAGAAGCTCGCCAAGAAGGAGGTCGCGCGCCTGGGCCGTGAGCGCACGCGGCTGGAGTTCGCCTTCGCGGGCATCAAGGAGATGCCGGGTCTGCCGGCGCTGGTGTTCATCATCGACACCAAGAAGGAGAAGATCGCGGTCGCCGAGGCCAACCGGCTCGGTATCCCGATCGTGGGTGTCGTCGATACCAACTGCGATCCGAACGTCATCGACTTCCCGATCCCCGGCAACGACGACGCGATCCGGGCGCTGCGGCTGTTCGCGCGCATGGTGGCCGACACCGTCGTCGAGGCGCGGTCCACCGCGCTCGAGGGCCGCGATCAGGAGACCGTGTCGTTCGGTGGTGAGGGAGTCGAGGGCGAGAACGAGCCGGCGCCGACGGCGACCGTCCGTTAGTCCTTTCGTAGGGCTTGTCACCGCCCGCCCGTGCTTTCGCGCGAGCGGGCGTTCCAACAGTCGAGGAGCGTCATGACGATCACCGCGGATCAGGTCAAGCAGCTCCGGGACCGCACCGGGGCGGGAATGATGGAGTGCAAGAAAGCGCTGGCCGAGACCAGCGGGGACGTGGAGAAGGCCGTGGACGTGCTGCGCAAGAGCGGCGCCGCCAAGGCCGAGTCGCGCAGCGGGCGGAGCGCCAAGGAAGGCCGGGTCGAGTCCTACATCCACCCCGGCAACCGCGTGGGCGTGCTGATCGAGGTCAACTGCGAGACCGACTTCGTGGCCCGCACCGACGAGTTTGGCGACCTGGTGCGCAACCTCGCGATGCAGGTGGCGGCGGCGGGCGCCGAGTTCGTGCGGCGCGAGGAGGTGCCGGCCGAGCGCATCGCGCGCGAGCGCGAGATCCTCATGGCCCAGAACGACGGCACCGGCAAGCCGGCGGCGATCGTGGAGAAGATCGTCGAGGGCCGGCTCGCCAAGTTCCTCGCCGAGATCTGCCTGCTCGAGCAGCCCTACATCAAGGACGACAAGCAGACGATCTCCGACCTGGTCCAGGCGGCGGCGTCGAAGACCGGGGAGAACATCATCGTGCGGCGCTTCTCGCGCTTCCGGCTCGGCCAGGACTAGGCGCTTGCCCGCGCGCTACCAGCGCATCCTCCTCAAGCTCAGCGGCGAGATCCTCGCCGGCGAGGGGGGCCACGGCATCGACGAGGCGACCCTCGACGGGCTCGCCGAGGAGATCCGCGACGTGCACGCGCTGGGGGTGCAGGTCGGCCTGGTGCTGGGCGGCGGGAACATCTTCCGCGGCATGGCGGCGAGCGGGCGGGGCATGGACCGTGTGGCGGCCGACCACATGGGCATGCTCGCCACGGTCATCAACAGCCTGGCGCTCCAGCACTTCCTCGAGCATCGCGGCGTCTACACGCGCGTCATGTCGGCGGTCGAGATGTCGCGCGTGTGCGAGGCCTACATCCGCCGCCGCGCGGTGCGCCACCTCGAGAAGGGCCGGGTGGTCATCCTCGCCGCCGGCACCGGCAACCCCTACTTCACCACCGACACCGCGGCGGCGCTGCGCGCGGTCGAGATCGGCGCCGACGTCATCCTCAAGGCGACCCGCGTCGACGGCGTCTACAGCAGCGACCCCGAGAAGGACCCGTCCGCGACCTTCTTCCCCGAAATCAGCTATCTGGATATCCTGACCCGCGGTCTCAAGGTGATGGATTCGACCGCCATCTCGTTGTGCATGGACAATCGCCTGCCCCTGGTGGTGTTCAACGTCGGGGTGCGCGGCAATCTGATGCGCGTGGTCCAGGGCGAAAACATCGGGACCCGCGTGGGAGAGCGCTGAGCCATGGTGAACAAGATCGTGACGGACGCGGAAGAGCGCATGAAGAAGACGCTCGAGGGATCGCGGCGCGAGCTGGCGTCGATCCGGACCGGCAAGGCGAGCCCGGCGCTGCTCGACACCGTGAAGGTCGAGGCGTACGGGCAGACGATGTCGCTCAAGGAGGTGGGCCAGGTGAGCGCGCCGGAGGCGCGGCTGCTCATGGTGACGCCCTGGGACAAGGGGCTCATCAAGGCGGTGTCGCGCGGCATCCAGATGGCCGACCTGGGCCTGAGCCCGACCGACGACGGCGCGGTCGTGCGCGTCCCGATCCCAGCGCTCACCGAGGAGCGGCGCAAGGACATGGTGAAGCTGGTCGCGAAGCTCACGGAGGAGGGGCGCGTCCACGTCCGCCAGGTGCGCCACGACGTCAACAAGGACATCAAGCACCAGCAGGACGCGGGGACGCTGTCGGAGGACGACGCGAAGCGTCTCACCGCCGAGGTGCAGAAGCTCACCGACCGCTACGTCGCCCTCCTCGACGAGCTGCTCAAGAAGAAGACCGCGGAAGTCATGGAAGTCTAGGACGCATCCCGGCGGAGGCCTGACGTTGCCGACCCGCTCGCTGACCCCGGAGCAGCTGAAGACCCGGGGCAACCTGCCGCGCCACATCGCCATCATCATGGACGGGAACGGCCGCTGGGCGAAGGCCCGCGGTGTCCCGCGGCTCATGGGTCACCGCGCGGGCCGCGAGTCGGTGCGCGAAGCGGTCAAGGGATGCGTCGCGCTCGGCGTCGAGGTGCTGACGCTCTACACCTTCTCGACCGAGAACTGGAACCGTCCCCGGGGCGAGGTGCGGGCGCTCATGAGCATCCTGCGCCAGACCCTGCGCGCAGAGCGCCGCGAGCTGCGGGAGAACAACGTGCGCCTCGGGATCCTCGGGCGCGCCTCCGATCTGCCGCCCGAGGTCATGGCGGCGATCCGGGAGACCCAGGAGTACCTGAGCGGGTGCGACGGCCTGCTGCTCAACCTCGCGCTCTCCTACAGCGGCCGCACCGAGATCATCGACGCGGTGAAGCGGATCGTCGCCGAGAACGGCTCGGGCGCGGCGCTCGACGAGGCGGGCCTGGGCGGCTACCTCTACACCGCGGGACTGCCCGACCCGGACCTGCTGATCCGAACCAGCGGCGAGATGCGGATCTCGAACTTCATGCTCTGGCAGCTCGCCTACACGGAGCTCTGGATCACCGACACGTTGTGGCCCGACTTCCGGAGGAAGCACCTCTTCCAGGCGGTCGCGGACTTCCAGGGACGCGAGCGGCGTTTCGGTCGGGTGGATTGAGCGTGGCCGAGCAGGTCCGGCCGGACGCCCCCTCAGGGGCGCTGCGCGCGTCGTCGCGCTGGGCGCTGGCGCTGCGGGTGGGGAGCAGCGTGCTGTTCATCCCGCTGCTGGTGCTGCTCGCGCGCGCGGGCGGGATCGCGTTCTGGGCGTTCGTCGCCCTCGAGGTGACGCTCGGGCTGGCGGAGTTCTACCGCATGATGCGGGGCCGCGGGCTCAATCCCTTCCAGCTCCTGGGCATGGTCTCGGCGCTCGGGCTCCTGTGGGTGAGCTACCGCCCGCACACGCCGCACGTGGGGTTCATGGTCACCGCGGTGCTGCTCCTGGTGCTGGGCCTCGAGCTCCGGCGCCCCGAGCTGCGCCAGCGCGTCGAGGACATCGCGGTCACCAGCTTCGGCGTGCTCTACGTGGGCTGGCTCTCGGCGCACTTCGTGCTGCTGCGCGAGCTGCCGTGGCAGGTGGGCGCCGGCTACGCGGAGGGCGCGTCGTTCGTGCTGCTCGCGTTCTTCATGACCTGGAGCTGCGACACCGCCGCCTACGCGATCGGCCGCAGCGTGGGGCGCTACCGCCCGTTCACGCGCATCTCCCCGCGCAAGTCGCTGGAGGGCTCCCTGGGCGGGCTGGTGGCCGCAGTCGCGGCCGGCCTCATCGCCCGCCAGTGGTTCGCGCCCTATCTGCGCACGATCGACGCGGTGCTGCTCGGCCTCCTGGTCGGTCTGTTCGCGCAGGTGGGCGACCTGGTGGAATCGCTCCTCAAGCGCGATGCCGCGCACGGCGATTCCTCGGACTTCATTCCCGGCCACGGCGGCGTGCTGGACCGGTTCGACAGTCTCTACTTCGCAGCGCCGGTGGTCTACTACTACCTGCAGATCGTCGTTTACCGGGTGCCGTGATACCCCGGCGCATCCTGGTGCTCGGCTCGACCGGCTCGATCGGCGAGCAGGCGCTCGCGGTCGCGGCCGCGCACCCCGACCGGCTGGTGGTCGCCGGGCTCGCGGCCGGGGGCTCGCTC
>DATEMP010000110.1:0-4803 GCA_035275545.1 Candidatus Eiseniibacteriota bacterium | reverse complement strand
CCGGGCGGCCGCGGCGTGCGGGGCCGATCCGCCCGCGATCGCGCCGGATCTGACGGCGCGGCTGCTCGCCTACCGCTGGCCCGGGAACGTGCGCGAGCTCGCCAACGGCTGCGCCTACGCGGTCAAGGTGGCGGGGGCGCGCGGCGTGGTCGAGCCCGCGCATTGGCCGGAGCAGGAGTGGTCGGCGGGCGAGTCGCGGACCCACGGTCTCCATGCCGAGACCCGGGCGCTCGAGGAGAAGCGGCTCCGCGAGACGCTCGAGCGCACGCGCTGGAACAAGTCGCGCGCCGCCCGGGTGCTCGGGCTCTCGCGCCAGGGGCTGCTCAAGAAGCTCCGGCGCTACGGGCTCAGCGACGGCGCGGTCGCGATCGACGACGACGACGGCACGTGAGCGACGTATTCCATTGAGAGCGCTGCGCGCGCGCTGTTACCGTTGTGCGCTCACCGGAGTCGCCGTATGGCACGCGCCCTGTTGCTCGCCCTCCTGCTCTCCATCATGGCCGGCGTCGCTCATGCGGCCTGTCCGTCGTCATGCCCGGGGCCCGCGTCCTGGGGGCAGCCGTTCACGTTCGCCGGGCTGACCTGGGAGCGGAAGAGCGGCTGCGGCGGCCCGGGTCCCAACTGCTGGGCGCCCGAGAACGCCGCGGTGGCGGCGGACGGCGTCCACATGCGCCTCACGCGGGTCGGGGGCCGCTGGTACGCGGGCGAGATCCGCACCACCCAGCCGGTCGGCTACGGCACCTACTCGGTACGGCTGATCGGACGTCCGGACCAGCTGGATCCCAACGTGGTGCTGGGGATCTTCCTCTACGACGACCAGGGCGCGGAGGCGGGTGACCCGTGCCCGGCCGAGCTGGACATGGAGTCGAGCCGTTTCGGCGACCCGCTCGCCCCCAACGGCCACGGCGTGGTCTACGCCGCGGGCCAGTGCGGCACCGCCGATCTCTACGACTTCGATTACGCCTTGAACGGCGACTACACCACCCACCAGCTCGGCTGGGAGCCGGGCATCGCGTCGCTGCGCTGGCTGCACGGCCACCTGTGCACGCCCCAGTGGCCGGAGCAGGTGATCGCCCAGCGCACCTTTGCCTCGCCGCTGGTGCCGGCCGCCGGCCGGATGCGGATGCACGTCAACCTCTGGGCGTTCGCGGGCAACGCCCCGACCGATCACCAGAACGTGGAGGTGGTGCTGCAGGACATCGTCACCACCTGCGGCGTGACGGCGGCGGTGGAGACGCCCGCGGCTGATACCGGGCCGATGCTGGCGGTGCGGCCGAATCCGGTCCTGGGCGAGACCGAGGTGTGGTTCGCGGCCCCCGCGGGCGAGCGGGTCACGGTCACCGTGGTCGACGTGGCCGGGCGTCACGTCGCGACGCTCGCGGAGGGTGTGTCGTCCGGCACGGAGCGCGTGCGCTGGTCCGCGCGCGGACGCGACGCCGGCGTCTACTTCGTCCGCATGACGGCCGGCGCGCGGACCCTCACCCGGCGGATGGTGGTGATCGACTGACCGTCGCGCGCGTGCTTGACGCTCCCGGATGACGACCCTAGACTGCGCGGCCGATCTTCTCCGATCGAGAGCGTTGCGCACGGCGGTCAGGGAGGGCACATCGTGGCGCGCAAGAATCTCCGCGTGGGGCTGGTGGGCGTGGGTGCCGCCGCACAGATCAGCCACATCCCGGCGCTCCTCAAGAGCGAGGGCGTGGAGCTGGTCGCCCTGTGCGACCGCGACCCCGAGAAGGCGGCGCGGGTGGCGGCCAAGTTCTCGATCCCGCACTACGCGGCCCGCATCGACGGCCTGCTCGCCGACGACTCGATCGACGCGATCGACATCTGCACTCCCAACTTCCTGCACGCCCCCATGGCGACCGCGGCGCTCGAGGCGGGCAAGCACGTGCTGTGCGAGCGGCCGCTGGCGCGCAGCGCCGCCGAGGCGAGCGAGATGGTCAAGGCGGCGCGCAAGGCCGACCGCGTGCTGGCGTGCGCGGTCCAGCACCGCTTCCGCTCCGACGGCCAGCTGCTGCGCACCTTCGCCTCCAAGGGCGAGCTGGGGGAGATCTACTACGCCAAGGCGGGCTGGCTCCGGCAGCGCACCGAGTGGGACTCGGACGAGTGGCGGCGGCAGAAGCGCGAGTCCGGCGGCGGCGTGGTCCTGGATCTGGGCTTCCCGATGCTGGACCTGGCCCTCTGGGTGATGGGGAGTCCCAAGGTGACCACGGTGAGCGCGAGCGTCCACCGCGCGCGCAAGGGGGAGGTGGAGGACAGTGCCGCCGCCATTCTGAGGCTCGACAGCGGCGCCACGCTCGCGCTCGAGTTCACCTGGGGCCTGCTCATGGAGAAGGACTTCAACTTCCTCAACCTGTTCGGCTCCGGGGGCGCGGCGCTGCTCAACCCGCTGCGCTTCCACAAGGGCATGCACGGCGCGCTGGTCAACGTCACCCCGACGCTCGACACCGGGCGCAACCAGTACAAACACTCCCAGGAAGCCCAGGTCGCCAACTTCGTCGAGTCGCTGCGCAAGGGTGTGCGCCCGATGGGCGACGCCGAGGAGATCCTGCCGGTCATGGAGGTCCTGGACGCGATCTACCGGTCCGCCGAGCAGGGTAAAGAGGTGAAGCTCAGTTAACCGCGACCGTTTGCTCGCCCTGGCGTCCGGCGTGCTGCTCGGCGTCGCGTTCCTGCCCGCCCCGCTCGGCTTCCTCGCCTGGTTCGGATTCGTTCCGCTGCTCATGGCCCTCGACCGGCGTGTGGGCGCGGGCCGGGGGTGGCGCGGGCTGTTCGGCCTGGGATACCTGTTCGGGCTCGGCTTCTTCCTGATCGGCGTCCACTGGATCGCGCTGCTCTCCGAGGTCGCGATCACCATTCCCTGGCTCAAGTACCCGGCGTGGGTCGCGGCGGCCGCGTACCTGGCGCTCTTCCCGGGCCTGGCCGCCCTGCTCGCGGGCTGGCTCGCGCGGCGCGGACCGGCGCCGCTCGCGGTCACCTTCCCGATCGCGTGGCTGCTGGTCGAGGAGCTGCGCGCTTCCGGCGAGCTGGGGTTCCCGTGGTTCCAGCCCGGCTACACCCAGCACGCCTACGTGCCGCTCATCCAGATGGCGAGTGTCGGCAGCGTGAGCCTGGTGACGCTCTGGCTCCTGGTGCTCAACGTGCTCGTGTGGCGGGCGATGACGGGCGGATCGCGGGTGCGAGCGGCGGCGGGGGCAGTGCTCCTGGTGCTGCTGCCGTGGTTCTGGGGCACGCGGGTGCTGGCGGCGGCGCCGCGTCGCGAGGGCCGGCCGCCCACTGTGGCGCTGGTGCAGGGCAACATCCCGGGCGAGATGAAGTGGTCGGGCAAGCACCAGCAGGAGATCCTCGCGCGCTTCCTGGATCTCTCGCGGCGCGCCTTCGCCACCGAGGTCGGGCCGATGGTGATCATCTGGCCCGAGACCGCGACCGGCACCTATCTGCGGCGCATGGCCGACCAGGTGCGCGCGGTCACCGACTTCGTGCGCGCGACCGGCACGCCGGTCTTCACCGGGCTCCCCGAGTGGCGCCTGGCACAGGACGGCAGCATCCAGCAGGTGAACGGCGCGGCGATGTTCACCGCCGAGGGGGCGCCGGGGCCGGTCTACGGCAAGCGCCACCTGGTGCCGTTCGGCGAGCGGATGCCGTTCCAGAGCGTTTTCCCGGCGCTGGGCAAGCTCGAGCTCGGGCAGGCGGAGTGGACCCCGGGCCAGGGCACGGTGCTGTTCCCGAGCGCCGCCGGTCCGTTCTCGTGCCTGGTGTGCTTCGAGTCGATCTTTCCCGATCTCGCGCGTGCCGACGTCCGGGCCGGGGCGCGCTGGCTGGTCAACATCACCAACGACGAGTGGTTCGGCCACAGCGCCGCGATCTACCAGCACGCGGCGATGGCGCCGTTCCGCGCGGTCGAGAACCACGTGCCGCTGGCGCGCTGCGCGAACACCGGCCTGACCATGATCACCGACGCGAACGGTCGCATCACCCGCCGCCTGCCGGTGCTGACCGCGGCCACCCTGACCGGTCCGCTCTCCGCACCCGGGCTGCCGACGTTCTTCACGCGCTTCGGAGACTGGCCGGGCATCGCGGTGGCGCTGGCGTTCCTGGTGCTCGCGTTCCTCGGCCTGCGGCGCCGCGCTCCGGCCTGACCGCGCGTTGACATCGCGCGCGCGCCGCGACGCACGCCGACGCGCGGAAGATTCGCGCGCTGCGCGTTGACACGCGAGAGAGTCGACGCTTACCATGCGGCTCGCGTCATTCCGACGCACCCCTGCCGCGTGGAGGAGACCCGCGCCATCCCACGGTCGGAACCCATGAGCTACTCCGTGATCGTCCTCGGAGCCACCGGTCTCGTGGGGCGCACCCTGCTGCAGATCCTGCGCGAGCGGGCGTTCCCGGTCCGCGAGCTGCGCCCGCTCGCCAGCGAGCGCGCCGGCGGCCGCTCCGCGGACTTCGGCGGCCGCGCCATCCCGGTCGAGCCGGTGAGCGCCGAAGCCTTTGCCGGCGCCGACCTGGCGCTGTTCGCGTGCTCGAACGCCGTCAGCCAGCAATGGGCGCCGGTCGCCAACCGCGCGGGTGTGCGCGTCGTCGACAACAGCAGCGCCTACCGCTACGACGACGCGGTGCCGCTGGTGGTGCCCGAGGTGAACGGGAACCTGCTGGCCGCCGGTCCGCCGCTGGTCGCCAACCCCAACTGCTCGACGATCGCGATCGCCCTGGCGCTGGCACCGCTGGCACGCCGCGCCGGCCTCGAGCGCGTCACGGTCGCCACCTACCAGTCGGTCTCGGGTGCCGGCAGCGAGGCGCTCG
>DATEMP010000109.1:0-13655 GCA_035275545.1 Candidatus Eiseniibacteriota bacterium | reverse complement strand
TCAGGGGAAGATCGGCGTCGCGAACGGGCTCATGGGTCTCTATCCCACGCGCGGAAATCTGATCAAGGACGGCACGGCGCTCGGCCTCAACGACCCGCGCGCGGCGATCCACGCGCGCATGGCGTTCGTGTCCGAGGATCGCCGCGGCGTGGGCATCCTTCCCGACGAGAGCATCGAGCTCAACATCGCGCTCACCGCGATCGAGGCTCAGGGGCGCTTCCTGCACGCAGCGCCGCTCGAGCCGCTGCGCCTGATGAACGGCGGCGCGGTGCGCCGCCACGCCCGCGACATGATCCGGGCGCTCGACATCCGCTGCACCGGCCCGCGCCAGCACGTGCGGCGGCTCTCGGGCGGCAACCAGCAGAAGGTGTGCCTGGCGCGCGCGATGACGCTCGAGCCCGACACGCTGCTGGTCTCGGAGCCCACGCGCGGCATCGACGTGGGCGCCAAGGAGCGGGTGCTCGAGCTGCTGCGCACGCTCAACCGCGACGGCATGTCGCTGCTGGTCACCTCGTCGGAGCTCGCCGAGCTGCGCGCGATCTGCGACCGCATCGCGATCGTCTACCGCGGGCGGATCGGCGCGATCCTGCCGGCGAACGCCGCCGACGCGGACTTCGGGCTGGCGATGGCGGGCGAGCTGGGCGGGCACCATGGCTGAGACCGTCACGCCCGCGGCGGCCGACCGCGCGGCCGAGGAAGCCCGGGACCGCGTACCGCCGCTCCAGGCGCTGGGCGAGCAGGTGCGCGAGATCGGCATCCCGCGCCTGCTGATCGCGCTGTTCCTGGTGGTGCTGTTCGGGATCGCGGTCGCGACCAGGATGGACATCGCCTCGCTGCTCACCGACTCGCTGCTGCGTGCGGCACGCAACGGAATCCTGGTGCTGGCGCTGCTGCCCGCGATCCAGGGCGGCGTGGGGCTCAACTTCGGCCTGCCGCTCGGCATCATCTGCGGGCTGGTGGGATGCGTCATCACCGTCAACGCCGCGGTGGGCGGCTGGCCGGGGCTCCTGCTCTCCATGGCGCTCGCGGCGCTGCTCGCGATCCCGGTCGGCCTCGCCTACGGCTGGCTGCTCAACCGCACGCGCGGTCAGGAGATGATGGTCGGCACCTACCTGGGCTTCGCGGTGGTGTCGGGCATGAGCATCTTCTGGATCGCGGCACCCTTCACCAACCCCTCGCTGGTGTGGGCGATCGGCGGCCGCGGCCTGCGCACCACGCTCACCCTGAGCGGCGTCTACGACAAGCTGCTCGACCGGCTCTGGTCGTTCAAGGTGCTGGGCATCACCATCCCGACCGGCACGCTGCTGGTGTTCGCCCTGGCGTGCGCGATCGTGGGCCTGTTCTTCCGCACCCGCGCGGGCATCACCATCTCCGCGGCGCGGTCGAACCCGCGCTTCGCGCGCGCGGCGGGCATCTCGGACGAGCGCACCCGCATCCAGGCGACGGTGTTCTCGACCGTGCTGGCGGCGATCGGGATCGTGATCTTCGCCCAGTCCTACGGGTTCCTCCAGCTCTACACCGCGCCGCTGCTCATGGCGTTCCCGGCGGTGGCGTGCCTGCTGATCGGCGGCGCCTCGGTGTCGCGCGCCACGCTCACGCACGTGGTGATCGGCACGCTGCTCTTTCAATCGATCCTTACGGTAGCCCTCCCCGTCACCAGCCAGGTGGTGCAGGGCGACATCTCCGAGACCGCGCGCCTCATCATCCAGAACGGCATGATCCTCTACGCGCTCACCCGTCGCGGGGACCGCTAGCCATGTCCACCGCCGCTCCTGCCGCCTCGCCGCCGCCCGCCGCCGCCGCGCCGGTCTCCCAGGGCCGGGCGCTGCGCTCGGCGCTCGCGCACGCCGCGGTGCCGGTGCTGTTCGCCCTGCTCTGCCTGTTCGGCATCATCGCCGCGCGGATCACGCCCGACTTCCTGGTGCGCGAGATGCTGGTGCGCTTCAGCCGCAACGCGATCCTGGTGCTCTCGCTGCTGGTCCCGATCCTCGCCGGCCTGGGCCTCAACTTCGGCATCGTGCTCGGGGCAATGGCGGGACAGGTCGCCGCGATCCTGGTCACCTACTGGGGCATCGGCGGGGTCGCCGGCTTCGGCCTCGCGTGCCTGGTGGCGACGCCGGTCGCGATCGTGTTCGGCACCGTGACCGGCTGGCTCTTCAACCGCGCGCGCGGGCGCGAGATGGTGACCGGGCTGATCGCCGGCTTCTTCGCCAACGGGCTCTACCAGCTGCTGTTCCTGTTCGCGATCGGCTCGATCATCCCGTTCGCGAACCCGCGCATGGTGCTGCCGCAGGGATTCGGCCTGCGCAACACCGTGGACCTCACCGGCATCCAGTACGCGATGGACGACTGGATCCACATCCGCCTCCACCTGGGCGGCTCGCCGGTGCGCGTGCCGGTCGCGTCGTTTCTGATCATCGGGCTGTTCTGCGCGTTCAACCTGTTCTTCCTGCGCACCAAGCTCGGCCAGGAGCTGCGCGCGATGGGCCAGGACCCGCACGTGGCGGGGACCGCGGGGATCAAGGTGGACCGCAACCGCATCATCGCCACCATCATGTCCACGGTGTTCGCGGCCTGGGGGCAGCTCTTCTTCCTCCAGAACCTGGGCACCATGAACACCTACAGCTCGCACGAGCAGACCGGCATGTTCGCGATCGCCGCCCTCCTGGTCTCCGGCGCCACGGTATCGCG
Source organism: Candidatus Eiseniibacteriota bacterium (assembly GCA_035275545.1). Classification (GTDB taxonomy): domain Bacteria; phylum Eisenbacteria; class RBG-16-71-46; order RBG-16-71-46; family RBG-16-71-46; genus WS-11. The sequence continues at coordinate 10,964 of DATEMP010000109.1, read as the reverse complement.
CGCCACGGTCGGCCAGGCGCTGCTCGGCTGCCTGCTCTTCCATACCCTGTTCGTGGTCTCGCCGCTGGCCGGCAAGGCGCTCGCGGGCGACGCCCAGATCGGCGAGTACTTCCGCGTGTTCGTGGCCTACGCGGTGATCACCGTGGCGCTGGTGCTCCACGCGTGGCAGAAAGCCCGACGGGCCTAGCGGCTGTTTCAATTCGAACATGCCGCGCGGCATGTTCAGCGGCACGGCTCAAGGCCCCGGCGTTTTCCGCCGAAAACAGGGGCATGCGCCTCGCCCTCCTTTTCCTGCTCGCCGCCGGCGTCGCCGGTGCCGATCCCGCCGCGAAGGCCCTCCCCCGCGGCGACGAACGCTTCCGGCTCGGCATGTCACGTGCCGCGGTCGAGAGCCTGATCACCGCGCGCGGCGTCGAGATGATCTCCAACGGCGGCACGTTTCTGGTGTGCGCCAGCAAGGATCCGCGGGTCGAGTACGAGCAGTACTCCTTCTACATTCCCGGTCGCGGCATCAGCGTGCTCTGGAAGGTGTCGATCGGCTACCGGCTGACCGCCTCCCAGGAGGACTTTGCCGCGGTCCGCGCCGATCTGAGCTGGGAGCTCGGCGAGCCGCAGAGCGAGGCGGTCGATCGCCCTTCGCCCGACGGATACGGGAACGCCCGGCCCGTCACCTCCGCGCAAGTGGCCTGGGCTGACCCGCACACCGCGGTCCAGCTCGGAGGACGCTGGGTCGGCTCGACCGACCCGGTCGCCGACCGCATGCTCGTCACCTGGACCGACCGCAAGGTCCAGCGCCTCGCGGACGTGCGTCGGAAGAAGGCCAGGGAAGCGGCGGACGAGTCGAACTGACCGCTCCGACGTTCAGGAGCCGGCGCGGGACCATCGCTCGAGGCTGTCCCGGAGCACCTGCGCCGAGCGGTCCCCGGGGTATTGCCTGAGCAGCGTGTCCAGATGCGCGCGTGCCTCCGGCAAACGCTTCGAGAACGACATGACGCTCGCGACCGCGTAGCGCCCGTCGCTGCACTCCCGCCACAGCGCCAGCGACCGCAGGCCCTCGCGCTCGGCATCGGCGCTGCGGTCCATGGCCAGCCAGCAGATCGCGCGCCGCCCCGCCACCCGGCTCAGGAACACGCGCGCCGCGGTGTCGCGCTGGAGCGAATCGGCGGCGTGGAGGTCCGCGAGCGCGCGCGCGAGGTCCCCGGCCCGCAGCGCCCGGTCCGAGCTCAGGTAGCGCTCCATCGCCGCGGGCTCGACCAGCATCATCCGCGGCGTGCGCCCCGGCTGATAGAGCACCAGCGCGTCGAGGGGAACCGTGGAGCGACGGAACTCCTCGAACCGCAGCCAGCGGAGCGTCGTGTCCCGGTACCAGCACTGGAGCGCGAGGCTCCGGCCGAACGCGTAATCCGTGAGGATCGCGGGGTGCATGAGCCCCACCCGGGCGCCATGCGGCAGGCTCGGGTGGCGCTCCTCGAGCGCGCGGCGGGTCTCGACCATGACGCGCTGGATCCGCGCCAGGCGCTCGAAGTCGAGGAACGCGCCCCGCTCGGGCGGCAGCTCCGAGATGGTCGCGGGCGCACCCGGCGCCAGGGCGAGGGTGCCGAGCCGAAGCGCCACCAGGGTCGCGAGCAGCGCCGGCCGCGCGGCGCCCAGCGAGCAGGCGAGCGCCAGCGCCAGGCCCATGCCACCGAACAGGCTCCGGTGGGGCATCCAGAACGGATAGATCACCGTGAGCGGGGCGGCGGCGGCGGCGAACCAGAGCGCGCCGAACGCGATCGGCGCGGCGTATGTGCGGAGCCGCTCGCGCGCGGCGGAATCGCGCACGAAGGTCCACACCGCCGCAGCGGCGATCGCGGCGATCGAGCCCCAGAGCCACGGCTCCCACCGCACCGGCGCGACCGTGAGGCTGAGCGCGGCGCGCGCGCTGTTGACCAGCGCCCAGGCGTAGCGCGCGAGCCACGGCGTCCCGACCGTGTCCGGCGCCGACTCGAGATCGTGCGGCAGGTGCAGGTGGTGGGCTTCCCGCACCGCGAGATAGGCGAGCACCCAGGCGAGCGTGGCCGCCGCCACGCACGCGACCCAGCGGAGACGCTCGCGCCGCGTCTCCACGCGCGGCACCCACGGGAGGAACAGCGCGGTCACCACCGCCACTTCCTTGCTGAGCAGCGCCGCCAGCAGCGCGGCGAGTGCCAAGGGCATGCGCCGGTGAACCGCCTCGTGCAGCGCCAGCACCGAGAAGAACAGGAACGACAGCTCCACCATGTGGCACGGCCACGCCACGATCGCGCGCGTGGACTCGGCGATCAGGGGGAAGCTCGCCACCGTCGCCGCCCACGGCGCCGGCAGTCGCGTACGGGCGGCGCGGTAGCCGAGCCAGCCCATGAGGCCGAGCACCACGGTGTGGAGGGCCGCGATCGCGAGCGGGTGCGACAGCATCAGCGACGAGCAGGCGAGGTAGTAGAGCTGGTGCGGGATCGGGCGCCAGAACGCGGTCGACCCGCCGCCGTCCAGGAGCGAGCGGTTCGAGGTGAGGAGCGCCCGATGGACGAAGTCCCAGTCGTCGGCCACCGGGACCCCGAGCGGGGCCCCGAGGCTGCGGACCAGGAGCGGCACCAGGGCCAGGACGACGGCCCATGCCCATGGGTCACGCAACGTTGGCGGCGGCGGGAGATTTGGCGAACCCACGGCGCTCACGGGCGCACCCTAACATTGCCCGCAATTGTGCGGTGAACGGTCGGCGCGTATCCTTGGGGCCCGTCATGAACCCTGCGTCCAACATGCTTCCGCTGGTCGACACCCAGGGCCGTACGGTGCGCGACCTGCGCATCTCGGTCACCGACCGCTGCAATCTGCGGTGCGTCTACTGCATGCCCGCCGAGGGAATGCCGTGGCTCGCGCGCGAGGACCTTCTCACCTACGAGGAGATCACCCGCTTCGCCCGCATCTGCCTGGCGCACGGCGTGACCGGCATCCGGCTCACCGGCGGCGAGCCGACCGTGCGCGCCGACCTGCCGGTGCTGGTGCGCATGCTGAACGACCTCGCCCCCGGCCTCGACCTCTCGCTCACCACCAACGGCCTGAAGCTGGTGGCGATGGCCGAGGAGCTGCGCGCGGCGGGGTTGAAGCGCGTGAACGTGAGCCTCGACACGCTCGATCCCAAGCGGTTCCACCAGATCGCGCGCCGCGACCGGTTCCACGAGACGATCGCCGGACTCGAGGCGGCACGCCGCGCCGGATTCGCGCCCATCAAGGTGAACGCCGTCCTCATGAAGGACTTCAACCAGGACGAGGTGGTGCCGCTCGCCCGCTGGGCGCGCGAAGAAGGCTACGAGCTGCGCTTCATCGAGTGGATGCCGCTCGACTTCGGCCACACCTGGGAGCGCTGGAAGCTGGTGCCCGCCGAGCAGATCCTCGAAGAGCTCGGGCGCGAGTTTCCGCTCGAGCCGGCGCAGGTCACGGATCCGAGCGCCCCCGCGACGGTCTATCGCTATCTCGACGGCCGTGGCACGGTGGGCGTGATCGCCTCGGTGACGCGGCCTTTCTGCGGGCACTGCGACCGGATCCGGCTCACCGCGGACGGGCAGATCCGCACCTGCCTTTTCTCGCTCAACGAGTACGACTTCCGCGGCGCGATGCGCGGCGGCGAGAGCGACGAGCGGATCGCCGAGATGCTCCGCGCCGCGGTGTGGCGCAAGGAGCCCGGCCACCTCATCAACAGCCCCTACTACAAGCAGCCCGAGCGCGGCATGAGCGCGATCGGCGGCTGAATTGTCGGTCACGGCCGCTTCCGCCGCCGGGCCGCCGGCGCTCGCGGCCATTCCCGCGCGCACGCGGCACGAGTCGGTCGACTTCCTGCGCGGGCTGGTCATGGTGCTCATGGCGCTCGACCACGTCCGCGACCATCTCCACCTCAACGCGTTCTTCATCGACCCGACCGATCTCGCCACCACCACCCCTGCCACGTTCATGACCCGGTGGGTGACACACTTCTGCGCACCGGTGTTCGTGTTCCTCGCCGGCACCAGCGCGTTCCTCACCGGCACGCGCCGCACCCGCGGCGATCTCTCCCGCTTCCTGCTGACGCGCGGGCTGTGGCTGGTGCTGCTCGAGATCACGATCATCCACGTCGAGTGGACGATGAGCTGGAATCCCGCCCAGCTGTTCGCCCAGGTGATCTGGGCGCTCGGCTGGAGCATGGTGGTGCTGGCGGCGCTGGTGTGGCTGCCGCTCCCGGCGATCGCGGCGTTCGGCTGGGGCATGATCGTGCTTCACAACCTCGCCGACGGCATGCAGCTCGGCTGGCTCTGGTCGGTGCTGCACATCTCCGGGCCGACCATGCTGTTCGGCAAGGCGCCGTTCATGATCATGTATCCGCTGGTGCCGTGGATCGGGGTGATGGCGGCGGGCTACGCCTTCGGCGCCTGGCTCCAGCGGCACGCCCACGAGCGGCGGCGGCTGATCATGGGCCTCGGCCTCGGGCTCACCGCGGCGTTCGTCGTGATCCGCGCGATCAACCTCTACGGCGATCCGCATCCCTGGGCGCCGCAGAAGGACGCGGTGTTCACGGTGCTCTCGTTCCTGCGCTGCGAGAAGTACCCGCCCTCACTGCTGTTCCTGCTCATGACGCTCGGTCCGTCGCTGATCCTGCTCGCCGCCGTGGACCGGGGCGTGCCGCGCCTGCTCCGCTGGATGACGGTGTTCGGCCGGGTGCCGCTCTTCTATTACATGGTCCACCTGGCGCTCATCGACCTCCTGACCGTGGGGCTCGCGATCGCCTCGTTCGGGCCGCGCACGCCCGAGATCTTCGCCAAGGGGCCGCCCCGGGACTGGGGCTACGGGCTCCCGGTCGTGTACGCCGCCTGGGTGGCGGTGGTGGCGGCGCTCTACCCGGTGTGCCGCTGGTACGCCGGGGTCAGGCCCCGGTCGCGGCTCCTGAGCCACCTGTGATCGCGCCCAACCCTGTGCGCCCCGGCGCGGTCGAATCGGGCATGATGGGTCGACCATGAGCGCCACCCCCCTCTACATCCCGGGCTCCGCGGGAGCCTACTTCGGACACGTGCTGCGCACCCGGCGCGCGGGGCGGTTCCTGCTCCGCGAGTCCCGCTACGTGCCCGCGCTGCGCATGCCGACCCACTACCACCCGCGCGCCTACTTCAGCTACATCGTCGACGGCAGCATGCGCGAGCGAGATCCGCGCGGCGAGACCGAGCACCGCGCGGGCACGCTGCACTTCCACGCTGCGGGCGAGCCCCACTCGGGTCACATGGGGAGCAGCGGCACCACCTGCCTGAGCATCATCCTGTGCGAGGAGCTTTCCGGCCGGATCGCTCCGTCGTGCGCGGCGTCGCGGCACACGCTCGCCCCCGAGGCGCGGATCGCGCGCCGCCTCCGCCGCGAGCTGCACACCGACGACTCCGCATCTGAACTGGCGCTCGAGAGCCTGGGGCTCGAGCTGGTGGCGACGCTCATGCGCGGGGAGCGCACGCGCGACCGGCAGCCGCCGCGCTGGCTGCGCGAGGTGCGCGACCACCTGCACGCTCACGCGCTTGAGCAGGTGCGGCTCGCGGACCTCTCGGCGCTGGCCGGCATCCATGAGGTGCACCTGGTGCGCGCGTTCCGCCGCCACTTCGGCGCAACCCCCGGCGCCTACCAGCGCGAGCTCCGGATCGAGCACGCCCGCCGCATGCTCGCCGACAGCGGGACGTCGATCGCCGACCTGGCGCTCGCGGCCGGGTTCTCGAGCCAGGCGCACTTCACCCGCGTCTTTCACCACCTGACCGGCACCACCCCCGCCGCCTACCGCCGCGCCCGCGCCCGCCGCGCCTCCTGAGCGCGGCGCTCGACCCGTATCACCAGGTTCAGAGCGTGAAAGAACGCCGGGCGGGCGCCCGGTACTCTGGTCGCATGCGCCTCCGCACAATCATGCTCGTGTGCCTCGCCGGAGTATGGGCGGCCGCCTCGCACGCGGCGCCGCCCACGAACGCGGCACTCGTCCGGGCCATCGATGCGTACGCGAAGCCGCTGGTCGAGCGCGGCGACCTCTCGGGACAGCTCCTGGTCCTGCGCAATGGCGAGACCGTGCTCGAGCGGTCCTATGGCTTCGCGAACCGGGAGCTGCGCGTGCCCGTCACCCCCGAGTCCCGCTTCTGCGTAGCGTCGATCACCAAGCCGATGACCATGATCATCGCCATCGACCAGATCGGGAAGAAGACCATCGGCTACCACGACTCGATCGCCCGCTGGCTCCCCGATTTCCCGCACGGGGACAGCATCACGATCGAGCACCTCTTGCGGCACCGCTCCGGGATCCCGCACGACATCGTGCCCGACAGCCTGGCGACCCGCCCGCGCGGCACCGCCGAGATGGTGGCGCTCGCCGCGCGGCTGCCGCTCGACTTCACGCCGGGATCGCAGTCGAGCTACAGCTCGGGCGGGTTCACGGTGCTGGCGCGCATTCTCGAGATCGCGAGCGGCAAGGACTACCAGACACTGCTCGACGAGCAGATCTGCCGCCCGCTCGGCATGAAGCACACCCGGCACACCGACTCGATCGAGCTGCTCCCCGACCGCGTCCACGCGTACGTGCCGGGGATCCACGGCATCGAGAACGCGCGGATCGAAGACTTCTCGGGGCTGGTGGGCGCCGGCTCGGTGTGGTCGACCGCCCGCGACATCCACACGCTCGTCCAGGGCGTGGTCAGCGGGAAGCTCGGCACCTCATCGCGCGCATCGCTGGTGCGCCGAGGCGTGCTCGAGTTCAGCGGCCGGGTGACTGGCTTCCGCTCCTACGCCGACTGGGACAGCGCATCGGGCCTCGAGGTGGTCTTCATCGGCAACACCCTCACCGGCGCGGGGGACGCCCTGCGTGCCGCGATCCCGCGGCTCGCCGCCGGCGAGCCGGTCGCCGCGCTCGCGTTGCCGAAGCTCCGCACCGAGCCGCTCTCCGACGCCGATCTCAAGCGGCTCGAGGGCGACTTCAAGCTCGGGAACGGAACGCTGCTGCGGCTGCGGGTGCACGACGGCGCGCTGTGGGCCAACGAGTGGCTGCTCCAGGCCACCCAGGACGGCGCGTTCTTCTCGCCGCGGGACTACGGCCTGGTGCGCGGCATCCCTGGCGCGGATGGGCGCATCGAGCGCCTCGACTGGACCCAGAACGGCGAGGTGTACCCGGCGCCGCGGGTGGCGGCCAGGCGCTAGGGGGCTAAGTCGTCACTCTCTTCATCACTAACCGGGTATCCGACGACGCAAAGCTCCACGCCGAGGTGTGCTGCAGCTTGCAGCAGGGCAGGTGTGAAGCTGACACTGCTTGTGTAGTGCTCATCAGAGCCGACAAATAGGCCAACGTTGATCTGTACCGAGGCCCGATTTGCAGAAAGGTCGTTGATGAATCCCGCCGCCTCTCGCAGAAACCGATCAAGGTGCTCGATAGTCTCCGTGCTGCTGTCTCTATCACTTATGGTCATCCTAAAACCATTAGAGTCGATGACCTCACCCCGCCACCCCTCATCGCCGCGATGCCAGATGGTGTCCACTTGAACCTTCGGTGACCTACCGAGAAACGCATCGACGTCAAAGTCGCTACCGTACGCCTCCAGCGTCACGATGGACATGCGGTTGGTTCCTTCTCGGCGCACTCGCCTGGCGCCTCGGCTTTCACGGAGAACGCCAGCGCATGCCTCAGCACCTGCAATAGGGTCGCCGCAACTACCACAAGTGCCCCAGCATGAGCAGGTTGAGCTGAATCAACTTCAGCAACACCGATAAGCGCTCTTCCGGCGGATTGATCTGCTTCTTCCTGAGCCGCCGAACCAAGTGCTGGTGATCCGCAACAATCGACTGCGCTTTCCCATTGGGATGCGGTCGCGTGTGCTTCACGCCCGGGATGCAACGCACGACATCCTTGATTCGTGAGTACTCATCGATCGTAACTTGAACTGCTAGGCAAACGGATTCGGCTGCCTGAGAGCTTGGATTGTGAACGAGTGTGCGCCCGTGCCTCCTGTACAAAGCATCGCACTCGACAATGCTCCAGATTACCTGGCGCAGGGCCGCTCGATCTTTTCGCGTGAAAATCCGGGGCTTCCTATCGTCATGACTCAGAATTAGCCCCTCAATTTCCAGGATCGATCGGTCAATCTGGGTTATGCGCCTTCTCGTGCCCGACGCTCTCTTCATGGCTGGCATTGGGAGCGGGCCCTCTTGATGTACCTCAACATGCCCCGGGGCATGTTGGGATCTCAGCGCCGGGCGGCGCTCAGCTTCGGGCGCTCGCCGAGGAACATCACTTCCTCCTCGAGCTCGACGCCGAACTTCTCGCGCACGCGCTGCTTCATCTCCTCGGCCAGCTCGAGCACGTCCTTCGCCGTCGCCCGCCCGGCGTTGACGATGATGTTCGCGTGCTTCGCGAACACCATCGCGTCACCGACGCGGAGCCCGCGGCAGCCGCACTCGTCGAGCAGGGCACCGGCGGGAATGCGGCGGGTGCCGGGAGAATGCGGCAGGCCCGGCACCTGGTAGCCGGGCGGCAGATTCTTGAAATAGGAGCCCGCGGTGGGCTCGACGCGCCACTGCGGATGCTTCACGCGTCGGACCTCGAGTTTCTCGTCGATCACCGCCTGGATCGCGGCGCGCTCGCCGCGCTTGAACTGGAGCAGGCACGAGAGCAGCACCCACGGGTCACGCTTGAGCTTCGAGTCGCGGTAGGCGAACTCGAACCACGACGCCGGCCGCGTGACCACCTGGGTGCCGTCGAACGAGGCGACCGTGCACTCGACGGTGAAGCTGCCGATGTCCTGGCCGTAGCAGCCGGCGTTGCCGTAGAGGGCGCCTCCGACCGTGCCGGGGATGCCGGCCGCGAACTCGAGCCCGGAGAGCTCGCGGTCGCGGCATTCGTAGATCAGCTCGAGGAAGTCGGTGCCGCAGCCCACCTGGGCGGCGGTGCCGTCGAACTCCACGTCCTCGATGGCGTTGCGCACCACCAGCCCGCGGAAGCCCTGGTCCGAGACCAGCGCGTTGCTGCCCCCGCCCAGCAGGAAGAGCGGCAGCTCCAGCTCGTGGGCCGCCTCGAGCGCGCTAACCAGCGCCTGCGACGTATGCGCGGCGAAGTAGAAGTCGGCCGGCCCGCCGATCCGGAGGGTCGTGTGATGCCGGAGCGGCTCCTGTGTGAGCAAACCCTCGCCGAGGCGCAGGCGCAGGCGATCTTCAGTGGTGGTGGCGCGCATGAGTCCTCGTAGATTGCCTTGGCAGCCGGCGCCCGGTCAAAGCGGGATGGGGGCTATCCGTGTCATCGGCAGGGTGCGCGAGGACATTGACCACGCGCGATTCGGGAGTGGAGCGGCGCACCCTCACCCCCTATAGTGCGGGCGTCACCCAATGCCCCTTGGGGCTGGCACCGGAGGGAACCGGAATGAAGCTCGAGATCACCTACTGCGTGCAGTGAAACTACCTTCCCCGGGCCACCAGTCTGGCGGCCGAGATCAAGAAGGTGCGTGACGTCGAGACCACGTTCATTCAGGGATCGGGTGGAGCGCTCGATGTGGTGCTCGACGGCAAGCTGATCTTCTCGAAGAAGCAAGCCGGCCGCTGGCCGGAAGTGAGCGAGCTCGTCGAGCAGATTCCCGACGGGAGCCACTGAGACCGGCCGGCCCCGAGGTCACGCCAGGCTTCCCGCCTTCTCGAGCCAGAGCCGGTACCGCCGGTTGTCGAGCTTCTCGAACACCAGCGCGTCGCCCGCCTCGATCCCCCGTTCGCGGCACCATTTCATCATCCCCGGCACCCGGGGTGAGCGCGGGCGGAACACCCACGATCCGAACTGGATGTCGGTGTCGAACGACCAGCCGAGATCGGTCTCGATGGTGAGCGGGATTACCACGTAGGGCCGCGGCGCGTCGCCCGGCCCGCGCGGTCCGACCGCGTCGGGCGGGAAGAAGTCGAGGATGTCCCAGAGCGACACGTTTCGCTCGGTGAAGGTCCAGATGTCCTCGCTGCGCACCGGAATGCGCCGCGTCTCGCCGACCGCGCCCTTGCCCTCCATCGCGCTACTGCGCGGGGCCGAGGTTGCGGCGGAAGTGCCGGATGGTGCGCTGGTTCACCTGCGTCACGCCCACCGAGTCCGCGACCATGTGGGTGTAGCCGCGCAGCGGCACCAGTTCGAAGCGCGCGCCGGCGCGGAATAGCGCATCGCACAGGCGCAGGCTGTGGAGGAAGTAGACGTTGTCGTCGGCGGTGCCGTGGAGGATCAGGAGCGGGCGCACCAGGTCCGACGCCCAGGTGACCGCCGAGCTCGCCTCGTAGCCCTTAGCGTTCTCGTCGGGCAGCCCCATGTAGCGCTCGGTGTAGTGCGTGTCGTAGTCGCGCCAGTCGGTGACCGGCGCGCCCGCCACGCCCGCCTGGAACACCGCCGGATAGCGCTCCACCGCGAGCGCGGTGAAGTAGGCGCCGAACGACCAGCCGGTGATCCCGACCCGCGAGAGATCCATCTCCGGATAGCGCTTGCCGAGCGCCTGGAGCCCGGCCACCTGGTCGCGCAGCGGGATGTCGATCAGGTCGCCCTTGATCACGCGCTGCCACGTGCGCCCGCGCCCCGGCGTGCCGCGCCCGTCGATCGAGATCACCACGAAGCCGCGGTCCGCCATCCACTGCTGCACCAGGTAGCGCTCGGCCGCCGCCATCACGGTCTGGCTGGTCGGCCCGCCGTAGACGTGCACGATCACCGGATAGCGCTGCCCGGGCTCGAAGTCGCGCGGGCGCAGCAGCACCGCGTGCATGTCGAGCGAATCCGCCTTCACCACCGTGTACTCGGGCCGGGGCGTGACGCGCGGCGTCTCGGCCACCGAGCGCAGCTCGCCGGGCACGCGGCGGTCGCGGCCGCGCACCCACCACCGCGCGGACCCGGTGAGCGGGCTCAGCGTGTGGACGTAGGTGATTCCGTCGTCCGAGAACACCGCGTCGTGGATGCCGGGCTCGCT
>DATEMP010000108.1:0-9255 GCA_035275545.1 Candidatus Eiseniibacteriota bacterium | reverse complement strand
CGCAGACCGACGCCGAGCCCGATGCCGATTCCGCGCTCGCGTTCGTGCGCGCCGCGGCGATTCCGTTCGACACCGCCGAGCCGGGGCACGGGTTCCGCGACCTCGAGCCGCTCAAGCGCGTGATCGGGGATGCCCGCATCGTCGCGCTCGGCGAGGGCACGCACGGCACGCACGAGTTCTTCCAGATGAAGCACCGGCTGACCGAGTTCCTCGCCACCGAGATGGGTTTCACGGTGTTCGGCATCGAGGCCAACATGCCCGAGGCGGCGCGCCTCAACGGGTACGTGCGCGACGGCCGGGGCGATCCCCGGCAGCTGCTCGAGGGCCTCTACTTCTGGACCTGGAACACGCAGGAAGTGCTCGACCTGATCGAGTGGATGCGCGCCTTCAACCTTTCCGGAAGGGGGCGGATCGAGTTCACCGGCTTCGACATGCAGATGCCGGACACCGCGGCGGCCGAGGTGCTGTACTTCCTGCGCCGCGCCGAGCGCGCGTACGCCGACAGCGCCGCGGCCGCCTACGCGCTCCTGAAGGAGGTCCGCAAGACCCCGGGGACCTTCGGCACCGCGACCGGAACGTTTCCGGTCGCCGCGTGCGCGGGGAAGCGCATCCGGTACTTCGGTTGGATCCGTGCCCAGGACGTCTCCACCGGGTTCGCCGGGCTGTGGTGGCGGGTCGACGGGGATTCCGCGACCCTGCGCTTCGACAACATGATGAACCGGGGACCGCGTGGCACCACGGGATGGACCCGCGGCGAGATCGTGCTCGACGTCCCTGCGAACGCGAGGAACATCAACTTCGGCGTGCTGCTCTCCGGCCCGGGCACCGCCTGGTTCGACTCGCTCGCCGTGACCATCGACGACCAGCCGTATCGCCAGCCGCCGGCCGCCGGCCTCGACTTCGAGGCCGGCGATCCTCCGTACGACCTGGCGCACGCCAGCGCCGGCTATCGGTACCTCGTGGACTCGACCGAGGCGGTCTCCGGCCGCCGCAGCCTGCGCATCAGCTCCGACCAGACCGCCCTCAAGCCCGGCCCGGGCTGGAGCGAGGCGACGGCGGCGGCGCTGGCCGTCCTCCGCCATCTCGAGGGGCGTCGCGACTCCTGGATCCGGCACTTCCCGGCCCCCGAGGTGGATCACGCGATCCAGACCGCCCGGGTGGTCCTCCAGGCGACCCAGATGGAAACGCGGTCGAGCACCGTGACCCGCGACCAGTCGATGGCCGCCAACGTTCGCTGGACCCTCGACCATTCTCCGCCCGGGACGCGCATGGTGCTGTGGGCCCACAACTGGCACGTTTCCCGCTCTCCACAGGCGATGGGCTCGATGCTCGACCCGATGTTCGGCAGGGACATGGTCGTGCTGGGCTTTTGCATGGGTGAAGGGCGCTACAACGCGGTCGGGGGTGGCCATCTTGGCCCACACGACGCGCGGGTTGCCCCACCCGGGAGCGTGGAGGCGCTCTTGAGCGAAGCCGGCTATCCCCGCCAGATCCTCGACCTGCGGCGTGCCCCGGCGGGTTCGCCCGCGGCCGCATGGTTTGCGAGCGAACGCCCATTCAGGAACATTGGCGCCCTGGCGGTCGACGACGGCTTTCGGGAGGCTCGGATATCCGAGCTCTACGACGGGCTGATCTACTTCGACCGAACCACCCCCTCGGTGCTCCTCAAGGCTTTCTAGGAGAAGACGATGGGCAGGTTCGTACGTGTTTATCTGGGGCTGGGCGCCGCGTGGTGCCTGATGACCAACCTGATCGCCATGATGAGCGGGGGGACCACTCCGGTGATGGCGGCGGCAGGGCCGCATGCCGGGGTCGCCAAGCTGGTCGCGATCGCGATCGAAGTCTTCCGGCAGGTCCTGCTCTGGCCGCTGGAGATCTACGAGCGGGTGATCCGGCCCCTGCTCTGGTAGGGGCTTCGCGCCAGATTTCGTTGTCCCGGCTGCGCCGCTGACCTACGCTGCGGGTCCGACACGAGGCACAACGGAATGGCCGCACGGGACCGCCTCCCGGACCCCGCCCGCTCTTTGTGCGTGGCCTCGCAGGTCGGCACGCGACCGTACGGGGTCCGATGCAGGGAGTCCCATGCACCCCGCGGCACGTCTCCGGCTCCCCCGGGTCCGAGTCCATCGTGTTGCCCTCATCGCCCCGGCGCTGCTCTTCCTCGCGACGCACGCCTTGGCCCAGCTCCCGCCAACGCTCGCTCCCGGTGATCGGTACCACTTCGTGGGCACCAACCCCGAGGCGGTGACCAGCGACAACTGCGGCCCGGTCAATGGCTGCGGCGTCGAGTTCGGCGACCTGGGCGTGGAATCGCCCCGCATGTATGTCGCCTCCGCGGTCAACGTGGGTGTGGTCGGCGTGACGCGGTTCGCGACCGGTCGCATGCTCGACCCGTTCAAGGTCGCGCCCGGCAGCTCGAATCGCATCACCGCCAAGCTCATCGGCGTGGTGCGCTGGCGCGGCTTCCTACAGGCCGACTTCGGCGCCTACGACAACACCACCAGCATCCAGCTCGATGCCGCGATCTACGACGTCACCGACGCGGTCGGTGCCTCCGGGCGCCGGCTGGTGGGGCGCCAGACCCTGCACACCAGCTCGGTCGGGGGCAGCCTCTCCCTGCCTCCGGTGCCCAATTACATCCGCGACATCGGCAGCGCCGGCGTGGACCTGGTGGTCGACGTCGAGCGCGGGCGGGACTATCTGGTCGCGATCGAAGCCACCAGCACCAGCACCAGCGGCCTGGTGGGGATCCTCGCGGTCAACTCCTTTGCCAACATCTCGGGGGGCGGGGCGGGCCTCATCGACGGCTTTATCGAGCGCACCTCGCTCGCCATCACCCTCGAGCCCGATTACCTCGCGGAGATCGACTCGCTGCGCTCCGAGTTCCGCTCCTCGATCGACTCGCTGCGTGCCGAGTTCCGCGGCCACCAGCACGAGTACCTGACGGGGCGGGGGGCGGGACACAACAACACCGAGGCCACCACCAGCCCGCCGCTGGGGGTCGACGGCGACGATCCCGGGGCTGCGGCCCGGTTCGTGGGCGCGGATCGGCGCGTCGCCCCGCCCGGGATCGGCGGGCCCCAACTCGGGCTCGGGCGGGTCGACCCGCCCCGGTTCGATCTCGAGGGCTCCCGGACCAACCCGGCCAGCGACGGCATGCTCGTTCGCTTCACCCTGCCCGGGGGCGAGCCCGCCACCCTGGAGTTGTTCGATGTCGCCGGCCGCCTGGTGATGACCCGGGAGGTGGGGTCCATGGGGGCGGGGGCGCATCAGGTCGAGCTGGCGCCGTCAAACCGGCTCGCGAACGGCGTGTACCTGATCCGGCTCATGCAGGCCGGGCAGACCCGGTCGACGCGGGTCACCGTGCTGGAGTGACCCGGTGGACGCCCCCGCGCGTGGGGAGGGAGGCCTCGGGGCGGATGAGATTAGCTATTGCGAACTCAAGTGACGCCATGGTAACGATTCCGCCGGGATAAGGACGTGCCACGGAGTCTGACCACGGACCACTCGCTCAACTCGCGAGCGGGAGGCGTCATGCCGCAGTGGACTCTGTTCGAAAATGACTTTCGAGCCATCGATCAGGTGCTGGACGCGTTGCTCGAGAAGACCAACGCGCTCTCGGTCCACCTCATCGACCGTTCCGGCCAATTGATCACCACGTCCGGACGGAGCGCCGATTTCGACGCGACTGCGTTCGCCAGCCTGGTGGCGGCCGATTTCACGGCCAACGCCGAGGTGTCGCAGCTCCTGGGCGAGCCGTCGATCGAGGCGGTCGTGAACGAGGGCAAGTCCCGCTCGGTCTATTCCTGCCTGCTCGCGGACCGGGTCATCATGTGCACGGTGTTCGATCGGCGCAGCACGCTGGGCCTGGTGCGACTGCGCGCGGGACGTGCCGCGAAGCAGCTCGACTCGGTGTTCAAGAAGCTCTTCGAGAAGGTGGGGTTGGTCGAAGCAGGTCGCGGCACCAGCGACTTCGCGGCAGCCGCGGGTCGCGAGGTCGACGCGCTGTTCGGCGACTGAGCGCTGCCCCCACGGATTCCATCACCTACGAGCCGGGGGCGGCATGGCGCTCATCAACCATCGGGCGCGCGAAATCCATTTCAAGATCGTCTATTACGGGCCGGGGCTGTGTGGCAAGACCACCAACCTCAAGCGCCTCCACGACCGCCTGCCCGCCGAGCGCCGCGGCCGCCTGATCTCGATCGCCACCGATCACGAGCGCACGCTCTTCTTCGACTTCCTGCCCATCGACCTGGGTGAGATCGGCGGGTTCACCACCCGCTTCCACCTCTACACGGTCCCGGGGCAGGTCTACTACCGCCTGTCGCGCCGCGCGGTGCTCCAGGGGCTGGACGGGATCGTGTTCGTCGCCGATTCCCATCCCGCCCGCGAGGAGGCCAACCGCGAGTCGCTCGCCGACCTCGGCACCCACCTGGTGACCCTGGGGCTCCCGCCCGAGCAGCTGCGCCGCCTGCCGTGGGTGTTCCAGTACAACAAGCGCGACGTGCCGGCCGCGGTGCCGGTCGAGCGCCTGCGCGCGGCGCTCAATCCCGGCCGGGCGCCGGAGTTCGAGAGCGTGGCGAGCGAGGGGCGCGGGGTCGCCGAGACGCTGCGCGCCATCTGCAAGGCGGTGCTGGCCCGGCTCGCGAGCGAGAACGCCACCCGCGAGAGTGCCCCCGGAGGCACGCCCGCTGGCGGCCCGGGCGCCACCGAGCCGTCGCGCCAGCCCGCGTGGGCGGGAGCCGCTCCCGGCGCATGAAGGTGCTCGTCCGGGTGCTCGCGACGCTCGGCCCCGTGGGCTACGCGCCGTTCGCTCCCGCGACCGCCGCGAGCGCCGTGGTGGCGTTCGTCGGATGGTTCCTCCCGACGCCCGGCCTGAGCGAGACCATGGCGCTCTTTGCCGTGGGCACGATCGCGGCAATGTGGATCTCGGGCGAAGCCGAGAAGGAGCTGGGCCACGACGCCAAGCCGATCGTGGTCGACGAGGCGGTGGGCCAGAGCCTGGCGCTCCTGTTCGTGCCGCACAGCGTGATAGCCTATGCGGCCTCGTTCGTGCTGTTCCGGGTCTTCGACGTCTGGAAGCCACTGGGCGCCCAGCAGGCGCAGCGGCTCGAAGGCGGGCTCGGCGTGGTCGCCGACGACGTGATCGCCGGCCTCACCGCCTGCATGGTTTTCCACCTGGGATACTGGGGAGTGCGCGCCCTGGGATGGGCCTCATGAGAGAGGGGCAGGTCATGAAGAGGATGTCGTTTGTCGCGGTGGTGGTGGGGCTCGCGCTGGCGTCGCCCGCGTTCCCGGGCGAGACCAAGGGAACCCAGGATGCGGTGAGCATCGGCGCGGCGGTGACGGTGAAGAAGCCGGTGGACGTGGCGCGTCTGGCGAAGAACCCCAAGCGGTACGTGGGCAAGACGGTTCGCCTCGAGGGCACCGTGAAGGAAGTGTGTCAGGGCGCCGGGTGCTGGGTGCAGGTCGCGAACCCGGGCGGCGTCAGCTTCCTCGCCAAGAGCCTCGATGAGTCGGTCCTGCTCCCCATCGATTGCGCGGGGCGGAAGATCGTCGTGCAGGGCGTGGTGACCGAGCAGGCGGCCAGGGACGCCGAAGCGCACAAGGTGCACGATTGCGAGGCCGAAGGGCACGCGTGTCCGTCGCCGACCTTCCTGGTCTCGACCCAGGGCATCCAACTGTATCCCGGGAAGCCCTGACGCGGAACGCCATCCCGTGGCGGGCCGGGACACCCCATGCCCGACCCGCCGTGCTGCCCGGGATGACGAATCTCTACCAGCCCGCCTTGCCGTCGACCTCGACGGCGTACTCCGAGAAGTGCTTGAGGGTCGCGGTGACCGTGTGGGTCTCGAGGCTCACCGACGACGCGATCCGCTCCCACTTGCCGGTCGCGGGATTGAACCAGCTGATGTACGCGGACTGAAGCTTCACGTCGCCCATCGGGCTGGCGTGGGCCACCAAGGTCACCGGCACGCGGAACTTGTTCGCCGCCGCAGGGAAGATTTCGAGCTTCACGTACGGCTTGCTCGCATCGGGCTGAGTGACCTTGACGGTCGCGTTTCCGGCGACCGCGAGCGGCGGAATCACCACCGTGAAGTTGCCGGCCGAGACCGTGCCGCCGGCGAAGCCGTGGATCTGCCGCGTGCTGCTGACCTCGACGGGCTCACCCGGCTGCGGCTCGGGCTCCGGCTCCGGCAGGACCTCGGGCATGGGCACGAAGCCCGCGGTCTGAGCGCCGGGGTCGCCCCCGTTCGAAATCACCCCTGAACGCGGTCCGGTCGGGAGGTTGGAACAGCCGGCGACGCCGAGCAACGCAATGGTTGCGAGTGCGGCGAGGACTCTCATCCGGGTCATTGGGCTCCTCCGCTTCGGTGCGGCCATCCCCGGGGTTGGGGTGTGGCCCAGCAGGCCGATATCGCAGCGGACGTGCCCAGGATCGGGGACCGGCCCCCGTGCAGGATGAGAACCAGGCGCGCCCGGCGTTGCATGCGCGGTCCCCGCTTCCGGCGCAGGCTCGCGCGATGCATGGTCGGTGGTCGCGTGACGCACGGCGCCTGGGCCGGCGGTGAAGGCACGGATCGGGGGAATCCGCGCAGCGGCTGGGGCAGGGCACCCGGAGACGGCGCGAGTCGCGGGGTCCACCGCCATTGGACGACCGTGGTCGCGGGCGGGATACTGCGCCGGTGAACAGCGACCTCCAGCGTTTCGTTCGCGAGGCGCTCGGCCGCGGGCTCCAGCGCCCGGCGATCCGGGACGCTCTCACCCAGGCCGGCTGGCGCGCCGACGAGGTGTCCGCGGCGCTCAACGCCTTCGCCGAGACCGACTTCCCGGTTCCGGTTCCCCGCCGCCGCCCGTACCTCAATGCGCGCGAGGCGTTCCTCTACCTGGTGCTGTTCGCCACCCTCTACACCAGTGCCTTCAACACCGGCCAGGTGCTGTTCGCGCTCATCGAGCGCTGGGTGCCGGACGCCCTGGGCGGCCGCTACGACTGGCGGTCCAACGCCGAGTGGGCGCGCGGGGCGACCGCCGGGATCATCATCGCCTTCCCGATCTTCCTGCTGCTCTCGCGGGTGATCGGCCGCGAGGTGGACCGGGAGCCCGAGAAGCGGGGCTCGCCGATCCGCAAGTGGCTCACCTACATCACGCTGCTCGTGGCGGCGCTGGTCATCATCGGCGACCTCACCGTGCTGGTGACGCGCCTGCTGGGCGGCGAGCTCGCGCCGCGCTTCCTGCTCAAGACGCTGGTGGTGTTCCTGATCGCCGCGATCGTGTTCGGCCACTACCTGACCGACCTGCGCCGCGACGAGGCGGATGCGGGGACGTCCAGGCCCCGGATGACGCTCCAGGCGCGCGCCGCCGCCATCGCCGTGTTCATGGTCATGGTCGCCGGGCTCTTCATGTCCGGAAGGCCCGGGGACGAGCGCGCCCGCCAGCTGGATCAACAGCGGATCATGGCGCTCGAAACCATCCGGGGGTCGATCCAGATGTTCCATGGGGCACGCCACCGTTTGCCGTCCTCGCTCGAGGAGCTTCAGCAGCAGCCGGACGGCATCGCCTCCGAGACCATGCTGGATCCGGTGACCTCCCGCCCGTACGAGTACCGCACGCTCGACTCGCTCGGCTACGAGCTGTGCGCCGAGTTCGAGGCCGCCGACCTGGGTCGGCCGCCGCTGCGGCGGAACCGGCCCACGCCATCGGGGTCCGAGTTCTGGCGCCATCCGGCCGGGCGCAAGTGCTTCCATCTCGAGGTGACGGTGAAGGAACGCTAGTGCAAGTCGAGATCATCACCATCGGCAACGAGGTGCTCACCGGGCGCACGCTCGACACCAACTTCGCGTTCCTCGCCCGGGCGCTCGAGGAAGCGAGCGTCGCCGTGGGCTGGCACAGCACGGTCGGGGACACCGCCGAGCGGATCGCCGAGGCGCTGCGCCGGGCGCTCCAGCGCGCCGACGGGGTGGTGGTGACGGGCGGGCTCGGGCCCACGCCCGACGACATCACGCGCAAGGCGGTGTCGACGGTGCTCGGGCGTCCGCTCCAGCTCGACGACGAGGTGCTGACGCGCATCCGCGAGCGCGGCAAGCGCGCGGGGCGCAAGCTGCCCACCTCGGTCGAGAGCCAGGCGCTGCTGCCGCGCGGGGCGACCGCATGGCCCAATCCGCTCGGCACCGCGCCCGGGCTGCTCATGCTCGAGGACGACAAGCCGGTGATCCTGCTCCCGGGCGTGCCGCAGGAGATGGAGGCACTCGCCACCGAGTTCGTGGTGCCCTACCTGCGCGGGCGAACCGGGCTCGCGGTCGAGTCGTTCACGCTCCGCACCGCGGGCGTGTTCGAGAGCCAGCTCCACGAGCGGATCGGCAAGCTCCCGAAGGGCTGGCCCGGCGCCGCGCTCGCCTACCTGCCGAGCTACTTCGGGGTCGACCTGCGGGTCACCGTCACCGGTGACGACACCGACGCGGTGCGCGAGGTGACGGGCCGCGCATACACCGAGCTCAAGGCGAAGGTGGCGAGCGTCGTGTACGCCGAGGGCACGCGCACGATCGAGGAGGTGGTGGGCGAGCTGCTGGTGGCGAAGGGCTGGCGGCTCGCGACCGCCGAGTCCTGCACCGGCGGGCTGCTGGCGCGTCGCATCACCGACGTGCCGGGCTGCTCGCGCTACTTCGAGCGCGGCTTCGTCACCTACTCGAACCCCTCCAAGCTCGAGCTGGTCGATGTCGACGCCGCCGATCTGAAGGCGCACGGCGCGGTGAGCGCCCCGGTCGCCGAGCAGCTCGCCGAGGGGGCGCGCAAGCGCGCGGGCGTCGAGCTGGGGGTGGGGATCACCGGCGTCGCCGGGCCCGACGGCGGGAGCGAGGAGAAGCCGGTCGGCACGGTGTTCATCGGCATCGCTTCGCCCGCCGGGCATGCGGTGCGGCAGTTGCGGTTCATGGGCACGCGCAAGACCGTGCGCGAGCGCGCCGCCCAGACCGCGCTCGACATGATGCGCCGCGAGCTCACCGGGCTGCCGCTCGACGCGCGGCTCGACCCGTGAGCGGGCCGCCCGCGCCGTGCGCATCTTCCTCGCGGTCTTCCCGCCGGCCGAAGCGCAGGACGCGGCGGCGCGCCTCGTCGAGCGCCTGCGCGGCGACGGAGACGGGGTGTCGTGGGTCAAGCGTGACAACCTGCACTACACGCTGCGCTTCATGGGCGAGCTGGGCGAGAGCGGGCTCGAGCGTGTGACGGTGGCGGCGCGCGAGGCGGCCTCGGACCACGCCG
>DATEMP010000107.1:0-16863 GCA_035275545.1 Candidatus Eiseniibacteriota bacterium | reverse complement strand
CATGGGCTTGCGCTTCGCCATCCGTTCCCCCTTGCGACCCTACGCATGACCTCGCGATCAACATCTCCTGGATTCGACAGTAGCCCGGCCGGGAGCCGGGTGCTAGCCGGCCTTCCTCTCCAGGAGGTAAGCGATCCTCGAAAGCCGGCGCTCGCGGGTGAGCCGGTGCACCGACTCGAGGAAGCGTTGCACGCCTTCGAAGCGCTCGGCGCCCTCGGACGCGACCAGCGCGTCCCGGTGCGCCACCCGGGCCCGGTGCCATCGCTCCGACACCATGGCCGCGTTCTCCGTCACGTCCTCCACCCGAGCCAGGTGAAGACCCGCCTCCTCGACGAGGCGCTCGTTGACGCCCGGCGGCACGAACAGGAAGACCCCGATCGAGCTTCGCAAAGCGAGCTCGTCGTTCCTCACCGGACCGGTGATGACCACCGGATCGGTAAAGAGCGCGCGGCCTCCGGGGCGCAGCAGGCGGCGCCATTCGGCGAGAACCGCCGCCCGCTCCGGGAGGTGGTTCATGGCATCGATGCACAGGATCGCGTCGAACGCTTCGCTTTCGAACGGCAGCGCTGTGCCCGCATCGGCCTCCACGAACCGGGCCCGCTCTCCGAGTCGGGCGTCGGCAGCGAGCCTGGACGCGGTGGCGACGCCGCTCGCATTGGAGTCGATGCCGATGACGCGGCACCCGGTGGTGCGGGTGAGGTGGAGCGCCGGCCCGCCCGAGCCGCTGGCGACCTCGAGGACGTCATGTCCCGGCTCGAGGGCGAGCCAGCCGATGAACCGGTCGTACTCGTCGACGGTCAGCCAGCTGTTCTGGCCGATGTCCTCGCCGAAGGTCTCACGGCGGATCTGACCCGGGAGCCCGTCGGTGAACTGGCGGTAGGCGCCGTAGAAGTCGACACGTTCGCTCATCCGGCCGGCATCATAGAGGCCCCCGCCCGCGGGATCACGTCTCGGCTATAGTCCGCCGCCGTGACGCTCGCCCCCAAGCGCCAGGTGATCCCGGACGGCGGGCACTTCTTTCCGCGCAACCAGCTCATCGGCGAATCCCTCGACTGGCTGGACCACACCCTGGGCCTGGCGCGATGATGGGAGAGGAGGCACCATGACGACCACCGAAGCCGCCACCGTCACACCGCGCTGGAAGCCGCTCAGCGCGCAGCAGCGCCGGGTGCTCGGCGTGCTGATCGAGAAGGCCAAGACCACGCCCGCCGGCTACCCGATGTCGGTCAACTCGGTCGTCACCGGCTGCAACCAGAAGAACAATCGCGACCCGATCACCGCGTACGACGACTTCGATGTCGAGAAGACGCTCACCGAGCTGCAGGAGCTGGGCGTGGTCAAGGAGATCGACTGGGTCGGGCGGGTGTCCAAGTACAAGCATCTCGCCTACGAGTGGATGGGTGTGCGCCCGGTGGAGCTGGCCGTGCTGGGCGAGCTGTTGCTGCGCGGCGCCCAGGCGCTCGGCGAGCTCAGGGCGCGCGCCGCCCGCATGGAGCCGATCGAGGACCTCGCGGCCTTGAAGCCGATCATCGAAGGGCTGGTCCAGCGCAAGCTGATGCTCGAGCTCACCCCGCCGGGCCGCGGTCAGATCGTGAGCCACAACCTCTACCTGCCGGAGGAGCTGGCGGAGGTGCGCAGCCAGCTCGGCAGGGGCGGGGCCCGGCAGGCATCCGATCCGGCCGCGTCGGGTCCCACGTACGGCCACGGCAAGATCTGCTACGTCGAGATGCCCGCGCTCGACGTCGGCCAGTCGGCCGAGTTCTACGAAACGGTGTTCGGATGGAAGAGCCGCCGGCGCGGCGACGGCGCGATCGCCTTCGACGACGGCGTGGGGCAGGTGAGCGGGACGTGGGTGACCGGCCGGCCGCCCGCCGGGGCGCCCGGGCTCCTGATCTACATCATGGTCGACGACGCCGAGACCACGCTCGCGGCGGTGGTTGTTCACGGCGGCGTGGTCGTGCAGCCGATCGGAGCGGACGCCCCCGAGATCACCGCGCGCTTCCGCGACCCGGGCGGGAACGTGATCGGGCTCTATCAGCAACCCGCGGGATCGTCCTGAAGCTCCGGAGCAGCCTCACGTAAGCCGTGCACGGCAGCGTCCAACGCCTTGCCCCGTGGAGCGTTGTCCGAGCGGGGCATGCCTCTGGCGATGCGGTGACCGAAAGCGGATAGTCGAAACATGCGTGCCGTTCGATCCTGGTGCGGCTTCCCGTGGCTGCTGGTCGTCGTCTGCGTCGCGGCCCCGCTCCTCGCGGGATCCGCGGATGCCCAGGTCGTCATCACCGGGACCGCCACCTACCGTGAGCGCATCGCGCTCGCCCGGGACGCGGTTTTCGAGGCGACGCTCGAAGACATCTCGCGGGCCGATGCACCGGCGGAGGTGATCGCCAGGGCGCGCAGGAACAGCCCCGGGCAGGTCCCGATCGCGTTCGAGCTCGACTACGACCCGCGCCGCCTGGAGCCCCGCGGCGAGTATCTGGTACGGGCCATCATTCGCGAGGGCGGACAGCTGCGCTTCACGGGCACCGTGTCGTATGCGGGTGACGGTCGGGCCGGCCGGGTCGCGATCATCATGCACCGCGCGCCGGCCCCCAGGGTCGACCGCGAACCCGACGCCCGCCCGGACGCGGCAACACCGCTCGGCCGGCTTCCCGCGACGTTCGTCGGCCTGCTGCCGTGCGTCGACTGCGTCGGCCTTCGCCAGCAGATCAATCTGCTGCCTGGCCACGCCTACATGCAGAAGACGACGCACCTCCGTGACGGCAGCGATCAGAGCTTCTACGAGCTCGGCGTGTGGTCGCTGTCGGACGACGATCGCACCCTCACCCTGGACGGAGGGCGCCGGAACCCCGCGCGCTGGTCGGTGGACGGTGCGTCGCTGCGGAAGCTCGACGCCGCGGGCCAGCCGATCGAGGCGGACGCGTCCCACGAGCTGACGCGCCGCTCGACCCTGGAGCCCATGGAGCCGCGCGTCCGGCTTACGGGCATGTTCAGCTACATGGCGGATGCGGCGAGGTTCCGCGATTGCAAGACCGGACTGCGCTGGCCGGTGGACATGAGCGGCGACTACCGGGCGCTCGAGCGCGCATACACGGCGCGCCGCCGGAAGCCCGGCGCCGAGCTGATGGCGTCCGTCGAGGGGCGGATCGAGATGCATCCGAGGACGGAAGGGGAGGGAAGGGAGCCGACCCTGGTGGTCGAAGAGTTCGTGGCGGTGATGCCCGACGAACCGTGCGAAGCGTCGGATGCCACGGCCGGCCTCACGATCACCCGGTGGCGCCCGATACGCATCGGAGACCGGAGCGTGGTCGTGCAGGGGCAGCAGCGTGAGCCGTGGATCGTGCTCGATCCCCAATCGAGGCGCGTCAGCGGCTCGGGCGGCTGCAATCGCATCTCGGGCAGCTTCGAGGCCGGGCCCCGCGACGCCCTGCGCTTCGGCCGCGTGACCTCGACCATGATGGCCTGCGCCGACATGGAGACCGAGCGGGCGTTCCTCGGCGCCCTCGCCGACACGCGGCGTTATCGCGTGACGGGACGGACCCTGGAGCTCCTCGACGCGCGCGGCCGGTTGATCGCGCGGCTCGAGGAGCGCAATCTGAGATAGGGCCGCAGCGTTACTCACGCGAGGTCATCGATGACGAAACCCAGTGCCATCCTGATCGTGGCTGCCGCACTCACCGTGGGCCTGGCTCCGCCCCTGGGCCACGCGGCCCCGGCCAAGGCCCCGCCCGCGCGAGCCGCGAGTGCCAAGAAGACCGGCCACGTCGAGATCAACGGCGTCAACTACTACTACGAGATCCGCGGCAAGGGCGAGCCGCTGCTGCTGCTCCACGGCGGCCTCGGATCGATCGACATGCTCGGCCCCAACCTCGACTTCCTCGCCGCGCACCGGCACGTGATCGCCGTCGATCTCCATGGCCACGGGCGCACCACGCTCGGCGATCGGCCGATCAGCCCGATCGACATGGGCGACGACCTGGCGATCCTCCTCGAGAAGGTCGGCCATCCGCAGGTCGACGTGCTCGGCTACTCCATGGGTGGAGCGGTGGCACTGAGGCTCGCGATCCAGCACCCGAGCGCAGTGCGCAGGCTCGCCCTGGTGTCGGCCGGCTTCGCGCAGGAAGGGTTCTATCCGGAGATGCTGCCGATGCAGGCGCAGGTGGGCGCGGCGATGGCCGAGCAGATGAAGGAGACGCCCATGTACAAGACGTACATGGCGGTGGCTCCGAACCCCAGCGACTTCCCGCGGCTTCTCGACCGCATGGGCGAATGGATGCGCAAACCCTACAACTGGGCCGAGGAGGTCCGGACCCTGACGATGCCGGTGCTGCTGATCTACGGCGACAGCGACATGATCCGCCTCGAGCACGCCGTCGAGTTCTACCACCTGCTGGGCGGCGGTCTGAAGGATGCCGGCTGGCAGCGCGAACACATGTCGAAGAACCGGCTCGCGATTCTTCCCGACCTCACGCACTACGAGATCTTCGCCGCCCCGGCGCTGGGCCGGACCGCGCTGCCGTTCCTCGACGGCAGGAGCGGCGCGCAGAGCTGGGGGGACCTGGTGCAGCGGACGAAGTGAGGTCGCACCGTCCTCCCATGCACCAACCCGGAACCCGTCTCGCGCTCGTGGCGCTCGCCGCCGCCTTCCTGGGAGGCTGCTCGCCGAAGCAGGACACCACGTCCTCCATACCACCTCCCGCGGCCGCACCCGATACCGTGGTGTGGATCGCGCGCGGCAACGAGCCCTTCTGGGCGGTGGAGGTGTCGCCGGAGGGCATCGTGCTCCGCGAGCCCGACCGTCCCGACGGCGTGCGCGGTGCGTACACGCCGCCCGCGATCCAGGGCCGCACGGTGGTCTACCGCACCGTGCTGGTCGGTGACCGCGACCTGCCGCTCGAGCTCTCGATCGAGGAGAAGGCGTGCAGCGACGGCATGTCGGACCAGGGGTACGCCTACACGGCGGTCGCGAGGGTGGGCGATCGGGTCCTGAGCGGCTGCGCGGAGCGGCGCGTGGTGGGGGCGGCGTTCTCGGACACGATCGCCGGCGGGCCGCCGGCGTTCGAGCTCGGCGACTGGGAGGTGGTCGCGCATCGCATGCCCGGGGTGGGCGCCATGACCGAAGCCGAGGCCACCAGCTGGCACGGACGCATCGCCCACTACGACGCCGGCAGTGCCGCGTTCGGTCCCCACGCGTGCCATGCGCCTTCCTATCGCTCGCGCGAGGTGCACGGGGACAGCCTGCTGAGCGCCGCCTACCACATCGCCGCCCCGGCGCTCGGCGTGCCGGCCGCGAGCACCATCACCCTGATCGAGGTCCGGTGCGGGGGAGAGCCGTGGATCGCCCCCGGTGCGACGCTGATGCGGTTTCCCGATGGGACCACCTACACCATGTGGGACGGAACGTTCTTCGAGATGCGCCATCGGTAGCCCCGCCGTCGACTTGGTGAACCGCGGCGGGGAGGAGGAGAATCGGGCGGTGCGACATCACGTGCTCCTGTGGGTGTTCCTCATGGCGGTCGTCGGCTGTAAGGACGACCTGCCGCCGAAGCTCGAGCCGGGTCAGACGGTCACGCTCAAGGGCGAGATCGCCTCCGGCGCGGAGTGCCCGATGCTGATCGTCACCGGCGGACGCCGCTTCTCGCTGGGCGGCGACCTGGGACGCTTCCGGCCCGGCGACCGCGTGTGCGTCCACGGCACGGTCGCCGCGATGTCCATCTGCATGGAGGGCGAGGGCAACATCGCCCTCCAGTCGATCGCGCCCGAAGACTCGTGCCGGTAAGGCGCTTCCAGTCCGGCCGGCGGACGACCTCGCGATGACCGCGGGCGAATCGTTGCGGCAGAGCCTGCTGACGGTCGGCATCGCGATCGCCGTGTGGGTCGCGTGGATGCTCCGCGACCTCGTCATGCTGGTCGGCTTCGCGGCCCTGCTGGCCTACGCGCTCGATCCGGTGGTGAGCCTGGTCGCGCGCATCCCGCTCCCGCGTGGTCTCAGGCTTCCCCGCGGCGTCGCCGCCGGCCTGGTGGTGGTCATCCTCGTGCTGGTGGCCGGATGGGCGCTCGCCGCCGCGGTGCCGCGCCTGGTGACCGAGATCAGCCGCTTCGTGGACGCGGCACCCGGCGTGATCGCACGCCTCGAGGAGAACCTGCGCCGCTTCGTGGAGAGCCGGGGATGGATCGGCCTGCTGGGGACCGCCACCGACGGCTCCAGCAGCTACGCCGCGCCGCTGCTGCGCACCGCTCAGACCGGGCTGATCTCGATCCTCGGAAGCCTGTTCGGGAACCTCAAGGATCTCGCCGGCCTGGTGCTGCTCCCGCTGCTGACGCTCTATCTATTGGCGGACGGCGATGCGGTCCGCACCAGCGTCCTGCGCTTCGCACCCGAGACGCTGCACCCGAAGGCGATGCGCGTGCATCAGGCGGTGGACAAGGCGCTGCGCGCGTACGTGCGGGGCCAGGCGGCGGTGTGCCTGATCGTCGGCGTCGTGACCGCCCTGGTGCTGCAGGTGCTCGGCTATCCGGTGGCGCTGCTGCTCGGCGTCACCGCCGGCCTGGCGGAGGTGATTCCCTTCCTCGGCTTCTGGATCGCCGCCACGGTCATCCTCCTCGCCGGACTCACGACCAGCCCGGGCCTCGCGGTGGCCGGACTGGTCGCCTACCTCATCGTCAACACCTTGATGTCGTACCTGGTCTCACCGCGGCTCCTGGGCCGCGAGATCAAGCTGCATCCGTTCGTGGTCACGGTCAGCATCATGGGCGGCAGCGCGCTGCTGGGACCGGGGGGCGCGATTCTCGCCCTGCCGGCGGTGGCCATCATGCAGGCGCTGGTCGAGGAGTTCGGGCCGAAGCGCTCCAAGCCGAAGCGCTAGCGCCGCGCGGCTACCGGCCGCCGCCGTCCGGCGCGACCGAGAGCGCCGCGCTCCCCTGCACCAGCTCGTAGGCGCCGATGTCGAAGATCGCGCCCTGCGGCCGGCTGATCCCCGCGAAGTCGACCGCGGGCGCCCCGGTCGGCGAGCCCGCATCGACCGCCGGCGAGCCCGCCCGCAACCTCAGGTCCCCCGCGACCGCGTTCACGAACAGCGGATCGATGCCCAGGAGATTGTGGTCCGCCGCGACCGCGGGACTGCCGCTCACGCTGTAGTTGCCGTAGGCGTTCAGGTGGCTGATGTTGTTCCGCGCCACCAGGCCGCTCGCGCGGGCCGCGGGGTAGTCGATGCGAATCCCGTAGGCGCTGTTCAGGTACACGGTGTTGTTGATGAACGAGACGCCGGTCGCTGTCCCGGTGCCGCTGGGGTGCGCGTAGAGGAGCAGCGCGTTCTTGGCGCCGCGGACCACGTTGTTGAAGACGTTGATGTCCCTCAGGCTCCCGCGCCCCTCGGTGCCGACCTCGATGCCGGCGCCGTTGGTGATGTTGGCGACCAGGTTGCCGGAGATGTTGATGCTCTCGACCCCGCCGGGACCGATGCCGACCCCCGCGGCGTCCAGGTAGATCGCGACCTTCTCGATGTCGTGCACGTAGTTGCCCTGGATCTGCCCGCCGAACACCCCTTCCTTGAAGTCGATCCCCTCACCGCCCAGTGAGGTGTTCCCGGTTTGCGTGATCTCGTTGTTGCGCACGATCACGTTGTTGACGCCGTTGGCGACCGTGATGCACTCGTCGTAGCCGCCGTTGCAGGCGAGCCGGATCAGGTTGTTCTCGACCACCACGTTGAACAGGTGCTGGTAGTTGCCGGGATCCTGGCTCCACCGCACGCCCCACACCCCGATCCCCGACGACTGCGTGTCGTAGGTCTCGTTGCCCGAGAGCGTGATGTTCGTGCCCGGACCCTCGACCGAGAACCCACGGGCGTCCAGGCCGAGCACGCCCGTGACCTTGAGCCCGCGCACCACGATGTGGCTCCGCCCCGTGATCCGGAAGCTCGCCCCGGTGATGATCACCTGGCGCTCGTCGCCCGGATAGGCGGCGAAGGTGATCGGATTGCCGGCGGTGCCCGAGTAGCTCACCTCCACCCGGCCGCTCTCGGACTCGGGATAGGTGCCGCGCTTGATGAGCACGGTCTCGCCGGCGCGCGCGGTCCTGGCCGCGTAGAGGATCGTCCTCCAGGGCGCGGCCTGCGTGCCCGGCCCCGAGTCGGTCGCCGAGGGATGGGAGCGGTCGACGTAGCGCACCGTCCCGGTCCCGGAGTTGAGGTCGGTGATCGCCGCGGGTGGAATCGCGTCCTGCGCCCGGGCCGGGATGGCCGGCAGGGCGATCATGGACAGAGCCATGACGATCGAGGCCACGGCATGCGGGAGGGGAGCGGGGGCGGGTGCGGCCGAGCGCTTGATGAGCAAGGTTGAACCTCCAGCGTGATGTGGGGAGTTCGGGCTCAGGCAGGCTTCGTGCCGACGGACGCGCGGAGCGGAGCGGCCATGGTCGCCTTGGGGAATGAGACTTGGGCGAGGAGGCCGAAGGGATGACGCGTCAGTTTGCGATGGTGACCAGGGCAGAGTGCATGGCCGCCGCGGCACGATCGCGCATCGAAGGGAGCGCGCGCATGCTACCGCGAGCGCGGTACGCGCGAGGTCAACGAATGGGAAAGTCTGCTTCCGTCGATGGACGCGGGACGGAATCGTTCACCGCAAGCTCACCCGCCGACGCGGCGGGGCCTCGCCGGGTACGAGGGCCCGCGCCGCGGGCGGGTACAACGGTCACTCGGTGGGGAGTGGAGGACCGGCTCGCAGCCGGTGGGGGAACCGGCTCACGAGTCCGGATGTTCGGGTCCCGTCGTGCGACGATCGGATTCCCCCTACCTCCTAAGCCGTCGACGGGACCTTGCTCCTTAGTCCCCCGAGCCGGCCACTTGTTACAGCGCTCCCGGGACATCGCGTGTCGCGCGCGTCCAGTCTTCCATCCTCAACGCGGTCCGGCTCTGGTAGCCTTGCGTCTCAACCTCGCGAGGATGTGACTTGAACAACGGACTGCCCGCCACCGAAGAGGCACTGCTCGCGCTGCTGCGCTCCGGCGACCCGGCGGCGTTCGCCCGGCTGGTCGATCGCTACCACGGACGCCTGGTCGCGCTCGCAAGCACCTTCACCAGCTCGCCGGCGCTCGCGGAGGACATCGCGCAGGAAACCTGGCTGGCGGTCATCCGCGGGCTCCGCGGATTCGAGGGGCGCTCCACGATCGGGACCTGGATCTACGGGATCCTGGTGCGGCGGGCGCGCACGATCGCGGTCCAGGAAGCCCGCCGAGCGGCTCCCGCTTCGGCCGAGCGCAACGGGAACGGCCTCGTCGAGTGGTCGCCGGGTCTGGGACGGGTCGGCCTCTGGGAGGAGCCGCCGGTTCCCTGGGACCTCGAAGATCCGGCGGCGATCCACCAGAGCCACGAGGCGCTCGAGGTGGTGCGCGCCGCGCTCGAGGGGCTCCCGGTCGCGCAGCGTCAGGTGGTGCTGCTCCGTGACGTCGAGGGCCTCGGATCGGACGAGGTCTGTAACATTCTTGAACTGAGCGGGACCAATCAGCGCGTGCTGCTCCACCGGGGACGCGCGAGGATTCGTCGTGCCCTGGACAACTATGTGCGGGATGGAGCACGGCCGCCATCCCGGGCCACCGCCGCGCTGCCCCAGGGCCGCGCGGATCACGGCGCCGAGTCCTAGCCCGGGAACGCATCGGAGGCAAACGTGGAGTGCGACGAGGCGATCGATCTCATGGGGGACGCACTGGAGAACCATCTCGCGCCGGTCGCGCGTGAAGGGCTCCAGGGTCACCTGGACGAGTGCCCGTATTGTTGCACCTACTTCGACCAGCTGCGCGTGACCCGCGACGCGCTCGGGCACCTGCCACCCCCGGCAGGCAGGCCCAGGCGCGACGAGCTGATCGACCGGTTCAGGAAGGAATTCGACTCCGGCCGCTCATGATGTTCCGCCGGTCCAGACGCGCGGGTCCAGTCCTGTGCGCATCCTCCTGATCCGGCACGGGCGCTCCGCCCACGTGCACCGCGGCGGCCTGCTCGACCGCACGGGAGTCGAGCGGTGGCTCGCCGCCTACGACGCCGCCGGGATCGCCGACGACGATCCGCCGCCACCATCCCTCATCGACGAGATCGCCGGCGTGAGCACGGTGGCCGCCAGCGATCTCGCCCGGGCGATCGCCTCGGCGGCACGCCTCGCGCCCGGTCGCGAGGTCACCACCTCGCCGCTCTTCCGTGAGCACCCGCTCACGATTCCATCGCTGCCGTTTCCCGTGCCGTTCGCGGTGTGGAGCGTGCTGGTCCACGCGCGCTGGGGCATCGACATCATGCGAGGCCACGACGAACCTTCGGAGACACGGGAGCGGTCCGGGCGCGCCGCGGTGTGGTGCCGGGAGGCCGCCGGCCGGGCAGGGGACGGGACGGTTGCGGTGGTCACCCACGGCGCCTTCCGGCGGCTGCTCGCGCGCCGGATGATCGCCGAAGGCTGGCGGGCCGAGCACCCGACCCGCGACTATGGACACTGGAGCGTCTGGCGGCTGCGCGCCGGATAGTCCTACCTCACCACCGAGACCTTCCGGGTCACCTCGTTCGCCGCGTGCGTGAGCCGGACCCAGTACACGCCCGGCGCGGGCCGTCCACCCTCGAACAGGTCCACCACCATCGGACCGGCGGCTCCGCCAACGCTCCGGTCCCGCACCAGGCGTCCGCCGGCATCCAGGAGCCGGAGGCGCGCCGGCCGGGCGTCCGGAAGCGTGAACGCGACACGCAACCGCTCGCCGCGCGAGGGATGGGCATCGAGCAGCGACATCGCGAGCCCGACGCCTCGCGGGTCCGGTACCCCGGTCGTGGGGCAGACCGAGAAGTGCTGGTTGCCGGCGAGGTTCGCGAAGTTGACGTTCGACGCGGTGCCGAGCGCGCAGGTGCCGGCGGGGGCGGAGGCCAGCACCTGGTTCGAGAGCGAGGAACCGCTGCGGACGAATGCGGTGACCCGGACGCAGCCGGTGGCGTTGCCGATCGCCGGCAGCGGGATCGCCCACTCCACGCCCAGCGTCGCCCCGGCGCCCGAGCCGGCCGCGCAACCGGCACCCACGCCCGAAGTGTTTCGGTTGTCGATGGTCACGAGCACGCCATGCGGGTTCGTGCCGCCCGTGAGCGTTCCCGGCCCGCCCGCGGTGGTGGTCCCGAGCGTCACGATCGGTCCGCCACCCCCGCTCTGCAGGGCCGCGTAGCGCGCCGTCCAGTTGCGGGGGCCGTTGAATCCGTTGTCGTCGCCCTCGAGCTCGAACAGGTAGTCCGCGTCGAAGCCGGTATCGAAGGTGAGCCCGTTGAGCACCACCCCGGCGCCGAGGCCGTTCACCATGTTCTGGCCCCCGGGGACCGCGTCCACGAACAGGTCGAGCACGTGGCGCACCGTCCCATTCTGGTTGGCGTTGAGCATCAGCGCGACGTTGCCGGCCAGGAACAGGTAGAGCACGCCGTTGTCGACCAGCGCGTAACCCAGGTCCAGCTCCGATCCGTTGGCGAAGTTGAGATCGTTCTGGGTGCTGTTGCCGCTCAGCTGCCCGCCCACGGAGTTCGTCTGGATTCCCTGCTGGACGATCGCCGGCCCGTAGGCAGGGTCGACCGTGCCGTCGATCGTCACCGCAGAGGCCGGGCGGCTCAGCAACGTCAGAACGATCGCGGCGGGCACCCAGCGCGGGCGACGAGTCATGGAACGCCTCCTTGGGCTACATTTCCGATCCACCGGGGCCAGCCGGGAGGGAACCACAGGAGGGACCATGGATTCCATCAAGAAGCAGGCGCGGTTCGCGGGATTCCTGTATCTCCTGGTGGGCGTCACCGCTCCGATCGGCCTGATGGTGGTTCCCGCCCGGCTGATCGTGTCCGGGGACGCGACCGCGACCATCGCCCGGATCCGCGCCTCCGAGTGGCTGCTCCACGCCGGCATCGCCAGCGAGCTGATCCACCAGACCATCGGCATCCTGCTCGTGCTCGCGCTGTTCCGCCTGTTCAAGCCGGTGAACGTGAACCAGGCGGCGCTGATGGTGATCTTCTCCCTGCTTCCGATCCCGATCGTGTTCCTCAATGTCGTCCACGAGATCGGAGCCCTGACCCTGATCAGCGGCGCCGATTTCCTGTCGGTGTTCGATCAACGCCACCTCGAAGCACTCGCCTACTTCTTCCTGCGACTGCACGGCCGCGGGATCCTCGTGGCCTCGATCTTCTGGGGCCTGTGGCTCATCCCGTTTGGCGTGTGCGTGTGGCAGTCGCGGTTCATTCCCCGCTTCCTCGCGGTGCTGATGTGGATCGGAGCGTTCGGCTATCTGCTCGCCGCCGTGAACACGCTCATGCTGCCGCGGGCTATCCCGATGCTGGGGCAGATCGCCGGGATCTGCGAGATCGGCGAGCTGCCGATCATGGTCTGGCTGCTCTTCTGGGGTGCACGGGAGCAGCGCGGCCCCGCGCGGGCGCCGGCCGCCGCCTAGGAGGGCTTCGCCCGCTGCTTGCCGACCTGCCCTCTCAGGATCGCGTACACGGTCTCGAGCGTGTCAGCATTCCCCGCAGGCTTGTCGTCGCGGTAGCGCTTCACGCGCGCGAAGCGCAGCGCCACGCCCGAGGCGTACTGGGTGCTCTCCTGGACGTCGTTGAACGCGACCTCGACCACCTGCTCCGGGCGCAGGTGGACCACGTAGCCGTCAGTGCCGACCGCCAGCTCGCGAAAGCGGCGGGTCTGCCACTCGAGCATCGCGTCGGTCATGCCCTTGAAGGTCTTGCCGATCGTCGCGAACCCGCCGCCCGCATCGCGCGCGCCCAGGTGGATGTTGCTGAGCCAGCCGCTGCGCCTCCCGCTGCCGGGCTCGACCGCCAGCACCACGAGATCGAGCGTGTGCGCCGGCTTCACCTTGAACCAGCCGATCCCACGACTCCCGGCCGCGTACGCCGAGGCCGGGGCCTTCGCCATGATCCCCTCGTGGCCGCGCTCCAGCGCCTCGTCGAAGAACGCTTCCGCCTCCGCCACGCTTGCCACGAGCCGCCGGGGCACGAGTGCCTCCCGTGCCGCCTCCGCGAGTGCCGCGGCGCGGTCCGAGAGCGGGGCGTCGATCAAGTCCTGGTCGTCGCAGCGCAGGATGTCGAAGTAGTAGGGGGTGAGCGGCAGCTCGCGCCGCAGGGCTTCCACCTCGAGGCGGCGGCCGAAGCGCCGCATCGTCACCTGGAAGGGGTGCGGCGTGCCGTCGGGCTTCAGGGCGATCACCTCGCCGTCCAGGATCAGCTCGCGCGCCGGAAGGGCGCGCACCGACTCGACCAGCTCGGGCACCGCGACCGTGACGTCGTTCAGCAGCCGGCTGAACACCCGCACCTCGTCGCCCTGCTTGTGCACCTGCACGCGCGCACCGTCGAGTTTGTACTCGAGCGCGGCCGTGCCGAGGCTCTCCATCGCCTCGTCGAGCGTGTCGGCGGGCGAGGCGAGCATCGGCAGCACCGGGCGGAACATCTCGAGATGGAACCCCTCGAGCCCGGCACGCCCGTCGGTGAGGGCGGCGTGGGCGACCGCTCCCAGGTCACCGCTCAGCATCGCCGCGCGCCGCACCTCCGCGGCGGCAATACCGGCCGCCCTGGCGATCGCGTCGAGGAGGACGCTCTCGAGCGCCCCCTGCCGCACCTCGCCGATCAGCACGCGGGCGAGCCAGTCGGCCTCCCCGGCGGTGGCGCGCCGCATGAGCTCGCCGAGCGCCGTGCGCCGAGCGGTGGTCGATCCCGCGCCCTGGAGCCCGGCCAGGCGCTCGAGCTCCCGGTCGACCTCCGCGATGGTGAGCGTGGGCTCCTCCGCGTGCGCTTCCGATGCCGCCGCACGCACGATCGAGGGGCCGATCCCGATCCGTCGCTGCCGCGGCGCTCCCGACAGGAGCGCCACCGCCGGCGCGATCTCCTCGGGTGCGAGGCGGCGGAGGAGCACCGCCAGGCGCTCGATCTTCTCGTTGCGGCGCGACGTGGCCGCGAGCTCCCGCGAGGTGGTCGCCAGCTCCGCGATCCTCATGCGCCCGAGCCTGCCACGGCCGCGATCACGCGGTCGAGGAACGCCGCCTGCGCCGGATGGATGCGCTGGCGCGCCTCGGCTTCGGTGAAGAACCCGCCCTGATCGGCTTCCGGGAACGACTGCCGGCGGCCCGACCGCGGCGGCCACTCCAGCTCGAAGGTGTTGCTCTGGAGCCGCGCGCCTCTGGGCCAGTCGCCCTCGAAGCCCCATGCCTCGACGATCTTGCCGCCGGGGTGCCGCACCGAGCCGAGCGGGAACGCCTCGCGGCCACCGCACGCCTCCCAAGACTGGCCGGTCTCCTCCATGAACTCGCGTTGCGCCACCGCCTGCGGATCCTCGCCGGGCAGGCCCTCGCCCTTGGGGATCGACCACACGCCGGCGCTCCTGCGCGCGAAGAACGGCCCGCCGGGGTGGATGAGGAAGAACTCGAGGCCACCCGCGCGACGGCGGAACATCAGGAGGCCGGCGCTGCGCCGCCTCATGACCAGCCTCCTCGGACACTGGGAAGACCTTGCCGCTCCGCCTTTTTCAAGCCCCTACAATACGCCACCGGGTTGGCGCGTCGTAGAGATGTAGCGCAACGAAACGGGAGGCCTGTGCGACCGGATGCCGAGCTGATCGTTGGGCTGGCCCGGGGAGAGTCCGGGGCATTCGCCGAGCTCTACCGGAACTACCGGACCCGCCTGCACCAGTACGCGCTCAGCCTGCTCCGCTCACCCACGGAGGCCGAAGACGTGATCCACGATGTGTTCGTAGGGCTCGCGAAGCAGGCGGGAGCGGGGCACGCGCCCCGCCAGATCTCCGCCTATCTCTACGCGTCGGTGCGGAACCGCTGCGTGGACCTCATCCGGCGCCGGCGTGAGGTGCCGCTCGACGAGGCGGAGCTCGACTTGATGGTGGCCCCGCCCGGCGATCAGGAACGGATCGGCCTCCAGCGGGTGCTCAACCGCGCGCTGCTGGCGCTGCCGGCCGAGCAGGCGGAAGTGGTGATCCTCCGGGCCTGGCACGACCTCGAGTTCGCGGCGATCGCGAAGCTCCAGGGGACATCGATCAACACCGCGCTCTCCCGGTACCAGTACGGCCTCACCAAGCTGAGAAAGGAGCTCGGCGTCCATGAGTGACGATCGACTCGAGCAGCTCATGAAAGGCTACCAACTGCCCGGCGTGTCGTCGGAGCTCGACCGGCGCGTGATGCGGGAGGGCGCGGCCATTCTCGAGCGCGCCCGCGTCCGGGCGGGGATGGAGGAGGTCGGCCGGGACGTGCTGCACCGGCTCGGATTCGGCTGGCTCACCTGGGCTTTCGACTTCATCACCACCACTGACGCCGAGTACCGCGTCGAGCTCATCTAGAGGAGGACCCACGATGCACGAGGACTTCGAAGCCGATCGCGAGGAGCGTCGCCGCCGCTTCCTGCGCAACCTGCCCTGGCTCATTCCGGCCGTGATCGTGGTCGGCACCGCGCTGTTCTACGGTCTCGGCAAGCTGGTGGTCTGGCTCTGGAGCCAGACGCTGGTCGACATCTTCGGCGTCAAGGCGATCAGCTTCTGGCAGGCGTGGGGGCTGATCCTCCTGTCGCAGATCCTGTTCAAGGCAAACATGGGAGCGACCACGCGCACCGGCCGCTGGCGGCGACGCCGCGCCTCGGGTGCGTCGGAATCGTGAAGGGTGTGGACGCCGCGCGATGGGAGGAGCGGGCGGCCGGGGCGTGCGTCTAGCTGCCCCACTCCACGGAGAAGCCGCGCGTGTCGACGTGCATGAACGCGCCGTGCCCGCCGGTGGGGGCGTAGGTGCCGAGCCCTCCGACCAGCTGCTCGGACTCCGGCTCACCCTCGAGCTCGTTCACGATCCGGCTCAGGACGCGGGCGTCGGCGATCGTGTGGCGGCCGTCCCGGTTCAGATCGTCCATCCTGCCGTCGCCGTTGTCGTCCACGAACACGTCGGCCGCGTCACCGTACGCGTGGCGGCTGTAGGTGGTCTCGTTGCCGATCGCCGCGTTGTAGGCGGGGGTGCGGTAGCCGCTCAGGACCGAGAAGGTGCGGGCGTCGATCCCGCGTTGGTTCAGGGTCGCGAGCAGCTGCTCGAGCTTGACCAGCAGGGGCTGTCGCAGCACCAGGTAGCGGGTCGAGCCACTCCGCTGCTTGCACACGAACTGGCCGAGCCGGAAGTGCGGCGACACCTGGACATCGAGCAACGCCGGCGTCACCTCGACGAATCCCAGCGGACGGCTGTACTCGTCCTCGTGGCCGCGGCGCGGATTCGGATAGGCGCCGATCCGGTAGCCGTTCAGCGACCCCTTCTGCATCGACGCGTACGGCACCATGACGAACACGTTGAGCGTCATCTGGGCGCCGTTCTCGCGATCGCGGATCTGGAGGGGGTAGAGCCCGGGCTTCGAGGGCGCAATCCACGTCCAGCGGTTGGCGCCGGCCACCTCGCGGCGACCCGCCTCCGCGGCCAGATCGAAGCTGGAATCACCCGCAGGCTCACCCGCCTCGACGGATACGATCTCTCCCGGCATGGCGAACATCGCCATCACGCGGTAATCGCTGCGGAACTCGCCGAAGCGGACGCCGAATGTGGAGCGCTGGGGTCCGAACGCCGCGACTTCGATCGCATCCACGACGGGGACCGCCGGGAGGCTCGAAGACAGCGGCGCGAACTGCGCGATCAGGGTGAGTAGGAGGTTCCAGGCCATGAGCACTTATCGGATGTCGGTCGGTCCGCATCGACCTCGATTTTCTCGTGCGGGGGTGGTGCGGATCTCATGAAGCGACAATGGCTTGACGAATGCGCGGTGCGTCCGCCGCCGGTGCTCCGGCCGACGCGCTTTCGACGCAGACACAAGTGGCGCGTCGTGTGCCACGCAGGTATGTTAC
>DATEMP010000106.1:0-6235 GCA_035275545.1 Candidatus Eiseniibacteriota bacterium | reverse complement strand
GTTCGCGAGCAGCACCGCCGCGTCCTCGATGCTGACGTCCCGCACCGGTCGCGCCGACGCCGCTCCCTTGCCGCCGCCCGCGCCGGCCGCGGGCGCCGTGACGGCGCCGAACGCGCCGAACAGCACGTTGAACAGCGACCGGTTCATGGCCTTACACATGAGCTGCGTGAGGATCGTGCCCGACGCGCCGACCAGCGTGCCGCTGATGATGAGCGCGTTGTTCTGGAGCACGAACCCGGTCGCGGCCACCGCGAGCCCGGTGAACGAGTTGAGCAGCGAGATCACCACCGGCATGTCGGCGCCGCCGATCGGGATCACCATGAGCACGCCGAACACCAGCGCGCCCGCGAGCAGCGCCAGGAACCAGCCAGCGCCGCCGCCCATCGCGATCACCACGATGGTGGCGAGCAGGCCCACGAACAGCAGCGCGTTGACCACCTTCTGCGCCGCCGAGGTGATCGCACGCTCGGAGATGATCCCCTGGAGCTTGCCGAACGCGACCATGCTGCCGCTGAACGAGATCGCGCCGATGATGCAGCCGAACATGGTCGAGAACGCCTCGGTCGCGCCGGGGCTCACACCGG
The DNA here is from genome assembly GCA_035275545.1 of Candidatus Eiseniibacteriota bacterium. GTDB lineage: Bacteria > Eisenbacteria > RBG-16-71-46 > RBG-16-71-46 > RBG-16-71-46 > WS-11. Next base: position 5,651 of record DATEMP010000106.1, on the reverse strand, counting down.
CCCTCGCCGCGTGCAGGAACTCCGCGGTCGAGATGAGCGCCGCCGAGCCGCCGCCGAAGCCGTTCAGGAGCGCCACCATCTGCGGCATGTCGGTCATCGCCACCCGCCGCGCGCCCACGGTGCCGAGCACCGCACCGATCGCGATCGCGAGCAGGATCAGCCCCTGGTTGTGGTAGCCGCTGCCGGGCACCCACAGGGTCGCGAGCGTGGTGAGGCCGGCGACCGTCATGCCGATCGCGGCGACCAGGTTGCCCTGGCGCGCGCGCGCCGGGTGGCTCAGGAACTTGAGGCCGACGATGAAGAGGATCGCGGAGAGCAGGTACGAGAAGTGGAAGAGCGTGGCGAGCGGCCCGGTGGTGGTCATGGACGCTTGGCCTGCGGCTTCTTCTTGAACATCTCGAGCATGCGGTCGGTGACCACGAAGCCGCCGAACAGGTTCATCGCGCCCAGCACCACCGCCAGGAATCCGAGCGCGGTGAGCACCGGCCCGTCCGCGGTCGCCAGCACCACCACCCCGCCCAGCATGACGATGCCGTGGATGGCGTTGGTGCCCGACATGAGCGGCGTGTGCAGCACCACCGGCACCTTGGAGATCACCTCGAAGCCCACGAACACCGCGAGCACGAACACGTAGATCTCGGCGAGCAGCGCGCCGCTCACGACGCCCCTCCGGCGGCGGCGACCGCGCCCGTGGACGGCGCCGCGGCGCCGGCGCGTACCAGGCAGGTGTCGCGGGTGATCTCGTCGTCCCAGTCGAGGTGGAGCGCCTTGTCCTTGACCAGGTGGGTGAGGAGTGCCGCGATGTTGCGCGAGTACATCTGGCTCGCGTGCACCGGCACGGTCGCCGCGATGTTGAGCGGGCCCAGGATCGTGATGCCGTGCTTCACGACCTCCCTGCCCGGCTCGGTGAGCTCGCAGTTGCCGCCCATCTCGGCCGCGAGGTCGACGATCACCGAGCCGGCGCGCATGCCGCGCACGGTCGCATCGGGGATCAGGATCGGCGCCTTCCGGCCCGGCACCATCGCGGTGCTCACCACCACATCCGACTGCTTGAGCCGCTCGGCGACCAGCTCGCGCTGCTTCGCCTGCTGCTCGGGCGTCATCTCCTTCGCGTACCCGCCCGCCGCCACCGCCTCGGCATCGAGCAGCTCGTGGCCCACGAACGTGGCGCCCAGGCTCTGCACCTCGTCGCGCACCGCGGGGCGCACGTCGAACGCCTCCACCACCGCTCCCAGCCGGCGCGCCGTGGCGATCGCCTGCAGCCCCGAGACTCCCGCGCCCAGCACGAACACGCGCGCCGGGGCGATCGTGCCCGCGGCGGTCATGAGCAGCGGGAAGAACTTGCCGAGGGTGGTGGCGCCCAGGAGCACCGCCTTGTAGCCGGCCACCGTGCTCATCGAGGAGAGCGCGTCCATCTTCTGGGCGCGCGAGATGCGCGGGATCATCTCCATCGAGAACGCGGTGACGCCGCGCGCGGCGAGCTTGCGCGCCGCCTCGCTCTGGGCGTCGCGACCCAGGAAGGAGATCAGCACCGCGCCCGGCGGCATGAGGTCGGCTTCGTGCGCCCCGAGCGCGGGATGGGCGACCGGCTCGCGCACCTTGAGCACCGCGTCGGCGCCGGAATACACCTCGCGCGCGCCCGGGGCGATCGTGGCGCCCGCGGCCCGGTAGGTGTCGTCCGCGGCCATCGAGGCATCGCCCGCGCCCGCCTCGATCGCGACCTCGAGGCCCGCCTTGACCAGCCGGCCGACCGTCTCCGGCACCAGGGCGACACGGGTCTCGCCCGGGACGATCTCTCGAGGCACGGCAATGCGCATGGGGCGCCTTTCTATCAGGCTCCCGGGCCGGACACAAGCGTGCTCGCCGCGCGCCCTGGGCTCTGCTATTTTCATGGTCCACACAACCGTGACACCACCGGAGAGCTCCATGAGCGTGAACGCCCACAAGCTGACGATGAAAACCCCGATCGTCGAGATGGATGGCGACGAGATGACCCGCGTCATCTGGGCCCTGGTGAAGCAGCAGCTCCTGGAGCCGTTCATCGAGCTCAAACTCGAGCCCTACGACCTCCACCTGCCCAATCGCGACCGCACCGACGACGCGGTCACCGTGCAGGCCGCGGACGCGATCAAGCGCTACGGGGTGGGCGTCAAGTGCGCCACGATCACGCCCAACGAGGAGCGGGTGGTCGAGTACAAGCTCAAGAAGGCGTGGCCCAGCCCCAACGGGACGATCCGGGCGCTGCTCGACGGCACGGTGTTCCGCAAGCCGATCATCGTGAAGAACGTGCCGCCGATGGTGCGCTCGTGGATGAAGCCGATCATCATCGGCCGCCACGCGTACGGCGACATGTACAAGAGCGCCGAGATGCGCATCCGCCAGCCGGGCAAGGTGGAGATCGTGTTCACGCCCGCCGACGGCAGCGAGCCTCAGCGCGCGACCATTCACGACTTCAAGGAGTCGGGGATCGTGCGCGGCGTCCACAACCTCGACGCCTCGATCCGCTCGTTCGCGCGCGCCTGCATCGCCTACGCGCTCGCCGAGAAGGTCGACCTCTGGTTCAGCGGCAAGGACACGATCGCCAAGATCTATCATGGCGCGTTCCGCGAGATCTTCCGGCAGGAGACCGAGGCCCGGAAGGACGACTTCGCGCGCGCCAAGATCACCTATTCATACATGCTCATCGACGACGCGGTGGCGCGCGCGGTGCGTCATCACGGCGGCTTCCTGTGGGCGTGCATGAACTACGACGGCGACGTCATGAGCGACATGGTCGCCTCGGGGTTCGGCAGCCTCGGCCTCATGACTTCGGTGCTGGTCTCGCCCGACGGCCATTTCGAGTTCGAGGCCGCGCACGGGACCGTCCAGCGGCACTACTACCTGCACCAGCGCGGCGAATCCACCTCGACCAACTCGACCGCGACGATCTTCGCCTGGACCGGGGCGATCGCGAAGCGCGGCGAGCTGGACGGCACGCCCGAGCTGATCGCGTTCGCGCACGCGCTCGAGGCATCGGTGATCGAGACCATCGAATCCGGCACGGTCACCAAGGACCTCGCCAGCATCGCCCAGCCGCCGATCGCCCGGTACGAGACCACCGAGGGCTTCATCGGTGCGATCGCCGAGCGGCTGGCGCAGAAGGTGGAAACGGGGCTGGCGCTGCGCTGATGCCCGACCCGCGGATGAACGCGGCGCCGCCGGGGTTCAACCCCGAGAGCGACCTTCCATCGGGATTCTGGACCTTCTACGCGCCGCTCCACCGCGCGTTCACGCGCCGCCAGCAGGCGCTGGCGTCGGCGCGGCTCGCGAGCCTGGCCGCCGCGCACCACGGCGCGCTGCCCGACCATCTTCCCGCCTCATCGGCGACCACCGGGGACTGGCGCATCACGCTGCCCTCCTGGTGCCAGGACCAGCGCAACCAGATGACCGGCCCGGCGGACGACGGCGAGCTGGTGGTCAAGATGCTCAACTCGGGGGCGCCGGGCGTCATGCTCGACCTCGAGGACTCGATGGCCAACGCGTGGCCCAACCTCATGCAGGGCGTGACCAACATCCTGGGCGCGCTGCACGGCGAGCTGACCTACCACGACCGGAAGCGCGACCGCACGGTCGGCATCGAGCCGAGCCCGACCGTGATCTGGTCACGGGTGCGCGGGCTCCACCTCTCGCAGGCGGGGCTGCTCGCCGGCGACGACCTCACCTCGGCCTCGCTGTTCGACCTGGCGCTCATCACCTACCAGGTGGACGCGGACCGGCTGCGCCATCCGCTGTGCTTCTACATTCCCAAGTCGGAGTCCGCCGAGGAGGCGCTCTGGTGGGCGGAGGTGTTCCACGCGCTCGAGCGCGCGAAGCACTGGCCCGACCGCACCATCAAGTGCATGGCATTGGTCGAGTCCCATCCGCTCGCCTACCAGATGGAGGAGTTCCTCCATCACCTGCGCGACCACATCCTCGGGCTCAACCTGGGCCGCTGGGACTACATGGCGAGCCTGATCCACTTCACGCTCGCCGATCCCGCGTGGGTGCTGCCCGACCGCAACACGATCCCGCACGACGTGCCGTTCTTCCAGCGCCTGCGCCTGCTGCTCGCCGACATCTGCCACCGCCGCGGGGCGCTCGCGATCGGCGGCATGACCGCGCTGTTCCCGAGCCGCGAGGACGCCGAGCTCAACGCGAAGGCGCTCGCGGTGCTCGAGCAGGACAAGAAGAACGAGGCGACCTGCTTCATGGACGGCGCCTGGACCGGCCATCCCGACCAGAACGCGATCGCCGTGGGTCAGTTCCCGGCGCCCAACCAGGGCGGGGCGCGCCCGCCGGGCGTCGAGCGCTATCCGGATCTCAGGCCGGTGCCGGCGGGGGTGGGGCGCCACTCGCTGGACGGGACGCGCGCCGCGGTGCGCACCGCGATCCGCTACCGCAACGGCGTGCTCAACGCGCGGGGGGCGAGCCTGCTCGACGGCTACATGGAGGACCTCGCCACCGACCGCATCTACCGGCTCATGATCGCCCAGCGCATGGTGCATCGCAGCGACATCAAGGTTCTCGACGCCTCGGGCGCCGATGTGCCGCACACGCCGGAGCTCGTGACCCGGCTCTTCGACGAGGAGCTGGCGCGGCTGCTCGACAGCCCCACGCCCGGGCGCGATCTGGGCGGCCCCGAGACCATGACCGAGGCGCGGCGGCAGAGCGAGGAGCTGATTCGGAGCGGCGCGGTCAATCCGGTCTGATCGCTACTTCAGCTCCGTGCGGGCGATGAACGCATCCATCTCCTCGCGGCTCGGCCGCGAGAGGACGTAGCGCTCCTCGAACCCGGCCTGCGGGTAGCCGCTGGCGCGGATCCGCGCCGCCGCCGCCTCGAGGTCGTAATGCGTGCGCCGGTGCCGCACGTCGGGCCCGAGCAGCAGCCAATAGGCGCCCGCATCGCCGTACGGCATCCCCACGCTGCCCGCGTTCACCACCCGCACGCCGGCGATGGTGCGATCGAATTGCATGTGGGTGTGGCCGCACACCACCAGCGCCACGCCCAGGTCCTGGAACAGCGGGCGCAGTGGCGCTTCGGGGGTACGCTCGCCGAATACGTCGGTGTCGTTGCGCGGCGTGGCGTGGCAGGCGAGCACCGCGCCCAGCCCTTCGACCTCGATGCGCAGGGTGTCGGGCCAGCTCGCGATCCAGCGCCGGTCCTCGCCGTCGAGCTGCTCCGCCACCCAGCGCACCACGTCGCGCACCTCGGCGGGTAGCGCCGGATTGTCGGCGCCGTTGGCCGCCGCCAGCACCTCGCGGTCACCGTTGCCATGCAGCACTTGGAACGGGATGTCGAGTTCGCGCAGGCAGGCGAGCGTCTCGCGCGGCATCGGACCGGGCAGCACGTCGCCCGCGATCAGGATCCGCTCCACGTCGGCGCGGCGGATCTCCTCGATCACCGCCTCCAGCGCGGGGAGGTTGCCGTGGATGTCGCAGATGACCGCGACCCGCGTGATCTCAACGCCCGGCACGGGACCTCGCACCGCGCCGGCGGCGCCCGGGATCGACCGGGGTCGGCAGCTCGTACCAGATCTCGACCTGGTAGCCGTCCGGGTCGCTGAAGAACACGTACGGCTCGCCGGGAACGAACTCACCGTGGTCCCGGATCGTGCCGCCCGCGGCCCGGATCG
>DATEMP010000105.1:0-4556 GCA_035275545.1 Candidatus Eiseniibacteriota bacterium | reverse complement strand
GCCGCCCGCGTCGGGCGGGTGGCGATCCGGGGCGTGCGCCGGCGCGCCCGGGCGGCGAGCGCCTTGTATACGCGCTCGAGCGCGGTCACGCGGTTGCGGGTCTGCGAGCGGCTCTCGGTGGCGATGCGCACGATCCCGGTGGGACGGTGGCGCACCCGCACGCTCGACTCGGTCTTGTTCTTCTTCTGCCCGCCGGGCCCCGAGGACTTGTAGGGCTCGACGTCGCACTCACGCAGCAGGCGGGCGAGGTGTTCGGGGAGCGTGACCGGCATCTACCACATGCCGGGCACCCAGCGGTGGGTGCGCGACATGAGCTCCGCGTACGGTGCGCCGAGCCGGTCGGCGAGGACGCGGTCCTCGCGCACCGAGCACCACGCGGACATGACCAGCGCGGGCGCGGTCAGCACCAGCCAGCCCCAGGGCACCCCCACCGCGAGCGGCAGCGCGGCGTAGAACAGCATGCGCACCCCGACCGTGGGATGGCGCAGGCTCGGCACCCCGCGTCGCACCGCGAAGCGCAGCCCCATCGCCGCACCCGCGAGCGCCACCCCCACGGCATTGCCCCAGCCGCCCAGGAGCGCTCCCCCGGTGGGCGCGATCAGCAGGTAGAAGGCGGTGATCGCCACGAAGCTCGCGGGCTTGAGCCAGCGGGGCGGCGGCACGCCGGGCCGGTCGGAGGGCGTGCCCCCGCGGCGCGCCAGCGTCTCGGCGATGCCGTAGAGCAGCAGCAGGGTTCCGGAGGTGGCGAACCGGATCATCGCCTGGTCGAACACGGTCCAAGGTCTCCTGGTTGGATGCCGGAGCGGCGCACGATAACATGGCGTTCGGCCGCGCGTCATGCCTTCCAACGCCGCGACCCGCGACGGGGCGCGACGCCGTCCTCCCGGCCGCCATCGTCACGGAGATTTGCCATCGTGGTGCGTTCGCTGCTGCTGCTGGTGCTGCTCGCGGTCGCCTCGTGCGCCTCGGCGGCGCCCGACCTCACCCCCGGGACCGCGCTGACGCTCGAGCGGGTCGCCACCGGGCTCGAGGATCCGCTCTACGTCACCGCGCCGGCGGGCGATCCCCGCCTGTTCGTGGTCGAGCAGACCGGCCGCATCCGCGTGTTCCGGGGCGGACGCATGCTGCCCGTGCCGTTCCTCGACCTGCGCGATCGCGTGCGCGCCGGCGGCGAGCAGGGCCTGCTCGGCCTCGCCTTCCATCCCCAGTACGCGAGCAACGGGTTCTTCTACGTCAACTACACCGATGGGCGCGGTGACACGCGGGTCGAGCGCTACACGGTGACCGCGAACCCCGACGTCGCCGACCGCGGCTCGGCGCATCTCGTGATCGGGATCGCGCAGCCCTACGCGAACCACAACGGCGGGCACGTCCTGTTCGGACCCGACGGCATGCTCTACGTGGGCATGGGCGACGGCGGCTCGGGCGGCGACCCGCACGGGAACGGCCAGAACAAGAACGCCCTGCTGGGCAAGATGCTGCGCCTCGACGTCGACCACGGCGATCCCTACGCGGTGCCGCGCGACAACCCGCTCGCGGGCCAGACCGGGATGCGCGGCGAGATCTGGGCCTGGGGGCTCCGCAATCCCTGGCGCTTCTGCTTCGATCCGCCCAGCGGCCTCCTCTACATCGCCGACGTGGGCCAGAACAAGTGGGAGGAGATCGACGTGGCGCCGGCGGCCACACCGGGGCTCGACTACGGCTGGAACGTCCTGGAGGGCAACCACTGCTTCCGTTCCGCAAACTGCGAGACCCGCGGGCGCGTGCCGGCGGCGGTCGAGTACGGGCACGGCGACGGGTGCTCGGTCACGGGCGGCTTCGTGTACCGGGGAAAGCGCATGCCCGCCCTCCTAGGTCATTATTTCTACGCGGATTACTGCAGCGGCTGGATCCGAAGCTTCAAGTACCAGCGGGGCGCGGTGAGCGAGCACCGCGAGTGGCGCGGGGCGAAGACCGAGGCGATCACCTCGTTCGGGCAGGATGGGCTGGGCGAGCTCTACGTGTGCTCCCAGCGCGGCGACCTGTACCGCCTCGCCTGGTCGGCGGCCGCGGGCCGCACCGGCCGCTGAAAGCCTAGACCCGGACCGCGTCCATCTCGGTGCGCGCGCCGTCGCCCGAGAGTGCGGCGGCCTCGAGCTCCAGCACCCGCACCACCATGAGCGTCATGTCGTCGCGCGGCTCCTCGCCGTCCAGGAACTCCCGGAGCGCATCCAGAATGCGCTCCGAGACCTCGCGCGCGGTGAGGTGGACGGGCAGGCTCTGCACCAGCGCGTACAGGCGATCGTCGCCGTAGAGCTCGCCCTCGCGGTTCATCGCTTCGCTGATCCCGTCGGTGTGGAGCACCACCAGGTCGCCGGTGTTGAGCCGCATCCGCTCCTCCTCGTACTGGGCGCCGTCCAGCACGCCGAGCACGGTCCCGCCGCACTTGAGGAACATGGGCTCGGCGTCGCGGCGCACCACCAGCGGGTAGTTGTGCCCGGCGTTCGAGAAGGTCATCGCCAGCGTGTTGCCTTCGATGCGCGCGATGAAGAACGTGGCGAACTGGTGCACGGCCGTGGCCCGGTACACGAGCGAGTTGATGTTGCGCAGGATCTCACCCACCGAGCCGATCGATCCCGCCTGGGTGCGCAGCGAGGCCTGGATCATCGACGAGAGCAGTGCGGCGGGCACGCCCTTGCCGGCCACGTCGGCGATCGCCAGCAGGAACACGCCGTCCTGTGCGGGCACCAGGTCGTAGAAGTCCCCGCCCACCTCCTTGGACTGGATGTTGAGCGCGTGCACGTCGAAGCGCGGCGTGGAGGGGAACTCGGAGTGCAGGAACGAGCGCTGGATCTGGCGCGCGAGCCGCAGCTCCTCCTCGATCCGCACCACCTGGACGCGCTCGAGCAGCAGCAGCGCGTTCTGGAGCGACACCGACATCTGCGAGGCGAGCGTCGACAGCAGGGTGACGTCCTCCGAGGTGTACTCGGTCCCGGTGAGCTTCTCCCCGAGCAGCAGCGCCCCCACGGTCTCCCCGCGCGAGTGGAGCGGGAGCACCACCGAGGCGCCGAGCCGGCCCACCAGCAGCGCGCGATCGGCGGAGGTGAGCTCCGGGACCGGGTCCGCGAGCCGGATGCTGTCGGCGGTGGGCGGCAGCCGCAGCAGCACGTCGGGGAGCAGCAGCACGTCCTCGGGCGTGGGCGGCGTGCCGGCCCCGGCGCGCACCAGCGCCTCGCCGCCCCGGGGCAGCGCCACCAGGTAGGCGTTGCGGAGCAGCAGGGCGTCGCCGATGGTGCGGATCGACCGGCTCAATAGATCTTCGAGATCGATCGTGGTCTGGAGCTCGCGCGCCAGGTTGCGCAGCACGTTGCGGTAGTCGCCGGGGTCGCGCAGCAGCAGCCGGTCGAGCACCTCCTCGAGCCACGACACCGCGGGCTGGAACACGATCAGCGCCACGATCAGGAACACCGGCTCGATGACCCGCGCGTCGATGCCCGAGAGCTGGGTGAAGAGCTGGTTCAGGCGGGTGATGACCGTGAGGTAGACGCCCACCAGGGTCGCCGACGCGATCCCGTACAGGATGCCGCGGCGCGCGAGCAGCTTCGCGTCGAGGAACTTGTGCCGCACCATCGCGTAGGCGATCGACCCGGAGCCCACCGTGAGCGCGGCGATGGTGAGCGCCGAGCGCGCCCACTCCGAGATGCGGAGGTTGAGGAGCGCCGGGAACAGCGAGGCGAGGCTGTAGAGCAGCAGGCAGGACGCAAGCCCGAGTCCGATCGAGCGGATCTGCTGGCGCAGCCGCCGGGCGCGCATGCGGCCGTAGCTGGAGATGAGCAGGGCGACGGCGGCGATCCCGAAGCCCAGGTTGACCAGCGAGAACAGCGCGCGGTGGATCGCCAGGAACACCTGGATCGTGAGCGTGAACAGGTCGGCGATCGGCGCCAGGGCGCGCATCGACTCGGGCACCCGGATCGCCAACGAGGGCGTGGCGAGGGTGAGCAGCAGGGTGACGATCAGATGGACTGCGTGCGGCGCGTAGACCAGGATCTCGAAGCTGGGGCTGAAGCGCCCGAGCCAGGGCAGCCCCGCGCCGCGCCGCGTCCACGCTCGCTCCTCGGGGAACAGGCTCGCGAACACGAACATGGTGGGAAAGAAGAACTCCCACAGGTAGGAGAAGTTCTCGACCGATCCGCGCGCGGCCGCGGCCGAGCCGGCCGGCGCGCCGGCGGTGAGGAAGCTCATCGCCGCCAGGATCGAACCGAACCCGCCGAAGAACAGCATGAGCGCCACGACGCGATTCAGGCGCTGGCGCGGGTTCTCACGCAGGATGAGCAGGCCGAGCAGGAACACCAGCCCGCCCAGGCACAGGTTGAGCGTCGCCAGCAGGCGGAACGAGTTCATCCCCTGCCGGACTCCATGACGCCTCCAGGCTGCATGTGGACGCTTCCTTCTGCCGTACCTACGTTCGACCGTCCGCCGGGTTGTAGCCGGGGGCGTCCAGCGCCTGGAGATTGACCGGCGCGGTGAACCCGGGTACCGGCGGCCGAGCCATCGTAAGGCCTGATCAGGGCTCCGAC
>DATEMP010000104.1:0-13989 GCA_035275545.1 Candidatus Eiseniibacteriota bacterium | reverse complement strand
GCCGCGGTGACCGCGAGCAGCAGAAACCCGAGAACGTGCGCGGCGCTAGCCGCGCGGGAGCGCGGCGGTGGCCGCAGGGACGTCCTGGGTTGCGGGGGTGAAGTCGAGCTGGTCCTCCTTGCGGGCCACGCGAATGAGGGCACCGGCGGGGAGCTCGCCGCGCAGGATGAATTCGGAAAGTGGATCTTCGAGCAGGCGCTGGATGGCGCGCTTGAGAGGCCGGGCCCCGAGCGATGGGTCGAAGCCGCGATCGATGAGCAGCTCTTCGGCTTCGGCGGTGATGTCGAGGTGGATCTCCTGTGCACTCAGTCGCTCCTTGACCTGGCCCATGAGGATTCCGACGATCGCCCGCATGTCCTCGCGCGTGAGCGCGTGGAAAACGATGACGTCGTCGATGCGGTTCAGGAACTCCGGGTTGAAGGTGCGCTTGAGCTCGTCCTGAACCGTGCTCTTGATCTCGGCGAACTGGGCCTTGCCGGTCTCCGTCTCCTTGAATCCCAGGCGCTTCCCGCCCGAGAGGATCTGACGACCGCCAAGGTTCGACGTCATGATGATCACGGTGTTCTTGAAGTCCACCCGACGCCGCGAGCTGTCCGTGAGAACGCCGTCATCCAGCACTTGAAGCAGGACATTGAACACGTCCGGGTGCGCTTTTTCAATCTCGTCCAGGAGCACCACGGAATATGGCTTCCGGCGCACCTTCTCGGTGAGCTGGCCGCCCTCTTCATACCCCACATACCCGGGAGGTGCTCCCACGAGTCTCGAGACCGAGAACTTCTCCATGTACTCGGACATGTCGATCCGGATCAGGGCGTCCTCGTCGTCGAACAGGAACGCCGCCAGCGCCCGGGCCAGCTCGGTCTTGCCCACCCCGGTGGGCCCGAGGAAGATGAACGAGCCGATCGGCCGGCGCGGATCGCGCAGGCCCACCCGGTTGCGGCGCACCGCGCGTGACACCGCGCCCACCGGCTCGGCCTGGCCGACCACCCGCTTGGTCAGCTCCTCCTCCATCCGCAGGAGCTTCTTGGTCTCCTCCTCGGCGAGCTTGACCATCGGAATGCCGGTCATCACCGAGAGCACGGAGGCGATCAGGTCCTCGTCGACCTGGACCTCCTTCTCGCGCTTGGACTCGGTCCACGACTTCTTGAGCTCGTTCTTGCGCGCGCGATGCTCCTTCTCCTTGTCGCGCAGCCGCGCGGCCTTCTCGTATTCCTGCCCGCGGATCGCCGCCTCCTTCTCCTTGATGACCTCCTCGAGCTTCTTCTCCAGCTCGTGGATCTCGGCGGGCACGGTGCTCACCGACAGGCGGGCGCGCGCACACGCCTCGTCGATGATGTCGATCGCCTTGTCGGGGAAGAACCGGTCGTTCATGTAGCGGTCGGCGAGCTTCACCGCCTGCACCACCGCCTCGTCGGTGATCTTGACGCCGTGGTGCGCCTCGTACTTGTCGCGCAGCCCGGTGAGGATCGCGATGGTGTCCGCGACGCTCGGCTGGTCGACCATGATGGGCTGGAAGCGCCGCTCGAGCGCGCCGTCCTTCTCGATGTACTTGCGGTACTCGTCGAGGGTGGTGGCGCCGATGCACTGGAGCTCGCCGCGCGCCAGCGCCGGCTTGAGCATGTTCGACGCGTCGATCGCGCCTTCCGCGCCGCCCGCGCCAACAATCGTGTGCAGCTCGTCGATGAAGATCACGGTGTCCTTGGACTCCCGGATCTCGTTCATCACGGTCTTGAGGCGCTCCTCGAACTGGCCGCGGTACTTGGTGCCCGCCACCACCGCCGCCAGGTCGAGCGTGACGATGCGCTTGTTCTTGAGGCTCTCGGGCACCTGCCCGGAGACGATGCGCTGCGCGAGCCCCTCGGCGATCGCGGTCTTGCCCACGCCCGGCTCGCCGATCAGCACCGGGTTGTTCTTCTTGCGCCGCGACAGCACCTGGATGACGCGCTCGATCTCCTTCTCGCGCCCGATCACCGGGTCGAGCTTGCCCTCGCGGGCGAGCTGCGTGAGGTCGCGTCCGAACTGGTTCAGCGCCGGGGTCTCGGGGCGCTCCTCGCGCTCCGCACCGCCCGGGGACGAGGGCGTGCCGCCCAGCAGCTTGAGCGTCTCCTCGCGCACCCGCTTGCGATCCACCCCCAGCTCGAGCAGCACCTTGGCGGCGACACCCTCACCCTCGCGGATCAAGCCGAGCAGCAGGTGCTCGGTACCCACGTAGTTGTGGCCCAGCGAGCGCGCCTCCTCGACCGCCAGCTCGAGCACCCGCTTGGCGCGGGGCGTGAACGGAATCTCGCCGATCGTCATGGTGCCGCCCGAGGCGCTCACCATGTTCTCGACCTCCTGGCGGATCCGGTCGAGATCCAGCCCCAGGTTGTTGAGCACCGTGGCGGCGATCCCTTCGCCCTCGCGGATCACGCCGAGCAGGAGATGCTCCGTGCCGATGTAGTCGTGCTGCAGCCGGGCGGCTTCCTCGCGCGCCAGGTAGATGACCTTCCGAACTCGCTCGGTGAATTTGTCGTGCATGTCTGCTGGCTCCGTCCTGAGGCGGCCATCCCGGCCGTCGTCACCGTGTGGGGCTTCCGACCCCGGTGTCCATCCTATCGCAAACGCCGCACCCTCGTTCGACGCGGGTGCCGCGCAAACCGTTCGATCAGGCGCCGATCGTCGGTGCCTGTCCTTCCGCCGCGGCCAGCCGCTCCCGCACCAGCTGGGCGCGGTACACGTTACGCTCCGCGAGCGTGAGCTCGCCGCCGTGGGCGCGCTGCAGGTGGGCGGGCTGCGTGAGCACCAGCAGCTCGTTGACCACCTGGAGCGGGGCCATGCCCGGCAGGCCCAGGGACACCCCCAGCCGCACCGCGGAGCACAGGTTGATGACCTCCTGCGAGGAGATCGAGCGGCAGTAGCGCAGCATACCGTACGCGCGCCACACCTTGTCCTCGGTCTGCACCCGCGCGTCGCGGATCAGCCGCTCGCGGGCGCGCTCCTCGGTCTCGATCACCTGGCGCGTGACGCGCTCCAGGCTCTCGATCGAATCGCGCTCGCTCTGCCCCAGCGTGGTCTGGTTCGAGACCTGGAACAGGTTCCCCATGACGTCGCTGTGCTCGCCGTAGAGCCCGCGCACGTTGAGGCCCACCTGCATGATGCTCTTCAACACCTTCTGGATCTCCTGCAGGAGCACCAGCGCCGGCAGGTGGATGAGCACCGAGGCCCGGAGCCCGGTGCCGGTATTGGTCGGGCACGAGGTGAGGTAGCCGATCTCCTCGGAGAACGCGAAGTCGAGCGACTGGCCCAGCTCGTCGTCGGCGCGGTCCGCCGACGACCAGGCCTCCGAGGGCTGGAAGCCCGAGGCCATGGTCTGGAGCCTCAGGTGATCCTCCTCGTTGATCATCAGCGAGAGTCGCTCCTCGGGCGCGATGAAGATGCCGCGCGGCCGGGCACCGTCGCCCAGCTCGTGGCTCACCAGGTGCCGCTCGACCAGCACCTGCCGGTCGACGGTCGGCATCTCGGTCATTTTGAGCAGCAGGCCCGCCTCGAACGACGGCGCCCGCTTGAGGGCGTTGGTGACGCTCGACATCACCCCCTGGAGCTGCTCGTCGCGCGCCCGGTGCGTGAACGGCACGTGCCGGAGATTGCGCGCCAGGCGCACGCGGGTCGAGACCACGATGTCGCTCTTGGGCCCGCTGCCGTCCAGCCAGGGGCTGGGGCGCCCGACCAGCGCGTCGAAGTCGCGCAGCGGGGCGCTCATCGTGACTCCTCGGCGCGCGCGGCGCGCCGGTCCTCGAGCTCGATCTGCTTGATCTCGTCCCGGATCTCGGCGGCGCGCTCGAACTCCTCGCGCTCGACCGCGCGCTGGAGCTCGTCGTAGAGGCGCTGCATCTGCCGCGAGCGCGACACGCCCTCACCGTCGCGCGCCGGGGACTTGCCCTTGTGACGCGTGTCGCCGTGGATGCGCCGCAGCAGGGGGCGGAGCTGGAACTGGAACGCCTGGTAGCACTCGGCACAGCCCAGCCGGCCGGTCTCCTTGAACGCGGAGTAGAGCAGCCCGCAGCGCGGGCACTGGACGTGGCCGACCCGCTCCTCCTCGGTGCTGGTCACGCTGTCGACCATGCCGGCGATCAGGTCGGCGATGTCGAACTTGGGCTTGGACTGTGCGGGCTGGAGACCCTTCTCCTCCGCGCACCGGTCACACACGTGGATCTCCGACATCTTGTTGTCGTGGATCTCGGTGAAATGGACGGTCGCGGGGTTCTTCCCGCAGATCTGACACAGCATCGGGGCCCTTTCAGGGGGTCGCGACGAGACGCCCCGATTCGAGCGTCATGACGCGATCCGCGAGTGAGGCGAGCCTATCATTGTGGGTGACGATGACAAACGTTTGATGCTTCTCGCGCGCCAGCGTCGCAAGCAGGTCCTGAAGCTGGCTCGCCGCTGCGGGATCGAGATTGCCGGACGGCTCGTCCGCGAGCACCAGCTCGGGCTCGGGCGCGAGCGCGCGCGCGACCGCCACCCGCTGCGCCTCACCGCCCGAGAGCTCGGCGGGCCGGTGCTCCCAGCGCTCCGCGAGTCCCACCGCGGCGAGCGCTTCGCGCGCGCGCGTGCGGGCGGTCGACTCCGACTCGCCGGCGATCAGCAGCGGCATCATGACGTTTTCCTCGGCGGTGAACTCGGGCAACAGATGGTGGAACTGAAACACGAATCCGATCCGTCGCGCCCGGAAGCGGGCCAGTGCATCCTCCGCGAGCCCATCCACTCTACGCCCGCGGATCGAGAGCGTTCCCCCATCGGGCCGGTCGAGGGTCCCGAGGATGTTAAGCAGGGTGCTCTTCCCCGCTCCCGACACCCCGAGAATTGCCAGAACCGTGCCACGCTTGACCTTGAGATCGACGCCGCGGAGAACGTCCAGGCGGCCGTTCGGAGCCGCGTACGCCTTGACGATTCCGGCCGCCTCCAGCGCGTTTGTGTCATCTGCAAACGATTCGTGAATAGACACTTGTGATTGTTCCCTCATGAAACGGATCAGACCTGGCGCCGGATGGCGTCCACCGGGTGCAGGCGGGCGGCATGCCATGCCGGGTAGAGCGCGGCGGCCAGGCACAATGTCAGAGCGGCCAGAATGACGGCGGCAAAATCTCCACCTTCCGGCCGGACCGGGAGCCGCTCGATGAAGTAGACGTCCCCCGGGAGCCGCACGAACGGGTAGCGCTTCAACACCGCGATCAGCAGGCCGCCCAGGGCGGTGCCGAGCGCGGTGCCGATCCCGCCGATCAGCAGCCCCTCGAACAGGAACACCCGCAGCACCATCCCCCGCGAGGCGCCCAGCGACTTGAGCACGCCGATGTCGCGGCGTTTCTCCGACACCACCATGAACAGCGTGCTGACGATGCTGAACGCCGCCACCAGCACGATCAGGGCGAGGATCAGGAACATGACGGTCTTCTCGAGCTTCATCCAGGTGAAGAGGTTGCGGTTGAGCTCGATCCAGTTGTTGCTGCGCAGCCCGGGTGTGTCGAGGGCGCGCACCAGCGCCGCGGCGGCGCGCGGCGCGTCGAACATGTCGGCGAGCTTGATCTCGATGCCGGTCACCGCGTCGCCCAGCTCGAACAGCTCGCGCGAGGAGCCGAGCCCGGTGAAGCCGAAGCTCGAGTCGTAGGTGTAGAGCCCCGAGGTGAAGATCGAGACCACCTGGAACCGGCGCAGCTTGGGCGCGTACCCGACCGCCGAGCGCTCCGCCCCCGCGAGCGAGGCGAGCACCACGGTGTCGCCCACGATCGCCGCGATCCGCCCGGCCAGCTCGGACCCGAGCACGATGCCGGGCAGCTTCCCGAACTGGGCCTCCGGGATCGCGTCGATCATCGGCGTCATGTGGCGGCCGATGGTGGTGACGCGGCGCTCGGCCTCGAGGTCCACGCCCTTGACCACCAGCCCCTCGGCGTAGCCCCTGCGCAGCACCATCGCCTTCGCGTAGACGAACGGCGCCGCGCCCAGCACCCCGGGGAAGCGCGCCGCCCGCGCGGTGAGCGAGTCGGCGTCGCGGATCCCGGCGGTGTTCTCGCCCAGCAGCACCACGTGCGCGTCGGTGCCGGCGATCCGGGTCTGGATCTCGTTCTCGAACCCGTTCATGACCGCGAGCACCGTGAGCAGCGCGGTGACGCCCAGCGCCACGCCGCCGATCGAGATGCCGGACAGCACGGTGACGAAGCCGCTCAATCGCCGCGTGCGCAGGTAGCGGGCGGCGATCCACAGCGGAAGGTTCACGGGGCGGGCGCGCCCTTGGGTTTCGCGGGGGGCTTGGCCGCGGGCTTCGCGGCCGCCGGAGGCCTGGCCGGGGGCTTGCCGGCCGCGGCGGGTTCGGGCGTCTCGTGCTCGATCTCGGCGCGGCCCTCCTCGGGGCGCAGCTGCGGGAACAGGATGACCTCCCGGATCGATCGGGCGCCGGTGACCAGCATCGTCAGCCGGTCCATGCCGATCCCCACACCGCCGGTGGGCGGCATGCCGTACTCGAGGGCGCGCACGTAGTCGTGGTCCATGACCTGCGCCTCCTCGTCGCCGGCCGCGCGCAGCGTCATCTGGTCGTCGAACGCGCGCGCCTGCGCTTCCGGGTCGTTCTGCTCGGAGAACGCGTTCGCCAGCTCCATGCCGGCCGCGAACACCTCGAAGCGCTCCACCACGGTCGGGTTGCCGCGCTTGACGCGCGCGAGCGGCGAGACCTCGCGCGGGTAGTCGATGACGAAGCACGGCCGCTGGAGCTCGGGCTGGACCAGCTCCGAGAACAGCGCGTCGAGCAGCCCGCCCGCGCCGGTGCCCGGCCGGGTCTCGATCCCGCGCGCCCGGGCGAGCCGCGCGAGCTTCGCGGGGTCGAGGTCGTGCACCTTCTCCCCCACCTTCTCGCTCACCGAGTCCAGCATCGAGATCCGTGGCCAGGGGGGCGTGAAGTCGATCGGCGCCTCGGGCGTGCCGGCCACGAGTCCGCCGCACGCCCGCTGGACCGCGTGCCCGACCAGCGCCTCGGTCAGGTCCATCACGTCGTGGACGTCCGCGAACGCCTGGTAGAACTCGAGCATCGTGAACTCGGGATTGTGCGAGCGGTCCATCCCCTCGTTGCGGAAGTCGCGCGAGAACTCGTAGACGCGCTCGAGCCCCCCGACGATCAGCCGCTTCAGGTAGAGCTCGTTCGAGATCCGGAGGTAGAGGTCCATGTCGAGCGCCCGGTGCCGGGTCACGAACGGCCGCGCGAACGCGCCCCCGTAGAGCGGCTGGAGCACCGGGGTCTCGACCTCGAGGTATCCGCGCGCGTCCAGGAACCCGCGCATCGCCGAGGTGAGCCGCGCCCGGCGCCGGAACGTCTCGCGCACCTCGAGGTTCATGAACAGGTCGGCGTAGCGCTGGCGGAAGCGGGTCTCGGGATCCTTCAAGCCGTGCCACTTCTCGGGCAGCGGGCGCACCGCCTTGGCGAGCATCTCGATCTGGTCGACCCGCACCGTGATCTCGCCGGTGCGCGTGCGGAACAGGGGGCCGGTGATGCCGACCCAGTCACCGACGTCCAGCAGCTCGTAGCGCTGGAAGGCGTCACCCAGGTTCTCGGCCTTGAAGTAGAGCTGGATGCGGCCGCTGCCGTCGAGCAGGTGGGCGAAACCCGCCTTGCCGTGCCCGCGCAGCGTCAGCAGGCGGCCGGCGATCCGCACCGTCTCCCCCGGGGTCTCGGTGACCGCGTCGCCCCGCGCCAGGAGCTCCTCGGCGTGGTGGCTGGGCTCGAACCGGTACGCATAGGGATCGACCCCGAGCGCGCGCCACTGGGCGAGCTTCTCGCGGCGCTGGCGCATGAGTTCCTGGAGCGACATGCGATCCCTCGGTCGAAGGTGGGAGACGCGCCGGCCATGGCGCGGTGCAGCATCATGCGAATCTAGGGAGCGGGTGCTTCGGGTGTCAAGACGGCGCCGCGCCGATTCACGCAGTGGACGGAGCCCGGAGCCGGGCGTAGAGTCGCTGCGTCGGCGCGTGGCTCCTTCCACGCCGACCTCGTTGCGGGCGGAATCCTGGGACGACCGGGACCCGGCGCCATGCCGCCGGGAAAGGTGGGCTCTGCGCCATGAACCGACCCCTGCGAACCGGGACCTCCGTCGCGCTGCTGCTCTCGTCCACCCTTGTAGCGCCCGGCTCCGCCGACTGGCCCGCGGGTGGCCTCGCGGCGTGCATCGACCCGGCCGACCAGATCTTTCCGAGCGTGGCGCCCGACGGCGAGGGTGGCGCATTCATCAGCTGGGCCGACCAACGGACCGAGCGCGGCATCTACGTGCAGCGCGTGACCTCCTACGGCGCCGTCGCCCCGGGTTGGCCGGCGGACGGGCTCCCCATGTCGGGGGCGATCGCCGGCATCGGCGCAGCGTCGATCGTGCCCGACGGCGGCGGCGGGGCGTTCGTCGCCTGGGGTGGCAATACCGTCGCACGGCTGCAGCGCATCACCGGCTCGGGAGAGGTCGCGCCGGGCTGGACCACCGGCGGGATCAGCCTGATGGATACCTGGCCCGTGGTCCCGCTCCCGTTCGCCGCCGCCGACGGTCTCGGCGGCGTGCTCATCGCCTGGAACGTATTCGATTTCACCCCCGTGAGCACCAACATCCGCGTCCAGCGCATCACCGGCGCCGGTGCGCTCGCCACCGGTTGGTCCCTGGGCGGCGTGCCGGTGAGCGGGGTCGATGGCAACCTCGGGTTCGCCGCGATCGCTTCGGACGGAGCGGGCGGCGCGATCGTCGCCTGGGCGGACGCATCGCTCGGGAGCGGCGACATCCTCGCGCAGCGGATCGGCGCCAATGGAGTGCGGGCGCCGGGATGGCCGGCCAGTGGACTGGTCGTGTGCGGCGCCGCCGGGCGTCAGCGCTCTCCCAGGATCGCGCCCGATGGCGCCGGTGGCGCATTCGTGACCTGGCACGACGAGCGGGACCTCGCGACCACCGGCGCCGATCTCTACCTGCAGCACATCTCGGCCGAAGGCACGGTGGCGGCTGGCTGGCCGGCCGACGGGCTCGCCGTCTGCACCGCGATCGGCGACCAGGTCCGCGGGCAGGTGAAGGACGATGGCGTGGGCGGTGCGATCCTCGTGTGGCAGGACCGGCGCGCCACGCTCGACGGGGATCTCTACGCCCACCGCGTCACCGGCGGGGGTGCGTTCCTGCCTGGCTGGCCGGTGAATGGACTCCCGGTCTGCGATGCGGCCGGCCGGCAGGAGCAGGCTTTCGACGGTGCCGTGGTTCCGGACGGCACGGGCGGCGCGCTGTTCACCTGGGTGGACGCGCGCGATTCCCTCGCCACCGGACGCGACCTCTATGTCCACCACCTGATGGCCGACGGCTCGCCCGCGCCCGGGTGGCCCGAGGACGGTCTCGCCCTGTGCGCCTCGGCAGGCGACCAGACGTTCGCGAGCGCCGCGACCAACGGCAGCGGCGGCGCCATCGTTGCGTGGACCGACTATCGCGCCAGCGCGACCAACGGGGACATCTATGCTGCGCGCATCAATGGGGACGGCTCGACCCCGGTCCTCCTGTCGCTGGTGAGCGCGGTCGCCGAGCCGCAGGCGGTGAGGATCGAATGGTCCACCGACTCGCCTGGCGTGCGGGCCATGCTCCAGAGGCGCACGCCCGACACCTCCTGGATGGATCGCGGCGAGCTCGTCAGCGATGGCACCGGCCGGTTTCCGGTCGAGGATCGCGAGGTCGTCGCGGGTGGCCGCTACGGCTACCGGCTCGGATTCGGCGACGGGTCGTTTGCGGGCGAGGTGTGGGTGACCGTTCCAGCGGCGAGCCTGTCACTCAGCGCCGCCTGGGATCCCGCCGGCCGCAGGTTGCGCGTCTCATGCGCGCTTCCCGCCGAGGGTCCCGCGACGCTGGAGGTGTTCGATCCCGCGGGGCGGCGGCGCGCGTCGTGGACACTCCATGGTCCGGGCTCCGGCGATCACGTTCTGAACCTCGACCGCGTGGACGGCCTGCGATCCGGGCTGCATCTCCTGCGCCTGCGGCAGGGCGATCGCGTGGCGACCGCGAAAGCGACGGTGTGGTTCTGAGTCCGCTACTGCTCCACCACCAGCTGGCCGACCCGGGTGCCCGCCGCGGTGCCCCAGGCGATGAACGATCCCTCGCGGGACATCTGAGGGTCGCTCCCGCCGTCGCCGCCCGCGATTTTCGCGGTCCAGCGCCCGCCGCCGTCCGCTGCCTCGAGCCAGGTGTGGGTCCATCCCTGCTCGCCACCTCCACCGTCGCCGGAGTACCCGACGATCAACTGCGTGTCGGCGTCGATCGCGGTCGGCTGTGGGCTGTGGCGGAGGCGGAGAACGTCGAGCAGGGTCTTCCCCCGGCCGTCCACGAGCCGCACCGCACCGGTGGTGTCATGCGACATGCGCAGCAGCCACCGCGAGCCGTCGGGCAGCGCGTCCAGCATCACGATCATGCGCGTGTCGTGCTTGAACGTTCCGAGGTGCGCCGGCTGGTCGTACGCTCCCGCCCTGGGACCCAGCGTGAGCATGAGCTTCTCTCCCGTGATCCACGGCACCGGCCGGGGAACGAACCACGCCGCAGGCTTCCAGCGCTCGGGCGGCGGCAGGTCGTGCCAGTCGTACTGCACGCGATAGTGGACCCGCCCGTCGCTTCCCCAGAACGCTTCGACGATGTCCTGCTCGGCGCGCAGGGTGTCGGGGCGGCCGCCGCCCGCGGGCACCGCGATCAGCATCCGGTCGTTGCGCTCGCTGGGGTCGCCGGAGATCAGCAGCAGCCACTCGCCGTCAGGCGACCAGCCGTACCACCGGATCCAGTCGGTCGTGTCGTAGACCCGCCGCGGCCTGCGCTCCGGCTGCGATGCGTCGAGCACCCACAATTGATTCAGCTCGCGCTGGAGCACCAGCCGCGTGCCGCGCGGCGACCAGGAGCCCGGCTGGGCGAGCCGGATCGGCATCGAATCGAACGCCGCGATCGGGGCGATCCGGACCCGCGGCGCTGCCGACTTGGGCGCCGCGCCCGCCGGGACCGCGAGCAGTGTCAGGAGTGACACGCGCACCGTGGCCGCCAGCCAACGGCGCATCGGGCTAGCGACCGGCGCCGGTTTCGGCCTCGCGGTGCAGGCGCTCGAGCGAGAGCTTGGTGGTGGTGGGATCGACCGAGACCGGGTAGCGCCCCGTGAAGCACGCGGTGCAGAACCGCCCCGACTCCTGCTGCTCGCACGCCAGCAGGCCCTCGTGCGAGAGGTAGCCGAGCGAGTCTGCCCCGAGGTACTCACGGATCTCCTCCACGGTCTTCACCGCGCCGATCAGCTCGCGGCGGCTGGGGGTGTCGATGCCGTAAAAGCACGGGTGCGTCACGGGCGGCGAGCCGACCCGGAAGTGCACCTCCTTGGCGCCGTTCTTTCGCAACATGCGTACCAGCTTGCGCGACGTGGTGCCACGCACGATCGAGTCGTCCACCAGCACGATCCGCTGGCCGGCCAGGATCTCGCGCACCGGGTTGAACTTGACCCGCACGCTCGAGTCGCGGCTGCCCTGGTGGGGCTGGATGAACGTGCGCCCCACGTAGTGGTTGCGGATCAGGCCCAGCTCGTAACGGATCCCGGAGCGCTCGCTGTAGCCGAGCGCGATCGAGTTGCTGGAGTCCGGGACCGCGATCACCACGTCCGCCTCGACCGCGTGCTCCTCCGCCAGGCGGTGGCCGATGCGGCGCCGCACCCGGTCCACGGTCTGGCCGAACACCCGGCTGTCGGGGCGCGAGAAATAGATGTGCTCGAAAATGCAGTGGCGCGGCGGATCGGCGGCGGGCAGCGCCCGGGTGACCCGCATGCCCTGGTGGTCGATCCGCACCAGCTCGCCGGGCTCGACGTCGCGCACGAACTCGGCCGCCACCAGGTCGAGCGCGCAGGTCTCGCTCGCGACCACGTAGCCGTCGCCCAGCCGGCCGATGCACAGCGGCCGGAACCCGTGCGGGTCGCGCATCGCCAGCACCGCGTCGCGGGTGAGCACCACCATCGAGTAGGCGCCGCGCACCTGCTTCGCCGCCTCCACCAGCGCCTCCTCGATGGTGTCGGCCGAGGAAAGCGCGATCAGGTGCAGGAAGATCTCGGTGTCGAGCGTGGTCTGGAAGATCGAGCCCGAGCCCTCGAGCCCCTGGCGCAGCTCGCGCGCGTTGACCAGGTTCCCGTTGTGCGCGAGGGCGAGCGGCCCGCCGCGGTACACGACCCGGAGCGGCTGGGTGTTCTCGAGCGTCAGGCTCCCGGTGGTCGAGTAGCGGTTGTGGCCGATCGCGAGCGTCCCGTGGAGCCCCGCGAGGATCGTGTCGTCGTAGACGTCCGAGACCAGCCCGATCCCCTTGTGGACCCGGAACTCGCCGCTGGCGTCGCACGCGACGATGCCGGTCGACTCCTGGCCGCGGTGCTGGAGCGCATGCAGTCCCAGGCCCACCACCTCGGCGGCGCGCGGCATCCCGACCGCCGCGAACACGCCGCACTCCTCGCGCCAGGTCTTCTCCGGGCTCCAGCCGTGCATGGTCATCCTCTGGCCTCCCTGGGCTTCTCAGTGGCCCCCATCCATGGGATGGGCGGCGACCCCGCGGCGATCCGGCATTCCTGCGCGTGAGGGTTGCAGAACAGCCCGTGACGGCGGTCCCGCACCACCGCCAGGTCCTCCACCGCCTGGGCGGGATTCCCGGTGCCGGGTTCGAGGCCCAGCACCCAGGCGACGCCCTCACGCACCACGATCTCCTGTCCGGTCTCGTGACGCCACCAGCGCTCGGCGGCCTCGCGGCGCTCGCCGTTGCGCTCCCACACCAGCACCACCTGCTCGTCGGCGTCGATCGGCGCCGCGTCCGACGCGGCGGTGCGCACCGAGCAGCGCTCCTTGTGGGGATTGTAGAACTGGATCGAGCGGTGGAGCAGCGCTTCGAGCGCGGCGCGCGCCGGCAGCGGGCCCGCCAGCTCCAGCAGGCGCAGCCGGCGCAGCGCCCGCACCTGGCGCCCGGCGCCGGTATGGGCGCGAATCACTCCCAGCGCCGATTCCGCCTCGGGATCGGTGGTGCGCAACTCGATCCACGCCTGCGCCGCGTTCTTCCCGGCCGCGCGCTTGGTCGCCATCAGGCCTCCACCAGGTGGCGCCGGAGTGATTCGAAGAGCAGCAGCCCGGGACCCGCCGCACCATGGTCGGCGCGGAGCCGCGCGGCGGCGCGGCCGTCGCTCCACGCCCCCACCACCGCATGCGGAATGGCACCCAAATCCTGCGCGCGCTCGGGGTGCGGCATCAGCGCCAGCACGTTGCCGCGCGCGTTGCACACCGCCGCCGCATCCGCCTCGGCGCCGTTGGGGTTGGAGGGAAAGCCGGCCGCGTCGCTGCCGTTGCACTCGGCGTAGCGCAGCGGCACCAGGCCGGCGCGCGCCAGCGACGCCACGTGGCCGGGCTCGCGCGCCGTGAACCGGCCCTCGCCGTGCGCCACCGGCAGCGGCAGCATGGTGCCCGGCTCGAGCGTGCGGGTGAACACGCACGGCGACGACTCGACGCGGGTGTACACCCAGCGCGCGTAGTAGCCGGAGCGGTCGGTCATGTGGTTGCGCGCCAGCGCCAGCGCGGCACCGCTCCCCCCCGGCACCAGCCCCGCCTCGACCAGCACCTGGGCGCCGTTGCAGATCCCGAGCACCGGCTTGCCGCGCTCCGCCTCCTCCTCGAGCACGCCCACCAGCGGGTCCTTGGCGGCCAGCGCCCCGGCGCGCACCCGGTCCTGGTACGAGAAGCCGCCCGGCAGCAGGTACGCCTGGAAGTCGCGCAGCTCGCCGGCCGGCCGCGTCCACCGGAACACCTCGGGCTCGAGCCCGACCCGCGCCAGCGCCCGCGCGGTCTCGGTCTCGCAGTTGACCCCCGGGAACTGGATCACCGCCACCTTGGGCGCGCTCACGCGCTGTCCTCGCGCTCGTTCCAGAGCCGCGCCAGCGGTGCCGCCGCAGCGGCGCGCAGCTCCTCGGCGGTCCACTGGACAGTCG
>DATEMP010000103.1:0-18324 GCA_035275545.1 Candidatus Eiseniibacteriota bacterium | reverse complement strand
CCACCGAGGCGCGCGCCCACGTGACGCAGGCGCTCGCGTGGGGGCCGTGGTGCGACCTGGCGGAGATCGTCCAGGGCGCGATCGCGGCCCGCGCCGGCGACCGCGCCGTGGCCGAGAAGGCCTGGGCGCCGGTGCGCGAGCGGATCGCGAAGGACACGCCGCCCGCGTTCGTGTACCGGCCCAAGCTCGCGGAATGGGAGCGCGTGCACGCGCTGCCCGCGGTCGAGCGGAAGCTGCTGGAGCGCTACTCGGCGCGGTGAAGCGCTAGATCCGGCTGCCCGCCCCCGCGGCGGGATCGATCAGCACCAGGCACCGCTGCGACCGCTGCGCCACCCGTGCGACCGGGAGATCCGAGTCGGGATCGTGCAGCGCCGCGTGGATCACCGCCGCCTTCTCCTCGCCGTAGGCCACGATCGCCACGCGCGAGGCGTTCAGCAGCACCGGCATCGAGAGCGTGATGCGATGGGTGGGCGGCTTGGGCGCACCCTTGATC
Source organism: Candidatus Eiseniibacteriota bacterium (assembly GCA_035275545.1). Taxonomy (GTDB): domain Bacteria; phylum Eisenbacteria; class RBG-16-71-46; order RBG-16-71-46; family RBG-16-71-46; genus WS-11. The sequence goes on along the minus strand of DATEMP010000103.1, from coordinate 17,831 downwards.
GCCAGCACCGTGCGATGGTCGTGAAGCGCGGGGTGCCCGGGGAAGAGCGAGCCGACGTGCCCGTCGGGACCCACCCCGAGCAGCACGTAGTCGAGGCGGGGCGGCTCGCCGGCGACGGTCTCCAGCTCGTGCGCGTAGTCGCGCGCCGCGTCGGCCAGGTCGGGGCTGTCGGCGCGCATGCGATGGATGCGCGCGTGAGGGAACCCGGCCGGGTACAGCCACAGCGTCTTGGCCCGCCCGAAGTTGGATTCCGAGTCGTCCACCGGCACCGCGCGCTCGTCCACCTGGAACACGTCGACCCGGCTCCAGTCGAGCCCGAGCCGCGCGAGCCTCGGGAAGCACAGGGTCGCGACCGAGCCGCCCGGGATCGCCAGCGTGAAGGTTGGCCGGAGCGCGAGTGCCGCCCGTGCCTCGGCCTCCAGATCGATCGCGAGCTCATCGGCGATCAGCGACCGCTCGAGCACCCGCACGTCGGGCGCCGAGCGCCCCGATGCGAAGTCGTGCGCGGTCATACCGGCGAGTTCCAGCCGCCCACCGCTTCGACCAGGCGCTCGGACTCGGTCGGGCCCCAGGTTCCGGGCTGGTACTCGATCACGCGCTGATTCGTGCGCAGCACCGGATCGACGATCGCCCACGCCTCCTCGACCACGTCCTGCCGCGCGAACAGGGTCGCGTCGCCCAGCATCGCGTCGCCCAGCAGCCGCTCGTAGGCCTCGAGGCGCGTGCCGGTGCCCTGCTCCGGCCCCTCGATCACCGAGAGTTCGACCGGCGTGCCGCTCATGCCCTCGCCCGGCTTCTTGGCGCGCGCGCCGATCGCGATCACCACCTGCGGCGAGAGCCGGAAGCGCAGCGCGTTGCCGTCGCGCGTCATCGGCTCCTGGAACACCACCGGGGGCGGCTGCTTGAGCTCGACCACCACCTCGGTGCAGCTGGTCTTCAGGCACTTTCCGGCGCGCACCAGGAACGGCACCCCGTACCAGCGCCAGGAATCCACGTAGAGATGGAGCGCGGCGTAGGTGGGCACGTTCGAGTCGGGCGCGACGCCCGCCTCCTGCCGGTAGCCCTGGTACTGGCCGAGCACCAGGTGGTTCTTCGCCAGCGGTCGCACCGCGCGCAGCACCTCGGACTGGTTCAGGCTGATCGCATCCGACCGCATCGACGAGGGTGCTTCCATCGCCAGGTAGGTCACGATCTGGAGCATGTGGTTCTGGATCACGTCGCGGATCACGCCTGCTTCCTCGTAGAACTTCCCCCGGCCGGCGACGCCGATGCTCTCCGCCATGGTGATCTGGACGCTCTCGACGTAGGTGCGGTTCCAGATCGGCTCCAGGAACGCGTTCGCGAACCGGAAGTAGAGGAGGTTCTGCACCGCCTCCTTGCCCAGGTAGTGATCGATCCGGAACACCGCATCCTCGGGGAACGTGCGGTGGACGATCGTGTTCAGCTCGCGCGCCGACTGGAGATCCCTTCCGAACGGCTTCTCCACCACCACGCGGGCGCCCTCGGTGCCGCAACCGGCGCCCGAGAGGTGCTGGATCAGCACCGGGAACATGCTGGGAGGGATCGCCAGGTAGTAGAGCGGATGCTTCGCACTCCCCAGCGTCTGGCACAGCCTCGTAAACGTGGCGGGGTCCTCGTAATCGCCCCACACGTGGCGCAGCAGCGAGGCGAGCTTGGGGAACGCGACCGGGTCCACCCCGCCGCCGTACTCGGTGATGCTCGCGCGGGCGCGCTCGATCAGTCCCGTGTCGGTGAGCTCGGAGCGCGCCACGCCGATCACCGGCACGTCGAGCCGGCCGCGCTTCACCAGCCGCTGCAGCGCGGGGAAGATCTTTCGGTAGGCGAGGTCGCCGGTGATCCCGAAGAACACCAGGGCGTCCGAGACCGGCCGGTCGCTCACGGCTTCTCCAGGTGTCCGCCGAACGCGAACCGCATCGCCGACAGCACGCGGTTCTGGAACGCGTCCTCGCCGCGCGAGGCGAAGCGCTCGAACAGCGCCGCCGCCAGCACGTGCGCGGGCACGCCCACGTCGTTCGCCGCCTGGAGCGTCCAGCGTCCCTCGCCCGAGTCCGAGACCTGGCCCGCGAAGCGGGTGAGCCCGGGGTCGTGGGCGAACGCGGCCGCGGTGAGGTCGAGCAGCCACGAGGCGACCACGCTGCCGCGCCTCCAGAGCTCGGCGATCGCGGCGACATCCAGGTCGTAGCGGTAGAGCTCGGGATGCCGCAGCGGCGCGGTCTCCGCGTCGCTCGCGCCCTGGGCGGTGCCGGCGTTCGCCCGGTGCAGGATGTTGAAGCCCTCGGCGTACGCCGCCATCAGGCCGTACTCGATGCCGTTGTGGATCATCTTCACGAAGTGCCCGGCGCCATTGGGGCCGCAGTGGAGGTATCCGAGCGGGGCGGTGCTTCCCGGAGCCGCGCTTTTTCCACCGACGGCCGTGCCCGCGTCACCGGGTGCCAGGGTCGCGAACAGCGGCTCGAGCCGGGCGACGATCTCCTTCTCGCCGCCGATCATCTGGCAGAACCCGCGCTCGAGCCCCCACACCCCTCCGCTCACGCCCACGTCCACGTAGTGGAGGCCGCGCTCGGCGAGGCGTGCCGCGCGCGCGAGGTCGTCGGCGTAGTGGCTGTTGCCGCCGTCGACGATCGTGTCGCCCTTCTCGAGCAGCGGCGCCAGCTCGTCGACCGCCGCGTCGACCACCGCCGCCGGGATCATCATCCACACGACTCGCGGGGCCTTGAGTGCTGCGACCAGGTCGCGCAGCGTGGCAGCGCCGGTGGCGCCCTCGCCGGCCATCGCCTTGACCGCGTCCGCCGAGCGGTCGTGGACCACGCACGTGTGACCGCCGCGCATGAGCCGCCGCACCATGTTGGAGCCCATGCGCCCGAGACCGATCATGCCGAGCTGCATCTAGCCGCGCCTCGCGCCGGGGGCCACCTGGGCGCCGCGGCCGGTGAGCTCCATGGCCGTGGCGACGATCGCTTCGGGCTGGAATCCGAAGTGCTTCTGGAGATCGGCGGTGGGCGCCGAGGCGCCGAACGAGCGCATGCCGATCGCGCGGCCCGCGGGGCCCACCCAGCGCTCCCAGCCGAACGCGGCACCCGCCTCCACCGAGATGCGCGCGGTCACCGCGGGCGGCAGCACCGCATCGTGGTAGTCGCGCGGCTGCTGGTCGAACAGCTCCCACGACGGCATGCTCACCACCCGGCACTTCACGCCATCGCCGACCAGCGTCTCGTGCGCCTTGAGGCACAGGGACACTTCGCTGCCGGTGCCGATCAGGATCACCTCGGGCGCACCGCCGGGTGCGTCCGCCAGCACGTAGGCGCCGCGCGCCACGCCCGATGCCGCTGCGAAGCGGGTGCGGTCGAGGGTCGGCAGCGCCTGGCGCGTGAGCGCCATCAGCGCCGGGCGGTCGGTGAGCGGCAGGATCACCTTCCAGCACTCGGCCGCCTCGTTGGCGTCGGCGGGACGCAGCACGATCAGGCCCGGGATCGCGCGCAGCGACATCAGGTGCTCGATCGGCTGGTGCGTGGGACCGTCCTCCCCGAGCCCGATCGAGTCGTGCGTGTAGACGTAGATGACCGGCAGCCCCATGAGTGCCGCGAGCCGGAGCGACGGGCGGCCGTAGTCGCTGAAGATCAGGAAGCTGGCGCCGTAGGGCCTGAGCCCCGAGAGCGCGAGCCCGTTGAGCACCGCGCCCATGCCGTGCTCGCGCACGCCGAAGTGAAAGTTGCGGCCGCCGTGGTCGCGGGCGCTGAAGGTGCCGGTGCCCTCGAAGGTGAGCAGCGTCTTGGTCGAAGGCGCAAGATCGGCCGAGCCGCCGATCAGCCACGGGAGGTTCTTCGCCACCGCCTCGAGCACCTTGCCCGAGGACTCGCGGGTCGCCATGCCCTTGGCGTCCGCGGCGAAGCCCGGGATGCCGTCGCTCCAGGCGTCGGGCAGGCACCGGGCGCGCATACGCTCGAGCTCGTCCGCCTCGTGCGGGTACTTCGCGCGATAGCCGGCGTACGTCTCACGCCATGCCCCGTGCAGCTTCGCGCCGCGCGCGCCGATCCCGGCCGCGAAGCGCTCGCGCACGCCGTCCGGTACCAGGAACTGCGCGTCCTCCGGCCAGCCGTAGAAGCGCTTGGCGCCGCGCACCTCGTCCTCCCCCAGCGGCTCGCCGTGCGCAGCACTCGTATCCTGCCGGTGCGGCGCGCCCCAGCCGATGTGGCTGTCGACGATGATCAGCACCGGCTTGCCGTCGCTGCGCGGGAAGGCGCCCAGCGCCCGCTCGAGCGCCGCGGTGTCGTTGGCGTCGGTGACGTGCTCGACGTGCCAGCCGTAGCCGGCGAAGCGCGTCGCGGTGTCGTCGCTGAAGGCGAGATCGGTCGAGCCCTCGATCGTGATGCGGTTGTTGTCGTAGATCCAGCACAGGTGGTCGAGCGCCAGGTGGCCGGCGAGCGAGGCGGCCTCGTGCGAGACCCCCTCCATGAGATCGCCGTCGCTCGCGAGCGCGTAGACGCAGTGCGTGAAGAGCTCGAAGCCCGGCCGGTTGTAGCGGGCGGCCAGCCACCGCGAGGCAATCGCCATACCGACGCTGTTGCCCACCCCCTGCCCCAGCGGACCGGTGGTGGTCTCGACGCCCGGCGTGTGCCCGTGCTCGGGATGCCCGGGGGTGCGGCTGCCGAGCTGGCGGAAGCGCTGGATCTCCTCCATCGAGACCGCGAGACCGCCGGGCTTCCCGGTCACCGGGTCGACCTCGCGCACGCCCGCGAGGTGGAGCAGCGCGTAGAGCAGCATCGACGCATGCCCGGCCGAGAGCACGAACCGGTCGCGATCCGGCCACAGCGGATCTTCGACGTCGTAGCGCAGCCGCTTCTGCCAGAGCGTGTAGGCGACCGGCGCCAGCGCCATGGGGGTGCCGGGGTGCCCGGAGCGGGCCTTCTGCACCGCGTCCATCGCCAGCGTGCGGATCGTGTGAATCGAGGTGAGATCGATGTCCGGCGTCATCTGGGGGGCTCCGGAGTCCGGGCGAGACGCGGCCGACAGAACAGAACCCGAGTCTACATCAGATTCGGGTTGGGCCCGTCCCGCGGGTCGGCTATCGTGCGTCCCTCTTTGCGGCAGCGCGTTTCACACCAGGAGCCGACATGAGTCACGACAAGGATTCGAAGTCCCACCTCTCGGGCCCGCGCATCGATCCCAAGGCGATCACCGGCAAGGAGAACGCCGCGGAGCTGATCGAGCAGGCGTTCCTCGCCTACAACGCGGCGCGGCTGCGCGAGGGCGCGCAGCTGCTGGTCGAGCGCATGCTCGCGGACGACGTCACGGTGGCGCTCTCGCTCACCGGCGCGCTCACCCCCGCCGGGCTCGGCATGAGCGCGATCATCCCGCTCATGGAGGCGGGTTTCGTGGACTGGATCGTATCGACCGGCGCCAACCTCTACCACGACGTCCACTTCGGCATCGGGCTCTCGATGCACCGCGGCACCTGGCAGGCGGACGACGTCGAGCTGCGCGAGCACGGCGTGGTGCGGATCTACGACATCTTCTTCGACTACTCGGTGCTGCTCGACACCGACGCGTTCTTCCGCGAGGTGATCGCCGGCCCCGAGTTCCAGCGCACCATGAGCACCGCGGAGTTCCACTTCCTGTGCGGCAAGTACGTGCGCGCGCGCGAGGAGGCACTCGGGCTCTCGCGGCGCTCGCTGCTCGCGGCCGCCTGGGAGTTCGGCGTTCCCATCTACACCTCGTCGCCCGGGGACTCGTCGATCGGCATGAACATCGCCGCCAAGGCGCTCGAGGGCAACCGGCTGCTGCTCGACGTCAACGCGGACGTCAACGAGACCGCGTCGATCGTGTGGGACGCCAAGGCCAAGGGCGGCAAGAGCGCGGTGTGGGTGCTGGGCGGCGGAAGCCCCAAGAACTTCCTGCTCCAGACCGAGCCGCAGATCCAGGAAGTGCTCGGGATCGCCGAGAAGGGGCACGACTACTTCCTGGCGATCACCGACGCGCGCCCCGATACCGGCGGCCTCTCGGGCGCGACCCCCGGCGAAGCGGTGAGCTGGGGCAAGATCGATCCCGATCAGCTCCCGGGCACGGTGATCTGCTACTGCGACTCCACGATCGGTCTGCCGCTCCTCACCCACTACGCGCTCGCGCGCCACGCGCCGCGCCCGCGCAAGCGCATCTACCACCGGCGCGACGAGCTCATGACCCGGCTCAAGCAGTCGTACTTCGAGAGCGGCCGGGCGGCCCCGGCGTCCAAGCGCTGATCTGATGCGGGTGGTCATGCTCGGGTGCGGGACGCCCAATCCCGATCCCGAGCGCTCCGGGCCGTGCGTGGCGGTGATCGCCGGAGACCGCGCCTACCTGGTCGACTGCGGCCCGGGCCTGGTGCGGCGCGCCGCGGCCGCGGAGCGGAACGGGATCGCGGCGCTCGCGCCCGCGAAGCTCGGGATCGTCTTCATCACCCACCTCCACTCCGACCACACGGTCGGGCTCCCAGATCTCATGCTCACCCCGTGGGTGCAGGGCCGCCGCGAGCCGCTCGAGGTGCACGGCCCGCCCGGCGTGCGGGCGATGACCGGGCACCTGCTCGAGGCGTACGCGGAGGACATCCGCGTGCGGAGCACCGGGCTCGAGCCGGATCCGAGCGAGGGGTGGCGGGTGAACGCCCACGAGATCGCGGCGGGGCCGGTCTACCGCGACGCGAACGTGGCGGTGACCGCCTACGCGGTCCAGCACGCCAACTGGCGCCACGCGTTCGCCTACCGGTTCGAGAGCGCCGGCCAGGTGGTGGTGGTCTCCGGCGACACGCGGCCAAACGACGCGTTGATCGAGGCTTGCCGCGGCTGCGACATCCTGGTGCACGAGGTCTACTCGGCCGATCGCTTTGCCACGCGGCCGCCCGAGTGGCAGCGCTATCACGCCGATGCCCATACGTCCACCACCGAGCTCGCGGCGCTCGCTTCGCGCGCGAAACCGAGGCTGCTCGTGCTCTATCATCTACTCCATTGGGGTACCGACGATCCCGGCCTGGTGCGCGAGGTCCAGCGCGGGTATGACGGTGTGGTGAAGGCCGCGAAGGATCTGGAGGTGTACCCGTGAAGCGCGCCCTCACCCTGCTCGTCTCGCTGGCCGCGATCGTGTCGTCCCATGCCGGCGCCGCGCGGGCCGCCGCGCCGCCGGCGGTCCCGCTCGATCCCGCGCCGATCGCGTTCGTGGACGTGAGCGTCATCCCCATGGACCGCGACACCGTGCTCGCGCACCGCACCGTGATCGTGCGCGACGGACGCATCGCCTCGATCGGCCGGGCGGCGACCATGCGCCTCGACGCCCGCACGCGCCGCGTGGATGGACGCGGCAAATTCCTGATGCCCGGCCTGTGCGACATGCACGTCCACCTGCGCTACCTGAGGGAGCGGGACGACAACCCGGCGATGCTCAAGCTGTTCGTCGCCAACGGCGTCACCACGGTGCTCAACCTGCTCGGGCTGCCGGAGCACCTCGCGCTGCGCGACAGCATCGCCAGGGGCGGCGTGATCGCGCCGCTCATCTACACCAGCGGCTTCTACGTGAACCCGCCGTTCGTGAGCACGCCGTTCCAGGTCGACAGCGCGGTGGTCGACCAGCGTCTCGCCGGCTACGACTTCATCAAGATGCACGGCGACCTGGACGAGGCCTCGTACCACCAGCTCATGACCTCGGCCCACCGCGAGGGGATGCGGGTGATCGGACACGCGCCGCGCAACCTGGGCTTCGAGACCATGGTCGACGAGCGTCACGACGTGGTCGCGCACGCCGAGGAGTTCATCTACGCCTACCTGCTGTTCGAGCGCCCGGCGCCGGCCAGCCGGGCGGAGTTCGACAGCATGTTCCACTACGCGGCGGGCCGCATGAAGGCCACCGGGATGTGGCTCATGCCGACCCTCTCCTGCTACAAGAACATCAGCTACCAGATCGAGAACCTGGATTCGATCCTCGCCCGGCCGGAGATGAAGTACGTGCCGCGCGGGATCGTCGCCGAGTGGCAGCCGGGGCGGAACACCTACCTCAAGGCGCCCTTCTCCAGGGGCAACATCACCGGCCAGCGTGGCAGCTACGCGGCGCTCGAGCGGCTCACGAAGATCCTCCAGCAGGACGGCGTGAAGTTGCTGGCCGGCACGGACACGCCGGTCTCGGCGACACCGCCCGGGTTCTCACTCCACGACGAGCTCGCCAACCTGGTGGCGGCCGGACTCACCCCTTACCAGGCGCTGCGCATGGCGACCGCGAACGCCGCGGAGTTCCTGCGCGGGGCAAATACCTTCGGCACCGTGGCGGTCGGGCAGCGCGCCGACCTCGTGCTGCTCGAGGCGGATCCGCGCAAGGACATCCGCGCCACGCGCCGGATCGCCGGCGTGGCGCTGCGCGGGAAATGGATGCCGGCGCCCGAGCTCAAGGCGATGCTCAACCGGATCGCGGGCATCACGGAGCCGGCGTCCAAGCCCGCGAAGCCCGCCGCCAGGCCCAAGCCGGTGAAGAAGCGCCGCTAGCCCGGCGACGGACTCCTGGGGATGTGAGGAGCTAGTTCCGCTCCTGCTTCTTCTGCCAGTCCGCGAGCGACATGAGCTTGACCGGCTCGACCTTGCGCCCCTCGAGGCCGGCGTTCAGCGCCAACAGCTCCTTGGAGGTGATGGTCTCGAGCTGGGCCTGCGCCGCGGTCAGCTCGCCGTCGAGCACCTCCGCGTAGCGGAGCTGGGAGTTCGTGGGGCGGCCCTCGTAGCCGTTCACGCCTCCGTACAGCTTGCCGAGGTTCTCGCGCAGCTTCTCGTCGCCCGCGATCGCGCCCCCTTCGCGCACCGAGACCAGCGAGCGCCGCAGGTCGTCGAGGCGGTCGGATGCGGTGGTGAGCCGCTTCGCCAGCGCGTCGCCCTTGGGCAGCTTCCCGGCCCGGGAGCGCGCCTGGTCGCGCGCGTCGACGATCGCGTCGACGATGTAGGTGAGGCGCTCGAGGTCGCGGTAGAGACGGAACGCCACCTCGCGCTGCGCCGCGCGGTCCTCGGCGGTGTGCGGTGAGCGCGGATCGGCGACCAGCTGCACCTCGGACCGCAGCGTGTCGTTGCCCCGCACCAGTCGCACCGTGTACGTGCCCTCGCCGAGTTGCGGACCCTGGAACGCGAACGCCTGCGGCACCAGGTTGCTCGCCGGCGGCACCTTGGGCGCCTTGAGGCGCGTCGACCACGCGACGCGGTTCAGGCCGCGGCGCTTGCCGCCCGGCGTCGAGGTGACGAGCTGCCCCTTGGGGTCGTACACGTCCAGCCTCAGGTCGCCGAACATGTGACGCTTCTTGAGGTAGTATGTGACCGCGGTGGCATCCTCCAGCGAGCGCCCGCGGTACTCGCTGGCTTCGAACCGCTGCTCGCTCGACGGGATGGCCATGACCGAGGGCCGCGAAGGCAGGATGCGCGCCTCGGAGGCGAGCACCCCCGCGTCGAGGGCGCGCACGGCGGTGAGGTCGTCCAGGATCCAGATGCCGCGCCCGTGCGTGGCGATCAGCAGGTCGTGATCGCGCGAGTGGATCGCAAGGTCGCGCACCGGGACGTTCGGGAACTCGCCCTTGAGCTGCGACCACTGCTTGGCGCCGTCGATCGAGATGAACAGGCCCGACTCGGTGCCGAGGAACAGGATGTCCGGCTTGACGAGATCCTCGCGGACCACGTGCGCGAACCCCTTGAGGTCGGCGCTCCCGATGTTCGTCCAGGTCTTGCCGAAGTCGGTGGTGCGGTAGACGTAGGTCTTCATGTCGCCGGTCCAGTGGCCGTCGAATGTGGCGTACGCGGTGCCCTCGTCGAAGTGGCCCGGCTCGACGCAGGTCACCCAGGTATTGGGCGGCAGCCCCGGGATCTTCTTGCTCACGAGCGTCCACGACTTGCCCCCGTCGCGGGACACCTGCACGTTGCCGTCGTCGGTGCCCACCCACACCACCTCGGAGTTCTTCGGCGACTCGGCGATGGTGAAGATGGTCGTGTGGTTCTCGGCCGACGAGTTGTCGAGCGTCAGCCCACCCGACTCCTTCTGCTTCTGCCGGAGCGGATCGTTGGTCGAAAGGTCCGGCGAGATCCGTTCCCACGTGTCGCCGCGGTCGCGCGACCGGAACAGGAACTGGGAGCCGAGGTAGATCGTGCCCGGGCGGGTCGGGCTCATGTGGATCGGCGCGTTCCAGTTGAAGCGGTACTCGGGCTCGTCCTTGGCGCGGAACGGCTTGATCTCCTTGGTCTCGCCGGTCGCCTTGCTGACCCGAAGGATGTTGCCGCCCTGGTACTCGACGTAGGTGATGTTGTTGTCGGTGGGGTCGGCGAACGCCCAGAAGCCGTCGCCGCCGCCCAGCACGCGCCAGTGACGGTTCGCGATCCCGCCCGGCTTGCGCGACGGCGCGGTCCAGGAGCCGTTGTCCTGAAGCCCGCCGTACACGTTGTACGGCCACTCCATGTCGTAGCTGACGTGGTAGAACTGGGAGACCGGCAGCGACCCGATGAACCGCCAGGTGTTGCCGCGGTCGGCCGACGCGTAGACGCCGCCGTCGGTCCCCACCAGCATCTCGTCGGTGTCGGCGGGATTGATCCACATGGCGTGGTAGTCGCTGTGCACGCCGCCGCCGATTGTGCTGAAGGTCTTGGCGCTGTCGTCGCTCACGTACAGGTTGGTGCCCGGCTTGTAGACGCGGTTCGCGTCGCCGGGGTCGGCGATCACGTAGGCGAAGTAGAACGGCCGCGAGATGATGCCCGCCGCGGTGCTCATGGTGGTCCAGGTCTCGCCGCGGTCGTCCGAGCGCAGCATGGCGCCGTTCTTGGCCTCGGCGAACGCGTAGACGCGCGAGGGCCGGGCGGGCGAGACCGAGACCGCGATCCGGCCCAGCTCGCCGGCGGGCAGCCCGGCGGTGAGCTTCTTCCAGGTGTCGCCGCCGTCGGTGCTCTTGTAGAGGCCGCTGCCCGGGCCGCCGGAGCTGAACGAGTACGCGGTGCGCCGGAACTGCCACATCGCGGCGTAGAGCGTTTTGGGATCCGACGGATCCATGGCGATGTCGGCGCACCCGGTCTTGTCGTCGACGAACAGCACCCGCTGCCAGGTCTTGCCCCCGTCGCGCGTGCGGTAGACGCCGCGCTCCGGATGCGCGTCCCACAGGTGCCCGGTGGCGGCGACGTACACCGTGTCGCTGTGCTGCGGGTCGATGACGATGCGGGCGATGCGCTCGCTCTGCTCGAGGCCCATGCGCGTCCAGTTGTCGCCGCCGTCGGTGGTCTTGTAGATGCCGTCGCCGACCGAGACGCTGTTGCGCACCCACGACTCGCCGGTGCCGACCCACACGGTCTTCACGTCCGAGCGGTCGATCGCGATCGCCCCGATCGACTGGTTGTGCTTGTCGAACACCGGCTTGAAGCTGACCGCGCCGTCCACGGACTTCCACACGCCGCCCGCCGCCGCCCCCACGTAGAGCGTGAGCCGGTCTCCCTCGACCGCGTCGAGCGCGGCGATGCGGCCCGACATGGCTGCGGCGCCGATGTTACGGGGCTGGAGTCCGCTGAAGGTCTCGGAGTCGATCTTGACGTCCTGGGCGCGGGTGACGTGCGGAGTCACCAGCGCCGCCAGGACGACGGCGCACAGGGTCGATCTCGGCCACATGGGAGTCACTCCCGATCGGAGGGGGATGAAGAAGGGGCGGCTGGCGCCGCCCCCACGGTTACGGCTTCTTCTTGCCTGCCTTCGCGGAGTCGGCCTTCGCCGCCGCGACGCTCTTGGCGGACTTGCCGGCAGCGTCCGCGGTCTTGACCGCCGTCTTGCCCGCATCCTTCGTGGCGCCCGTCGTACCACCTTTCGCGGCCGTCGCCGCCGAGTCGGCTCCCGCCGCGGCGGCAGGCATGGCGAACAGGTTGTCCGCGAGGTCGACGTTCATCTCCACCTTGTCGATGATGAGCTTCTGGCGCTGCGGGTTGCCCTTGGCGCCGCTCTCCATCGAGTGCGCCATCATGATCCCGCCTACTTCCTTGTAGTCGCCGAGGTAGCTCTCGCCTTCCATCTCGGAGCCGCGGACCATGCGCTTGGCTTCCATCTTGATCTCGAGGTAGGTCTCGGCATCCAGGTAGATGTAGCGCACGTCACCGTTCTTGAGCGTCAGCTTGAGCTTGTAGGCGTCGGCGCCTTCCACCTGCTCCTTGCCCACCAGCTCGATGCTGTGGCCCTTGGCCTTGTAGTCGACGAGCGGCCCGTCGAAATCCGCCTGCTCCTCGAACATCTTGGCCTCGTCAGCCGCCATCGGCTCGGGGTCCTTCTTGCCCATGAACGGCATCGACATCCACGCAGTCTTGCCGTCGTACGCCTGGATGCCCGTCATCCCCTGCACGTTGAACTCGATGCGGGTGCTGTTCGGGCGCTTGTTCACCATCGTGAACGGGAACTCCATACCGGGCCCCGCCACCATGCGGCCGGTCGCGCGCGAGCTGTTGATCGCCTTGAGCTTCTCGAGGCCGCCCTTGGCGGCAATGTTCTTGGTGACCAGCTCGTCGGCGGTCTGCGCCGACGCGATCGGGGCGAGCAGCGCGAGGAGTGCGATCCCCGCCAGGAATCTGCGTACCATGAATGGCTCCTTGGTTCGGAAGGGAAATGGCGGTGCGTGCCTGCACCGGATGAGGCAGGAGGTCGGTTGCACGGGCGGCAAACCCGATCGACTGGAACGCGTCACCTACGCGCTGCGGGGCCGCACGGTTGCTGCATGCTAACTGCTCCGCCGCCGCGCCGCGACCCCCGGCGACCGACGCGGCATTTCAGCGCCCCGGCGTGGCCCCGCCGCTCGACGGCTGGCCCTCGGAAGTCAAAGACTTGTAGTAGATTCCCCGCCGCCATGTCCACGGACGATGCCCCGCGGCTCCGGATGCCCGATCTGCGCTTCGTGCCCGTGGACTCCCTGGTGCCGCACGAGCAGCACGACCCGAGCCGCTCGGGACCGCTGCTCGAGCTGCTGCGCGGGCAGGGCATCCTGCGCAACCCCCCGGTGGTGACGCCGCTCGGCGAAGACCGGTTCGTGGTGCTGGACGGTGCCAACCGCGCGACCGCGGCGGCGGCCGCGGGGCTGCCGCACATGGTGGTCCAGGTGGTGAGCTACGACGATCCCGGCGTGCGGCTCACCACCTGGCATCACGCGCTCAGCGACTTCCCCGCCGACCGGCTCGAGCGCGCGCTCGACGCCATCCCGGACCTCGCCTGCCTGAGCACCGACTTGAACCACGCGCGCGCCGTGCTCGCGCGCCGCGAGGCGATCGCCGTGGTGGCGCTGCCCGGCGCACGCGCGCTCGCGCTCTACGGAGGCACCGGGCTCACCGAGCGCAATGCGGTGCTCAACGGGGTGGTCGACGGCTACCGGGCCCGGACGCGCTTCTACCGCTGGGCGAGCGACTCGTTCGCCGACGCCCACGCCGAGCACGGGGACGTCACGGCGCTGGTGGTGTTCCCGCACTTCGAGCCCGCCGAGGTGATCGAGATCGCCACCAGCGGCGCCCGGCTGCCGGCCGGCATCACCCGCCACGTCATCGCGTGGCGGGCGCTGCGCATCAACATGCCGCTCGAGAAGCTCGCCGACGCCGCGACCCCGGTCGAGGAGAAGAACCGCTGGCTCGCGGAATGGCTGCGGGAGAAGATGCTCCAGCGACAGGTGCGCTTCTACCAGGAGTCCACCGTGCTCCTCGACGAGTAGGAGGCGCCTCGTGAAGGCGGTGGTGTTCGAGCGGTACGGCGGGCCCGAGGTGCTCGAGCTGCGCGAGATGCCCGACCCGGTCGCGGCGGCCGACGAGGTGCGGATCGAGGTCAAGGCGTGCGGCATCAACCACCTCGACCTGTGGGTGCGCCAGGGGCTGCGCGGGCTCGACATCGAGATGCCGCACATCCTCGGCAACGACGTGGTGGGCATCGCGCGCGACGTGGGAGCACTGGTGCGTCACGTGAGCCCCGGCGATCGCGTGCTGGTGTGCCCGACTCTCTCCTGCGGCGTGTGCGCGGCGTGCCACGCCGGCGACGATCACCTGTGCCGCCAGTACGACGTGCTGGGGCGGCGGCGCAACGGCGGCTACGCCGAGCAGGTCACGGTGCCGGGCCGCAACTGCCTCCCCTACCCCGACGGCCTCGACTGGACCGAGGCGGCCGCGGTGCCGCTGGTGTTCCTCACCGCCTGGCACATGCTGGTCGGGCGCGCGAAGCTCCGCCCCGGCGAGGACTGCCTGGTGATCGGCGGCGGCAGCGGCGTCGGGAGTGCCGCGGTGCAGATCGCGCGGCTCCTGGGCGCGCGTGTCATCGCCACCGCCGGGAACGAGGCCAAGCTCGAGCGCCTGCGCGCGCTCGGGGCGCACGAGGTGGTGAGCCACGCCGGCGGCGAGTTCGCGACCCAGGTGCGGGAGCTCACGTCCAAGAAGGGCGTCGAGGTGGTGTTCGAGCACGTGGGCGGCGCGGTGTTCGAGCAGGCGGTGGCGTGCCTGGCGCGCGACGGCCGGCTCGTGACCTGCGGGGCGACCGCGGGCGGCAAAGTGGCGCTGGACGTGAACACGCTGTTCGGCCGCCACCTCGCGCTGCTCGGATCGTGGATGGGCCGCCGCGCCGAGCTCATCGAGGTGCTGCGCTTCGTGCGCGACGGACGGCTCGAGCCGGTGGTCGACTCGGCCCTCCCGCTCGCCGAGGCGCGCCGCGCCCACGAGCGCATCGAGGCGCGCGAGCATTTCGGAAAGCTGGTGCTGGTCCCGTGAAGTTCGAGCGCCGCCATCAGCCGGTCGCGCCCCGGAAGGTGTTCCGGAGCCGGCTGCTGCGCAGCCTGGCCTTGGGCGGCCAGGTGCTCGGGATCTCGCTGGCGGTGGGGGTCGCGGGCTACCACTGGCTGGTGGGCCTCGACTGGCTCGACGCGCTCCTCAACGCCTCGATGATCCTGGGCGGCATGGGCCCGGTCGATCCGGTGACCCGGACCGGAGGCAAGTGGTTCGCCTCGGTGTACGCGCTCTACAGTGGCGTCGCGCTGCTCACCAGCGTCGGCGTGATCTTCGCCCCGGTCCTGCACCGGGTCCTGCACGTGTTCCACGCCGAGACGGAGGAGCAGGAGGAGAAGCAGGACAACGAAGGAAGGCCGGAGAAGACGCGCCCGAAGCGGTGATTCAGGGGGCGAGCCCGCGTACCCAGCCGGGGCTGCGTGAGGTCACCGGGTCCGAGGCGAAATAGAGATCGCGGCCGCTGGCGATGTCGTAGAGCACGTAGAACCCCGCGAAGTGGAGCCCACCGCTGTAGAGCGCCACCTGACGGCCGTCGCTCCAGAACCTCCACGAACGGATGTAGCCGCCGGGAACGATGCGACGAATAGGACGCCCCGGCGCGTGGATGCGCAGCTCCTCGGCGACCTCGGTGGTGGGGATCGAATCGGCCGAGGGCGGGATCCGCCGCAGCACGCGATACCCCACGGTCCGGCCATCCGGCGTCAGCTTGGGGTCGTCGCACATCGCCCGGCCCGAGAACACGAACCACTGCCCGGACGGAGCCTGGACCACGACGCGACGCTCGTCGTCCAGCCGCACGGCCTTGTAGGGGGGCTCGGGTGCCGCGAGCGCCGCCGGCGCGGACGCCGCCACCAGGATCGTCAGGAGCAGGGCATGCCTCATGACGGTGGTATCGGCGGCCGCACTTCAGAGCATCAGGTCGACTTCATCAGCCACAGCACCCCGTTCGGATAGTCGAGCGTGACCCGGAAGTTGCGCAGGAAGTTGTAGCCGACGATGCCGTCCAGGGTGGTGCCCACGGTGCGGCTCAGGTCGTCGAGGAAGTCGGCGATCACCACCGAGAGATCGGTGAGCACCGCACCCCCCACCACGAGCGAGGTCGCGCGTCCGACCGTGGCCTGCATGACCCCGCCCGCGCCGGTCATGGTCTCGGGCGCGGTGGAAGCGATCTGGAGCGCGTCGGCGAGCCGGGGCGAGATGACGGTCGCCGAAGCGCCGGTGTCGACCACGAACGTGTGCGGCCCGCGCCCGTTCACGAACGCCGGGACCAGCACCAGCGGCTTCACCGGGCCGGCGAGCTTGAAGGCCACTTCGGTGCGCAGCAGGCTGGCGGGCCCGGCGGCTTCGTAGGAGCCCTGGACCAGCCGCACCAGTCGCTTGCGATAGTCGATGGTGACGCGGAACGCCTTGAGGAAGTCGTAGCCGATGTCGCCGTCGATCGGCTGCCCGACCGCGGCGCCGATCCGGTCCAGCTCGGCGGTGATCGCGATCGGCATGGGCGCGCGCCGGGCGCCGCCCACCGCGAGCGAGTCAGCGGTGGCGAGCGACACCGAGACCTTGCCGGCAGCGCCCTGGCCCTCGCGCGCTCCGTTCGCGGTGATGCCGAGCCGCTCGGCGAGCCTCGGCGAGAGCAACGAGGTGCCGGCACCGGTGTCGAGGATGAACTCGTACGGGCCGCGGTCGTTGACGTTCGCGGGCACCAGGATCAGAGGGTTGTCGCCGCCGACGAGTCGAAATCCCACTTCCGAGAACATGCGGATCCCTCCGGTGAGTGTGTCCTGGATGCAGCGCCCGGTCTCGCTTCTGCGATTCGGAGGATCGCGGAGCGGCGACGTCCGCACTATCGCCGTGCAAGACGCGGAAGAGAAGGGCCGCTTCACGAACGGGCGGGTTCGCGCGACCGGTGCGCGCCGTGCCCGCACCAGCGCGGATGCTATGCTGCGCGCATGAGCAACGACCCGCTCCCGATCGCGCGCGCGACCGCGTCCTGGTTCGACGCCGACGACCCGCCCGGCCGCCGCGATCTCAACACCTGCATCCACTGCGGGCTGTGCCTGACGGCGTGCCCCACCTACCGCGAGCTCAAGATCGAGCCCGATTCGCCGCGCGGCCGCCTCTACCTCATGCGCGGGCTCGCCGAGGGGCGCATCGCCCCGAGCGATCCGCTGATCGAGCACCTCGACAACTGCCTGGGCTGCCGGGCGTGCGAGACCGTGTGCCCGGCGGGCGTGCCGTACGGACGCCTGCTCGAGGAGACGCGCGGGCAGCTAAGCCGCCGCGCGGTGCAGGAGACGCCGCTCAGCCGCCTCGGCACCTGGGTGCTGCGCGCCGTGGTGCCCGACCGCGCACGCATGCACTTGGCCGCCGACCTGATGCGCCTGGGCCAGAGCCCGCCGATCGCGGCGTTCATGCGCTCGGGGCTCGCGGCACGCCTGCTCCCTGCGTTCGCACGCCAGGGCTACGCGATGACGCCCGCGATCGCGCCGCGCGGCGAGCGGGCACTCGCGCGGGTGGCGGCGCGGCTGCCCGCAGGCGCGCGCATGGAGACGCGGGCGGACGGGCTGATCTTCCATCCCGCGGGAGCCGCGAAGGCGCGGGTCGGCTTCTTCACCTCGTGCGTCATGGACGTCATGTTCCCGCGGGTCAACCACGAGGCGGTGCGGCTGCTGGTGCTCGCGGGCTGCCGGGTCGACGTCCCCGCCGCCCAGTCGTGCTGCGGCGCGCTCCACGCGCACGCGGGGCTGAGGTCCGACGCGCGCACGCTCGCCGGCCTCAATGTCGCCGCGTTCGACGCGCGCGAGCTCGACTACGTGGTCACCGACTCGGCCGGGTGCGGCGCGGCGCTCAAGGAGGCCGGCCACATGCTGCACGACGACGCGGGTGCCGTGGCGTTTGCCAGGCGGGTGCGCGATCTCGCGCAGGTGCTGGCGGAGGTCGGGCTCCCCGAGCCCTCGGTGACGCTGCGCTCGCAGCGCGACCCCGCGCGACCGCTGCGCATCGCCTACCACGACCCCTGCCATCTCGCCCACGGCCAGGGCGTGCGCGCGGAGCCGCGCGCGCTGCTCA
>DATEMP010000102.1:0-5554 GCA_035275545.1 Candidatus Eiseniibacteriota bacterium | reverse complement strand
CGGCGCGCTTCGCGGCGCGCGCGGCCGTCGCCCGCGGCCGCCCGAGCCTGCCGGTGAACGCCAGGTGCACGCCCTTCAGGCTCCGGATCCGCCCGGTCTTGAGCGGGGCGGGGCGATGGTTCAGCGCCTCGATGAGCTCGTCCGCGCTCTCGTAGCGCTTGCGACGCTCGCCGATGCAGCGATGGACGATCTCCTTCAGGTGATCGCTGCACTCGAGGCGGCGCACGTCCGACGTGCGGATGCGCGCGCGCGCGTCGCCGCGCACCAGCATGCCGACGAGCTGCCCCACCTGGTAGACGTCGTCGCGCGCCTGCCACTTCGGAACCGCGCCCGAGAGGATGTCGCTGGGGGCGGTCATCGCGTTCATGGTTCCGGCGGTGATGCCGCGCCGGTCGCTCTGGTGCCGGACGATGCCGAAGTCGCCGAGCTTGAGACACGGCCCGTCGCACACGAACACGTTGAGGGGCGTGAGGTCGCGGTGGAGCATCTGCCCGCGGTGGAGCTTGCGCAGCACCTCGAGCACGCCCGCGATCTCGCGCCGGGTCTTGCGCTCGGGCCATCCCTTGCGGGCGCGCAGCAGGAAGGCGCTCAGGTCACCGTGCCGCGCGTACTCGATCGCCAGGCAGTAGAGGAGCGTGCCGCCCGGCTGGAGCAGCGGAAACGCCTCGAACACCCGGATCGCACGCGGGTGTCCGTCGAGCAGCTGGCCGAAGTAGGCCTCGCGCAGCCAGCCGTCGATGCGGGCGCTCACCTTGATGCACACGGTCGCGGGAGCGGGGCGCGGGCCGCTGCGGCTCGCGAGGAACACCTGCCCGAATCCGCCTTCGCCGAGCAGGCGCTCGACCGTGTAGTGGGCGCGGCTCTCGGGGCTCACCACGGTCTGGCCGGTCTCGAGCAGGCGCCGGCCGGATGCGGCGCGCCCGGAGGGCCGCGTCATCGTGCGGGTGGTGGCGGACGTGGTGGGGTTCGGCATCGACGGCGTTCCTCTCGCAGGCCCGGGGGAAAATGGCACTCCGCAGGCCGCGCCGCAACGCCCGCGTCCGACAGCGCGAGGCCACGGTTGCCGCCGCCGCGCGCGCTCGGGTACGCTTGGCGCTGCCTCGTACCCGAACGACCGGAGGAACCCCGCATGGCGACGGTGCGCACGCCGGCGACCACGCCCGCCCGCTATCACGGCCTCACGCAGGACGACCTGCTGGGGCTCTACCGCACCATGGTCACGTCGCGGCGGCTGGACGACGAGGAGATCCGGCTCAAGAAGCTGAATCTCATCTTCTTCCAGATCTCGGGCGCCGGGCACGAGGCGGTCCTGGCGGCGGCCGGCAAGCTGCTGCGCGCCGGGCACGACTGGTTCTACCCCTACTACCGGGACCGGGCCCTGTGCCTGCAGCTCGGCATGTCGCCCAAGGAGATGCTGCTCTCGGCGGTCGCCGCCGAGACCGACCCCAACTCGGGCGGCCGGCAGATGCCGAGCCACTGGGGCCACCAGAAGCTCAACATCGTCTCCCAGAGCAGCCCGACCGGGACCCAGTTCCTCCAGTCGGTCGGCGCGGCCGAGGCGCTGGTCAAGACCAAGGACCTCGAGGTCGACGCCGCAGCACTCCGCGGGCGGTTCCAGGGCGACGAGGTGGTGCTGGTCACCACCGGCGACGGCACCACCAGCCAGGGCGAGTTCTGGGAGGCGATGAACACCGCCTCGAACCTCAAGCTGCCGGTGATCTTCCTGGTCGAGGACAACGGCTACGCGATCTCGGTGCCGGTCTCGGTGCAGACCGCGGGCGGCAACGTCGCGAGCCTGGTGAAGAACTTCCCGAACCTCTTCTGGGTGGGGGAGATCAACGGCTGCGACCCGGTCGAGTCCTACGGCGTGCTCAAGGAGGCGGTCGCGCACTGCCGCGCCCGCAAGGGACCGGCGTTCGTGCGCGCGCTGGTGACGCGCCCCTACTCGCACTCGATGTCGGACGACGAGTCCAAGTACAAGTCCAAGGTGGAGCGGGACGCGGAGGCGCAGCGCGACTGCATCGTCACCTACGGGCGCTTCCTGGTCGAGGAGGGGCTCACCGACGAGACCGGTCTCGAGCGCATCCACGCCGAGGTGCAGGCCGACATCCGCCGCGCCAGCGACGAGGCGCTGCAGGGCAAGCAGCCCGATCCCAAGCGGGTGCTCGAGTTCGTCTACTCGCCCAACGTCGACCCGACCTCGGACCGCTTCGCGGTCGAGCCGAAGATCGAGCAGCCGCAGCAGTTGGAGACGCTGCTCCAGCTGGTCAACTACTGCCTGCGTGACGAGATGAAGCGCGACCCGCGCATCATCATGTTCGGCGAGGACATCGCCGACGCCTCGCTCGAGGAGGTGCTGGGCGAGACCAAGGGCAAGGGCGGCGTGTTCGGCGTCACCTGGGGCCTCCAGAAGCTCTACGGCGGCAAGCGCGTCTACAACTCGCCGCTCGCCGAGGCCAACATCGTCGGCCGCGCGATCGGCCTCGCCACGCTGGGGCTGCGCCCGGTGGTCGAGATCCAGTTCTTCGACTACATCTGGCCGGCGATGATGCAGATCAGGAACGAGCTCTCGAATCTGCGCTGGCGCTCGAACAACGCGTTCTCGGCGCCGGTCATCATCCGCACCGCCTACGGCGGGTATCTCCAGGGCGGGGCGCCGTACCACAGCCAGTGCGGCGAGAGCATCTTCGCCCACTGCCCGGGCGTCCGGGTGGTGATCCCGAGCACCGCGATGGACGCCAACGGTCTCCTGCGCACCGCGCTCCGGAGCGAGGACCCGGTGCTGTTCCTCGAGCACAAGCATCTCTACCGGCAGCCCTACGCCAAGTCGCCCTATCCCGGGCCGGACTACACCGTGCCGTTCGGGAAGGCGCGCCTGGTGCGCGAGGGGCACGACGTGACGATCGTCACCTACGGCGCGGTGGTCCAGCGCAGCTACCTGGCGGCGCAGGAAGCAGCCGAGCAGGGGATCGAGACCGAGATCCTCGACCTGCGCACGCTCCAGCCGCTCGACTTCGAGAGCATCGCCCGCTCGGTGAAGAAGACCGGCCGCGTGATCGTGGCCCACGAGGACACGATGTTCTGCGGCTACGGCGCCGAGGTCGCGGCCAAGATCGCCGCCGAGTGCTTCATGGATCTCGACGCACCGGTGCGGCGCCTGGCGGCACTCGACTGCATGGTCGCCTATGCGCCCAGTTCCGAGGAGTACATCCTGCCGCAGAAGGACGACGTCCTGAAGGCGATCACGGAGATCGCCGCCTTCTAAGCGCATGACCGCCGAGGCCGTCCCCAAGGGCGGGTCACTCCGGCGGACGATGGGCCTGACCGACACCACGCTGTTCCTGGTGGTGGCGGTGGTGAGCCCGCGCTGGATCGCCAGCGCCGCGGCCGCCGGACCCAGCGCCCTGGTCATCTGGCTGATCGCCCTGGCGGGCTTCTTCGTGCCCATGGCCTGGGCGGTGATCGAGCTCTCCTCGCGCCATCCCGACGAGGGCGGCATCTACGTCTGGACGCGCCGGGCGTTCGGCGACTTCGCCGGGTTCATGACCGGCTGGATGTACTGGGCGAGCAACCTGGTCTATTTCCCGGGCTTGCTCTACTTCGCGGTCGGCAACGCGCTGCTGATCGCCGGCCCCGGGGGTGCGGCCCTCAACGACAGCGCCGCCTGGTACATCGGTGCCTCGCTGGTGGCGCTCGCGATCGCCCTGGTGCTCAACCTCGTGGGTCTCGGCGTCGGCAAGTGGCTCCACAACCTGGGCGGCGTCGCCACCTGGGTGCCGGTGGCGTTGCTGGTGGCGCTCGCCGCCGCGGCCTGGATGCGGGGCGGCACCGCGACCGAGTTCACGCCCGCGACCCTGGCGCCGGCGACCGGGCTGCGCGACATCGTGTTCTGGTCCACGATCGCGTTCGCGTTCTCCGGCATGGAGGCGGCGTCGATGCTGGGCGGCGAGATCGCCGCCGCCAAGCGCAACATCCCGCGCGCGATCCTGCTCTCGGGCGCCGTGATCACCGCCATCTACGTGCTCGGCACCGCCGCGGTGCTGGTCACGCTGCCGCAGCGGGAGGTGAGCGCGCTCCAGGGCTTCGGCCAGGCGATCGAGCGCGCCGGGCGCGTGGTGGGCGTGCCCTCCGCCGGGGTCATCGCCGCGCTGTTCCTCACCATCAGCAACATCGGCGGGGTGGGGGCGTGGCTCACCGCCGCGGCGCGGCTTCCGTTCGTGGCCGGGCTCGACCGCTACCTGCCGCCGGCGTTCGCCTGGCTCCACCCGCGCTGGGGCACCCCGGTGGTGGCGCTGCTGGTCCAGGCGGCCGGCACCGCCGTGTTCATCGTGCTCGGCCAGGCGGGCGCCACGGTGAAGGGCGCCTACGACGTCCTGGTGGGCATGGGGGTGATCGTCTACTTCATTCCCTACCTGTTCATGTTCGCCGCCTACATCCGGCTGCAGCGCGAGCCGGCCGGCCCCGAGGTGCGGCGCACGCCGGGCGGCTCCCCGGTCGCGATCCTCCTCGGCGTGGTGGGATTCGCGACCACCGCGATCTCGATCGTGCTGGCGGTGGTGCCGCCCTCGGACGAGCAGCATCCGACGCTCGCCGTGCTCAAGATCGTGGGATCGAGCCTGGCGCTGGTGGTGCTCGGCGCCTGGCTCTACTCGCGCGGCAAGGCGCGCCGCGCCGCGACCACCTGAGCCGGGGCGCGCGCTACAGCCGGTTCCGGATCAGCCAGTCGATGTGGTCGGTGCTCGGGTAGGGCTCGCCCTGGCGCGCGTAGTGCGCGGCGAGCTGTCCGCGATGATGGTAGCCGTGGGTCACGAGATGGAGCAGCACGTCGCGGACGCGCGCGTGGTACGCCTCGCCCGAGGCGCGCGTGAAGTCGATCACGTCGTCCAGCCGCGTGGCGACCAGCGCGAGGCAGGTCGCCCGGTTCGCGTCGAGCCGCCGGAGCAGGTCGTCCTGCTCCAGCTCGATGAACGTGTCGCGCGTCTGCTGCGCGCCCGCGACGCGCTCGAGCCAGACGCACTCGCCGAGCACGATGTGCGCGAGCAGCCGGCGGGGATGAGCCTCGGGGTCGGGCTGACCGTAGACGTGCTCGATCCACACCCGGTTCGCCCAGAGCGACTGGTCGAGCAGGCGCAGGAGCTCGTCCCGCTCCACCGCCTGACCGGTGCCGCTCATCGGGCCGCTCCGGTCGACGGCGCCACGGTGCCCGCCGGGCCGGGCTCGAGCCGGGTCTCGGTCTCCCGGGCGGTCTCGACGCGCCGCCAGTCGAGCAGCAGCGGCACGTAGCCGTGGTTGGCCCAGCGCGACAGGTGGTCGCGCGCGTGCGGGCCCTGGCCGGCGTTGCCGGGGGGCACCACGCACAGCGAGGACTCGGGCACCGCGAGATCGACCAGGTGCCGCCACACCGGACCGTGGGTGAACAACGCGCTCCACGGCAGCGAGGAGCGCCCCACCGACACCGTGCTCTGGTCGCCGTCCGCGGGGACCGGTGCCGGCTGGAGCGTGGTGTCGCGCCACGCGAGCGCGTGCCGGAAGCGCGCCTGGTGCGCGCGCGCGT
>DATEMP010000101.1:0-7359 GCA_035275545.1 Candidatus Eiseniibacteriota bacterium | reverse complement strand
GGCGCGCAGGGCCGCGAGCGGCGTCATGCCCAGGCGCGTCATCCACGTGAACTCGCGGGCGTTCCTGCCGTGGGGGATCACGCCGGCGTCGGTGCCGAACGCGATCGGCACGCCGCTGGCGAGGATCACGCGCATGCGGTCGAACAGCGCCTTGCCGAACGGCGTCTCGCGCCCGCGCGAGAAGCTGGCGAGCGTGGGGATCAGGAACACGCCGCGGCGCGTCATGGCAGCGAGCGTCGAGTCGTCCTCGTAGCCCCCGTGCACGACCAGGTCGGCGCCCGCCTCGACCGCACGCCGCACGCCCCCCGCGCCGATCGCGTGCACCGCCACCTTGCGTCCCGCCCCATGCGCCTCGGCGATCGCGGCGGCCAGCTCGTCGGCGCCGATCTCGACCGAATCCGGGTGCTCGAACCCCTCCTGGGGCCAGCCGGTGACGCACACCTTGATGAGGTCGGCGCCGTGCCGCACGTCCTCGCGCACCCGCGCGCGGAACGCCTCGACGCCGCGCACGCCGATCCCCTGGAAGTCGCAGATGCCGCCCGAGACCCCGAGCCACGGCCCCGAGGAGACGATCCGCGGCCCGATCGTGCGCCCGGCGGCGATCGAATCGCGCAGCGCCAGGTTGCCGTAGTCGATCGCCCCCAGGTCCTGCACGGTGGTGAAGCCCGCGAGCAGCGTCGCGCGCGCGTTGCTGTCGGGCGTGGCGCCGAGCGTCAGGTGCACGTGCGCGTCGATCAGCCCCGGGAGCAGCGTCGCGTTCGGCAAGGCGATCACCTGGGCCGAGCGCGGCAGCGCCTTTCCGTCGGCTTGGCGGACCGCGGTGATCCGGTCGCCGCGGATCTCGACCAGCATGTTCTCGCGCACCGTGCCCGACTCGACGTCGACCAGCCGGCTGGCGCGGATGATGGTGACCGCAGGATCGGCGGGCAGCGCGGGCTCGGCGATCGCCGCCAGGATCGCGAGCAGGATCGCGATCGCGATCGGCAGGAGGTGGCGCTTGGAGAGTCGTGCGGGCATGCGGGGCCTCGGGGCTACGCGGGGGACCGCAGCGTCCGCCGCAGCGGGGAGCGCCACAACCGGGTGCGGACGAGTGCCACGAATGCCGGGACCGGCGCGGCGTGCGGGCCTCCCGGCTGACCGGCGCGGCGCTAGGCGGGGTCCGCCTTGCCGAACATGCGGATGAACTCGGGATGGTCGTGGAGGCTGGCGAGATCGGGGTCGTTTCTCGGCCAGTCGGTCAGGAACGACGGCAGATTCCGGGTGCCCTCGCGCAGCTCGGCGAGCGCGCGGTCCGCCAGCCCCGCGCGCGCGTAGGTGCAGGCCGCGTTGTAACGAATGCGCCCGTCATCCGGGGCCATCGCCACGGCGCGCTCCGCCTGCTGAATGCCCGCCTCGACCTCGTTCAGGGAGACGAGGGTGGCGGCGAGGATCGAGCGCGCGTGGATGTTCTCGGGCTCGTGGCGGAGCCGCTCGATCGTCCGGTCGCGCAAGGTCATCGTGGCGCGCCGCATGTCATCGGTGCGATTCAGCATCTCGTAGGCGCTGAGTGCCCACTGGAGCGCAAAGTATTCGTCCTGATGCAGCTCGACGATCGGTTCGAGGGTCGCCAGCGCCAGCTCGGGCTTGCCGACCGTGAGGTAGGCCCATCCCACCCAGGTCATGGCCTCCCGGTGGTCCGGGTTGATGGCCTTCAGGCGGTCCGACATCTGGAGCACGGCTTCGTGCTCGCCGCGGAGCCGGTGCACCATGCTCACGACCAGGAGCCCCTCGAAGAGATCGGGTTCCAGCTCGAGCGCACGACGCGCATACGCCATCGCCGGCTCGGCCACCTCCATCCCCGCGTACCAGGCGAGACTGCGCCGCACCAGGCATTCGCCGAGCGCCGCGTGCGCGAGCGCGAAATCCGGGTCCAGCTCGAGCGCGCGCCGGAGCAGCGCCTCGGCCGAGGTATACGACTCGCGTGAGAAGACTCCCAGGCGCTCCCGCGCCTTGAGATAGAGCGCGTACGCCTCCTTGCTGCGCGTGGGGGCCTTCTCGAGACGCTCGCGCTCCCCGGGCCGGAGCGCCACCTGGAGCGCTTCGACGATGCGCTTGGACACCTCGGCCTGCACGTCGAACAGGTCGTCGAGCGTGCGGTCGAAGCGCTCCGCCCACATCGTGTGCCCGTCGGCCGCGCGCACCAGCTGGGCGCTGATACGGGCGCGATTGCCGGCCCGGCGCACGCTGCCCGAAACCACGTAGTCGACGCCCAGCTCGCGCGCCAGCGTGCGCGGCGGCAGCGGCCGGTCGCGGAACGGCAGCACGTCGGCGCGCGACGCCACCTGGACCCCGCCCACCTGGGTGAGATCGACGATCAGGTCCTCGACCAGGCCGGCGGCCACGAACGCGTCGTCGGCGTCGGTGCTCAGCACCTCGAAGTAGAGCACCGCGAGCCGCGGGACCGCGGGTGCGGCGCCTGCCCTGGCCGGCATGGGCTGGGTGTCGCCGCCGAAGCTGGCGAGGTCGGCGAGCAGGTCCTCGGCGCGCGAGTACCGGTGCGCGGGCTCCTTGCGCAGGAGCTTCATGACGATGTAGTCGAGATCCGGCGTCACCTCACGGCGCAGCGCGCTGGGCGGCTTCGGCTGATCGTGGAGCACCTGGTGCGCGATCGCGACCAGGCTCTCGCCCTGGAACGGGGTGGTGCCGGTGAGCGACTGGTAGAGCGTCACCCCCAGGCCCCAGAGATCGGAGCGGTTGTCGGGCGGCAGGCCCCGCACCTGCTCGGGGCTCATCGAGAGCGGTGTACCGACCGCGGAGCCGGTCTCGGTGAGGCGCGGCGATCCCTTGACGCTGGCGATCCCGAAGTCGAGCACCTTGGGCCCGCGCGCGGTGAGGATGATGTTGGACGGCTTCAAGTCGCGGTGGACGATCCCGAGCGCGTGCACCTCGGCGAGCGCGTCGGCGATCCCGGCGGCGAGCGCCACCGCCTCTCTGACCGGCATGGGGCCGCGGGTGAGCCGCTGCTCGAGCGTCTCGCCCTCGACGCGCTGCATGACCAGGTACGGCCGGTCGCCGGCGAGCCCCGCCTCGTACACCGTGACCACTGCGGGATGGTCGACGCTCGCCGCCGCCTGCGCCTCGCGGAGCAGCCGGTCGACCGCGTCCTTATCCTGCGAGAGGTGGCGCGGCAGGAGCTTGATCGCCACCCGGCGCGGGAGCTGGGTGTCCTCGGCGAGCCACACCTCGCCCATCGCGCCCCGGCCGATCGGCTCGATCAGGCGGTAGTGCGAGATGGTCTCGCCCTGCGTGGAGCTCATGCGGGCCCTGTGCCCGCGAACGCCGCCTTCCACGAGCGGCGGTTGAACATCGCCATGAGCAGGAACGGATAGAGCGCGGCGACCACCACCGGCCATCCGAACTGGTAGCGGAGCGCCCAGGGCTCGAGGCCGCCGACGATGATCCATCCGATCGCATACGCCAGCGAGCAGGCGCGACCGTACGGCCTGAGGAACAGCGTGCCCACCGCGCCGATCACGAGCAGGATCGAGAGCAGACCGCGCGCGACCCCGAACGCCACCACCCGGCCGGCCATCTCGGGCGGCGGTGCGCTGGTGGTGCCGATCTCGGGTGCGCTGGTGGCGGTGCCGATACGGGTCATCCCCAGGCCGTCGCTCACCATGGTCGCCGAGCCGACGATGCTGAGGACGCCGAGCAGCAGGCTCAGCGCGCCGACCAGGGTGATCGCGAAGCTCTTCCGGCGCGGCGGCGACGTGATCGCTTCGCTCATCGCGCCGACCGCCCGCGCCGCGGGCCCTTGAGGGCGATCAGCGCGCCGCTCAGGCGACCCGCGACCCGCGCGTTGTGCGCGAGCAGCGCCAGGTTCGAGAACACGGTCTTGCCCTCGGTGAGCTCGCGGATGCGATCGAGCAGGAACGGGGTCACGTCGCGGCCGCGCACCTTGCGCTCCGCCGCCTCGGCGAGCGCGGTCGCGAGCGCGGTCTCGTAGAGCTCGACCGGCATCTCGTGCTCCTCGGGGATCGGATTGGCCACCACGGTGCCGGTCCCGAGACCGAGCGTGTCGTGGATGTCGATCGCGCGCGCCAGCGACTCGACGTCGTCGAAGCGGCGGTCGACCGGGAGCCCGCTCCCGCGCCGGTAGAAGGCCGGGAACTCGTCGGTGCCCAGGCCGTACACCGGCACGCCCAGCGACTCGAGCATCTCGACCGTGCGCGGCAGGTCGAGCACCGCCTTGGCGCCCGCGCACACCACCGCCACCGGGTGCTTCGCGAGCGCCGCCAGGTCGGCCGAGATGTCGCCGCTCTCCTCGGCGCCGCGATGCCCCCCGCCGATCCCGCCTGTGGCGAACACGCGGATGCCGCACCCCGCCGCGATCGCGAGGGTCGCCGCGACCGTGGTCGAGCCCGGACGTCCCGCCGAGACCTGGGCGGCGAGGTTGCTGAGGTTGAGCTTCACGGTGTCGGTGGCGGTGGCGAGGCGGGAGAGCTCGTCGCCCGAGAGTCCGATCCGCACCGCGCCGTCGAGCACGCCGATCGTGGCCGGGACCGCGCCCGCCGCCACCACCTCGGACTCGAGCCGCGCCGCGGCGCGAACCCCTTCGGGATGCGGCAGCCCGTGGGTGACCAGCGTGGTCTCGAGCGCCACCACCGGGCGGCGATCGGCGATCGCCGCGGAGACGAACGGAGAAATATCGAAGAGCGGATTCACGCGCGGGCCCCGGCCATGGAGCGCTCCCGCTTTCGAACCGGGCGTTCGAGAAGCGGGAGCCTCCGGAGGCTGGACTCTATCGCATCAGCACCACCTTGCGACTTCCCGCGAATCCCGGCATCACGAGCCGCATGAGGTACACCCCGGCCGCCACCCGGCCGCCGGCCGAGGACGTACCGTTCCAGGACACCGCGTGCACTCCGGGCCGGTACGGCCGATCCACCACCACGGCGACGACGCGACCCGAGACGTCCACGACGTCGAGCCGCACGCGTCCTTCGTTCCGGATCGCGAACTCGAGGTCGACGCCCTGTGGGCTGGGACTCGGAGCGGGATCGCGGTGGAACCCCGACACGATCGGCCCGCCGCCTTCCGGGGGAATGCCGGAGACATTGGCGGCGGCATAGATGCCGAGCAGGAAATCGGCTTTCGGGTTGCCGCCGAAGTTGTAGTACTGGCCGGGCGGAGTCATGAAGAACCAGTCATCGCTGGCTCCCGGCCAGATGGACTGGGCGAGCAGGAGGCCGGTGTTCACGGTGTTGAACGAGACCGCCATCCACGTGTCGAGCGACAGGCTGGAAACGGGCACTTCGATATGGAAGCCGTTCTCACCGCTCGGGAGCCCGGGCAGCGTGAAGGAAGCGAGCACGGGTGCGGGTGGATCGTCGCCGGGGTTGTTGGCGTAGAACGTGACGGTGGCATCGGTGGTCCCTGGCGGCTCCTTGTAGTAGCCCACGTCGAATGCACAGATCCCGTTGACCGTGAACGGACCCAGGTGGAGATCGTCGAGGACCGCCACGTTGGCGCCGGCCGGGAAGTAGAAGCCGTTCGCAACCGCGATGTTCGAGTAGCTCTCGAGGCATTGCGCCGGATGCGCCGGAGCCTGCACGGATGGAGGCTCCGTGACCGGCTGGACCGGCTGCGCCCGCGGCGCGCGCGGGGTCGCTGCCGTCGCGCCCGCGGCCGCGAGCGCGGCCAGCATCCCGGACAGTATGAGCGCGCGTGTGAACATGTCGCCTCCTCGGAAATCGGCCCGTCGCGCGCCCGACGCGGCTCGGGCGTACGCGAGCCTGGCTCGCACCGACATGGGCGCGCGCATCACCGCAACGGAATCGGCTGCACTTCGACCACCGACATGGCGATCGAGGGCGGACCGCCGATCAAATGCTTCTGGATGATCTCCTCGCAGGACAGCAGTGCTCCAAAGCCGGGCTGCTGGGGGTATTCCACCAACACGCTGCCGACGAAGGGGCGGGGCACGGCCGGGGGCAGATCCGCCTTCGTCACGGTGGACACGGCATGGGGCAGGATGGACCGGGGGAAGCTCGTGACCGTTCCCGCGGATGACACGATGAAGACGTTCGCGTTGACGGTATTGTTGCTCATGTTGGTCATCGTGACGGTGGTCTCGTGCTGGATCGTATCGCCGCTGTTCGTGGCCTGGTCGCCCACCAGGTACGCGGCGGAGTGGCGATACAGGCTCCCGAACAGGAACGGCAGGCAGTTCTCCTTGGCGATCGAGGCGCTCACCATGTGGCCCCCGATCATTTCCTTGTAGAGCGCCACCACCTTGAGCTGCTGGGGCGTACGAATCTCGACGAACCCGCGCCAGGAAGACCCGCAGATGGGCGGACACCCGGGAAGCTCCCAATCCTCGCAGTCGAGATTGAGCGCGCCGTTGGACGGCAGGGTCACCGAGTAGGGCGGGATCCCGATCTGGTATGAGGGATAGTCCTGGATCCATTTGATGGTGATGGTCACCGGGAACGAGTGGGGATTGTGGATCTCGATCACGGTCATCTCGCCGGCGTCCGCGGGGAGCGAACCGTCTGCGGGGTCTCCATCGGTTCCCGCCCCACACAGGAACTTGGCCGAATAGGCCAGCTCGCGGATCGGCAGCGGCTGCTGCGCCACCGCCGGGCGGGCGAGAAGCATGGGGAGCACGGTGAGAAGAAGCACGATGGTCTTTGCGACCATCGCCGGACCACGAAACGGGCGCGTACCGACATGCAAGAGGGTCATCCGTCGTTCTCCTGGTCGCACGATGCGGCCAAACGGGGTGGAGGCGGTGCGCGGGCGGTGCGGTTCGGAAGGCACACGTCGTCCCGGAGCGCCTTCGGGGGCAACTCAGGAAGTCGGCGGCGCGCGGCACACGGTTCACCCCTCAGGACGATGGTGGATCGCGCTGGGGCTGGGCCCCGGCGCTCAGTCGTCAAGAGGGGTCAGAGGGTGGTGAAAGCTTAGGAGCCGGTTCCGGGATCGTCAATCACGAACCGACTGCAGGCGGAATCCGAGTTTCTCGTCACCTCACACCGCGTGGAACTGCGGGTGGCAGTGGACGATTCCGTGCCTCGAGAAGGATCTCGAGCGCCGCGCTCAATCGCGCCCCCACCATCCGTCCACTCGGGCGATCACCTCCGCCGGCGCCGCCACCGGATCGGGATACCCCGGCTTCCAGGTGGCGTCGATGCCGAGCGGCCCCCGGCACGCGAGCCAGGCGCCGCGCGTCTCGGTGTCCGACGGCACGATGTCGCGCGCGCAGTCGAAGCGCGTGAAGATGCCCCAGAGCAGGAGCTCGTCGTCGTCGAGCGGCACGTCGGTGCTCACCGCGACGATCAGCTTGAGGTTCGCGTACTCGGCGCGGCGCACCAGCCG
>DATEMP010000100.1:0-32395 GCA_035275545.1 Candidatus Eiseniibacteriota bacterium | reverse complement strand
CCCCCTGCCGCTGCCCGCGGGGCTGGTCCTCGAGGCGCCCTCGCCCAATCCCAGCTTCACCGAGAGCGCGATCGCGTTCTCGCTGGATCGCGCCGGCCCGGTCACGCTGCGGGTCGTCGACCTCGCCGGGCGCGTGGTCCGCGTGCTCGAGAACCGGATCCTGAGCGAAGGGCGACACGTGGCGCGCTGGGACGGGCGCACGGACGCCGGGGCGCATGCTCCGGCGGGTCTCTACGTGCTGGAGCTGCGCGGCCAGCAGGGTGTCGCGACCCGCAAGCTGGTGCGGACGAAGTAGCGCATGAGAGCGACCGTGGTGGTGCTGTGCGTCGCCCTGCTGACGGGCTTCGGGCTGAGCGCGCATGCGGCCGGGGGCGCCGAGGTTCCCAACTTCGAGCTCAAGGACATCGACGGCAATACCTTCAAGCTCAGCGATCACCTCGGCAAGGGGCCGATCGTGATCGACTTCTGGGCCACCTGGTGCAAGCCCTGCCTGCGCGCGATGCCGCACCTCGAGGCGCTGCGCAAGAAGTACGAGAGCCAGCAGCTGCTCATGGTGGCGATCTCGGTGGACGAGAGCCGCACCAGCTCGAAGGTGAAGTCCTACGTGAAAACCCACGGCTACGGGTTCACCGTGCCGCTCGATCCCAACCAGGACGTGTTCCGGAAGCTCGGCGGCCGCGCCATGCCCCACCAGGTGATCGTCGCCCCGGATGGCAGCCGGATCGCGGTCCACACCGGCTATCGGGACGGGGACGAGCGCGAGCTCGAGAGGCACATCACGGAGGCCCTCGCGGCGATCGGCCAGCCGACCGGTGCGGCGGTGCCTGCCGCGGCCGACACGGCGAAGGCGGGCGAGCCGAAGTGAAGACGGCGTGCCGCCAGGTGCTCGTGCTCGGAGCCCTGGGAGTGCTCGCGTCCGCAGCACCGGTCGCCGGCCAGGTCCGGCTGCCCTACGGATTCTCGGCCTCGTACCAGACCGAGTACTCCCGCGCGCGCACCCTGGGCAACCGGATCTTCGAGAACTGGGTCGACCTCGACTACACGAAGAGCAACGTCACCGCCGGGTTGCGCTTCGTGGCGTTCCAGCCGCCCGATCCCTCCGTGTTCTCGGGCCAGGCGTCGAAGGGTGTCGATCTCTACTACGCCGAGGTCGACGCCAAGCGGATCAAGGCGCGCGCCGGCACGTTCTACTCACAGTTCGGGCGCGGTCTCGCGTTGCGCCTCTACGAGGACCGCCCGCTGCGCGTGGACCACAACGCGCTCGGCGGCATCGCCACCTGGCGGCTCCCGCAGGGCGAGATCACCGGTCTCTGGGGCAAGACCGTGGCCGGCAGCGCGGAGGATGCCAACCGGAAGCGCGACGAGCCCGTGTACGGCGCGAGCTTCGACCACACCATCTGGGCGCCCGCCAAGCTGGGGGTGGGTGGGAGCTGGGCCACCACCAGCGTCTCGGACGGCACCGCGCCCGTCTCCCTGCGCGCGCTCAACATCGGCTCCGCACGCCTCTCGGGCACCGCGAAAGTGGTCGATCTCGCGGGCGAGGCCGCGTTCGTCGAGGGGCCGAACGTGTTTCCGGCGGTCAGGAAGCGTGTCACCGGGGAGAGGTTCAAGGGCCACGGGTTCTACGCTTCGGCGACCACGTCGATCAAGGGCCTCGGGCTGGTGCTCGAGGGCAAGGACTACGACGCCCTGGTGTTCCAGAACAACGCATCCAAGACCCTGAACCTCCCGCCCGCGGTGCTCAAGAACCACACTTTCAACCTGCTCAACCGCCATCCGCACCAGCTCGACGCCGCCGACGAGCGCGGGTTTCAATTCGAAGCCACCTGGGTCACCAAGAAGCTGGCGATGGGGGAGACGTCGCTGCTCTACAACGCCGGACTGACCCGCAACCACGAGACGCACGTCTACCAGAACTACGTCGACGACAATTACTTCGAGATCCAGCAGGAGGTCGGCAAGGCCCTCTCGCTGACGGCGGGCATCTCGCGCCAGAAGGTGTTCGCCACCTACGACACGCCGTGGAACGTGTTCCGCACCCTGTGGACACCGGTGGCCGACATGCGGTGGCGACTCAACGACGTCCATTCGCTTCACCTGCAGCTCGAGCACCAGCACGACCGCAGCGAGTTCTTCGGCTCGTTCGACGTGGAGTTTGGGGTGCTGGAATGGAGCCGCAGCCCCGGCCTCACCCTGGGCATGCTGATCGAGCACACCAACAAGTCCGACCTGCAGCTCGAGCGACTGGTCGAGAGCCGGCGCAACTTCGTCGCCGGGACCATCGACTACACGCTGTTCGGCCAGCACGAGTTGCGCCTGTTCTATGGCAAGCGCAACAAGGGTTTCATCTGCGTCGGCGGCGTGTGCCGGCTGGAGCCCGATTTCGACGGGTTCGAGGCCAGCCTGGTGAGCCGGTTCTAGGCCGCCCGCGCCACATTAAGAACCCCCCGCAATTGCCCGATACCTGATTTCGTACGCCGAGGCGATCCCCTGCGCCCCGGCCCGCCAGGCGTCGGAGAACCCCCGTGAACGAAGTAACGGTCGGTCAGCGCCCCACTATTACCGCCATCCTGGTTGATGCCGGCGTGGTGACCGAGGAGCAAGTCCAGGCAGGGCTTGCACTTCAGCGCCAGACCGGACGTCGGATTGGCGTCAGCCTGGTCGAGCTCGGGTTCGTGTCCGAAGAGGACATCGCCTGGGCGCTGGCCCACCAGCTCGGCATTTCCTTCGTGGACGTGCGCGGGGACACCCTCGACGCGGCGCTGGTCCAGGCCTACCCGGAGCACCTTCTGCGGCGGCTCCAGTTCGTTCCGATCGTCGGGTCGGAGGAGCGGCTGGTGGTCGCGGCCGCCGATCCCACCGACCAGGACGGCCTGCGCGAGATGGAGGCGGTGGCGGGCACGCGCGTCGAGTGCGTCTCGGCCACCACCACCGCCATCGACCGCGCCCTGGACGGTGTGTTCGGCCACCGGGCAGGCCGGCGGTCGCGGCGCGCCGCCCCCGATCCCGACGTGCGCTACGACGTGGTGTGGGAGCGCTCGGGCGAGTCGTTCCTCCAGTTCCATCTCTCGCTCGCCATGCGGCTCGAAGCGACCGAGATCCACTTCGTCCACGACGGCGGCGCGGTCCAGGTCTTCCACCGGGTCGGCACGCACATCCTGCGCTCGCCCGACGAGCCGGCGGAGGTCATGGACCTCCTGGCGGCGCGGCTCGAAGCATTCGGCATGGTGGCGGGCGGCGAGCAGGAGCGCCACGACTGCTGCTCGGGCGTGATCCAGCTCGATGGCCGCGAGCAGCCGATCAGCGCCTCGCGCCTGGTGGGTCGCGACCGCACGTCGATCACGCTCCAGCTGCTGCGCGACCCGGGCACGCGCTCGACCCTGGACGAGCTGGGGCTCGACGCGGTGGACGTCGCGCGTCTGCGACAGATCGTCACCGAGCCCTCGGGGCTGGTGCTGGTGTGCGGTCCGACCGGCTCGGGCTGCAGCTCGACGCTCGCGGCCCTGCTCGCGGAGCTGCCCACCGAGGAGCATCGCTGGCTGGTGTTCGCTCGCGACCAGCGCCGGTGGCCGGCGGTCCCGGGCCTGGTGGACGTGCTCACCGGCTCGACGGTGCGCCGCTGGCGCCGGATCGCGGTGACGCACGGCGCGGACGGGGTGGTGCTCGACGGCGGCCTCGAGGGGCGCCGGGTGCGCAGTGTGCTGGGCAGCGCCACGCACGGCCGCTGGGTGCTGGCGCGCACCAACTGGGAGGACACGTTCTCGCTGATCGAATGGCTGGCCCGCCACCCGCTCGCCCGCGTGCCGCTGGCGCGCCGGCTGCGCGCGGTGATCCAGCAGCGGCTGGTGGTGACGCCGGCGTCCGAAGGCAGGGCGGCCGGACATCGGGCGGTGTTCGAGGTGCTGTTCGCGACCGATGCGCTGCGCGCGGCGATCCAGCAGGGTGCGACCGGACACCAGCTGTCGGTGCTGGCGCGCGCGGACGGGTTCCGGACCCTGGGCGAGCGCGTCCAGGCGGCGGTGGAGAGCGGCACGCTCGACAAGGGCGAGGCCGCCCGGGTGCTGGCCTGATGGCGCTCGACCTCACGGCGATCCTGGCGTTCGCCAAGGACGAAGGGGCCTCGGACCTCCACATCACGCCCGGGCTGCCGCCGGTGCTGCGTCTGCGCGGCGAGGTGCGGCCGCTCGAGATGGCGCCGCTCTCGCCCGACGACACGCGGCTCGCGATCTACGATCTCCTGAACGACGACCAGAAGCGCATCTTCGAGGAGCGCCACGACCTCGACTTCGCGTTCGAAGTGCCCAACCTCTCGCGGTTCCGCGCCAACGTGCTGCTGCAGCGTCTGGGCGTGGGCGGCGTGTTCCGCCTGGTGCCGTCGAGCGTCAAGTCGCTCGAGGACCTGGCGCTGCCGCCGGTGCTGAAGCAGCTCTCCGGTCTGGAGCGCGGGCTGGTGGTGGTCACCGGGCCCACCGGCTCCGGCAAGTCGACCACGCTCGCGGCGATGGTGGACCACATCAACGCCACCGAGCGGCTGCACATCCTCACCATCGAGGACCCGATCGAGTTCGTGCACCAGCCCAAGCTGTCGGTGATCACGCAGCGCGAGGTGGGCCCGCATACCCAGTCGTTCACCAACGCGCTGCGCGCCGCGCTGCGTGAGGACCCGGACGTGATCCTGGTGGGGGAGCTGCGCGATCTCGAGACCACCCAGCTCGCGATCACCGCCGCCGAGACCGGGCACCTGGTGTTCGCCACACTCCACACCAACTCGGCGTCCAAGACCATCGACCGCATCATCGACATCTTCCCGTCGGGCCAGCAGGCGCAGGTGCGCACCATGCTCTCGGAATCGATCGAGGGCGTGGTGGCGCAGACCCTGCTGCCGGCGAAGGACGGCAAGGGTCGCGTCGCGGCGCTGGAGGTGCTGGTGGGCGTGCCGGCGCTCCGCAATCTCATTCGCGAGGACAAGACCGCCCAGATCCTCTCGGTGATCCAGACCGGCGCCCAGCACGGGATGATCAGCCTCGACCAGCACCTGCGCGAGCTGGTGATGGCGGGCAAGCTCTCGCGCGACGTGGCGATGAAACGCTCGTCGAACCCGAACCTGTTCGCCGCACCCCCGGCCGGTGTGGCGGGGGCACCGGGAGCGGGCGTGGGCGCCCGGCCGGTGACACGGTGATCGCGCCATGACGCTCGACGAGCTGCTGGCCCAGGTGCGGGACCGCAAGGGCTCGGACCTCTACCTGACCGCCGAGGCGCAGGCGCTGGTGCGGGTCGACGGCGCCACGGTGCCGGTCACCGACCAGCCGCTGCCCGCCGACCAGGTCGAGGCGCTGATCCGGGGTGCGCTCCCCGAGGGCGACTGGGCGGAGTTCGAGCGCAACCACGAGCTGAACGCGGCCCGCATGATCCGCGGTGTGGGGCGCTTCCGCCTGAACGTGTTCCGGCAGCGCGGGCAGGTGGGTCTGGTGGCACGCCTGATCCCGATCCGGTTTCCGAACGCCGAGGAGCTGGGACTCCCCACCTCGCTCCTCGAGCTGATCATGCAGAAGCGTGGCCTGATCCTGGTGACCGGCGCCACCGGGTCGGGAAAGTCGACCTCGCTCGCCGCCCTCATCCATCATCGCAATCTCAACACCCGCGGGCACATCCTCACGATCGAGGATCCGATCGAGTTCGTGCACGACCACCAGGGGTGCATCATCACCCAGCGCGAGGTGGGCGTGGACACGGCGAGCTTCGCCGCGGGCTTGAAGAGCGCGCTCCGCCAGGCGCCCGACGTGATCCTGATCGGCGAGATGCGGGACTTGGAGACCGTCGAGGCGGCGCTCCACTTCTCGGAGACCGGGCACCTGGTGCTCGGCACGCTGCACGCCAACAACGCCAATCAGGCGGTGGAGCGCGTGCTCAACTTCTTCCCGGGCGAGCTGCACGCGCAGATCTACGCCCAGCTGGCACTCAACATTCGAGGCATCGTCTCGCAGCGGCTGGTGCCGCGCGCCGACGGCAAGGGCCGGGTGGCGGCGATCGAGGTGATGCTCAACACGCCGCGGGTCGCCGACCTGATCGCCAAGGGCGAGATCGGTGCCATCAAGACCGCGATCGAGGACAACGTGCTCGACGGGTCCCAGTCCTTCGACCAGGCACTGTTCGGGCTCTACCAGAAGGATGAGATCTCGCTGGAAGAGGCCCTCCGGCAGGCCGATAGCGCAAACAACCTGCGCCTGCGGATCAAGATGAGCGTGGGCGCCGCGCCCGCGGACAAGCCGCAGTTCAGCATCCGCAAGAACCCCGAAGAGGAGGGCTGGGCGGCATGATCGGTCGTGGGAGTGCAGGAGGGGGGCGCCGAACGCGGCTCCTCCGCGGCGCATCGACGGCGCTGCTCTCCGCGGTCCTGGTGGTCGCCGCCTCGGGCGCCCGGGCAGAACCGCCGTCGTCGCCGGAGAAGCAGCTCGGTCAGCTCAAGAAGCTGAGCCTCGAGCAGCTCTTCGATCTCGAGGTCACGACCGTTTCACAGAAGCCCGAATCGCTCTCCCAGACGGCGGCGGCGATACATGTCGTCACGCAGGACGACATTCGCCGGATGGGGGCGCTCAACATTCCCGAGGCCCTGCGCAACATCCCCGGGGTGGAGGTCGCCCGCGTCAACGCACGGGACTACGCGATCACGGCGCGCGGCTTCAACGGCACGGTCGCCAACAAGCTCCTGGTGCTCATCGACGGGCGGAGCGTCTACACGCCGCTCTACTCGGGTGTCTTCTGGGACGTCCAGGACACGTTCCTCGAGGACGTCGAGCAGATCGAAGTCATACGCGGCCCCGGCGCCACCGTCTGGGGCGCCAACGCCGTCAACGGCGTCATCAACATCATCACCAAGGACGCGGCTCATGCCCAGGGATTCACGGTGACCGGCGGGGGCGGCAACGCCGAGCGCGGGTTCGGCGGCGTGCGCTACGGCGGCACGCTCGGCCCCCGGGGATTCTTCCGCGTCTACGCCAAGAGCTTCGATCGTGACGCGTCGGTGCGTCCCAACGGGCAGGAGGCCGGCGATGGGCTCCGCATGAGCCAGGGTGGCCTGCGGATCGACTGGACCCCATCCGCTTCGGACGCCGTCACGGTTCAGGGCGACGTCTATGGCGGCTCCGGGCGCCAGCCCGGCACCGACGGGGTCGATCTCTCTGGCGGGAACGTGCTCGCGCAATGGTCGCGGCGATTCTCCACCGGCTCGGATGTCCAATTGCGCACCTACTACGATCGCACCCACCGTGACATTCCCGCGACCTTCGGCGAGACGCTCGACACCTACGACGCGACCCTGCGCCACCGATTCGGCGTCGCCGACCGGCACGATGTCGTGTGGGGCCTCGAATACCGCCGGACGCAGGACCAGGTGCAGAACGGCCCCGCCCTTGCGTTTCTCCCCGCCCGCCTGGCGCGGAACCTGGCGACCGCGTTCATCCAGAGCGAGCTGGCGCTGGCCGAGAACCGCCTGCACGTCACCGTGGGCTCCAAGTTCGAGCACAACGACTACACCGGGTTCGAGTACCAGCCCAGCGGCCGCTTCGCGTGGATGCCGACCAGCCGCCATACCGTGTGGGCGGCGGCTTCGAGGGCGGTCCGAACTCCTTCCCGCATCGATCGGGATCTGTTCGCCCCGCCGACGCCGCCGCATTTCCTGGTGGGGAGCCCGGACTTCGATTCCGAGGTGCTGCGCGCATTCGAGCTGGGCTACAAGACGCAGGCGGCCGGGAACCTGACGGGGTCGGTCGCCACCTTCTACAACCGCTACGACAAGCTCAGGAGCGTGGAGGGGGGCCCCCCGTACTTTCTGGCGAACGGCTTCGAAGGCCAGACGTATGGCATCGAGGCGGAGGCCACCTGCCAGGTCACGAGCCGGTGGCGCGTGAACCCCGGGTACACGTTCCTGCGATTGGATCTCGACACCACTCCGTCCAGCACCGACACGACGTTCCGGTACCAGGAGGGCGACTCTCCCCGTCACCAGCTCTTCGTGCGCTCCTCGCTCACGCTTCCGCGCGAGCTGGCGCTGGACATCACCGTGCGCCACGTCGGCGAGCTCCCCAACCAGCGCGTGCCCGCCTACACCACGGCCGACGCGCGCCTGGCCTGGCAGGCGCACTCCGCCGTCGAGCTCGCCATCGTCGGGCGCGATCTCTTCGACCCCCGCCACCCGGAGTTCGGAGCGCCCGGCACCCGTCGCGAGGTGGAGCGCAGCGTCTACGGGAAGGCAACATGTCGCTTCTAGGACGACGCGCGCGGGCCGCGGGGATGGCCATCGTGACGCTGGTGGCGGCACTGGCGATTCCGGGCGTGTCGTCCGGGGCCACCTCCGGGAGCACGGTCGCCCAGGAATACGACCTCAAGGCCGCGTTCCTGTTCAACTTCGCCCGCTTCGTGGAATGGCCGGCCGATGCGTTCGCCGCCGCCGCGACACCGATCACCATCGGTGTGCTCGGCGACGATCCGTTCGGCGCCACCCTGGACTCCCTCGTGGGCGGAGAGCTGGTGCGCAATCGCCCCCTGCTGGTGCGTCGCTACGGCTCCGTCGAGGACGTCGATGCGTGCCACATCCTGTTCATCTCCTCCTCCGAAGCCGGCCGGCTGGATCACATCGCCCGGGTGCTCGGCCGTCGCAGCATCCTGACCGTCGGTGACACCAAGGACTTCGCGGCGGACGCCGGCATCATCGGCTTCGAGCTGGCGCAACGCCGCCTGCGGCTGCGCATCAATCTCGCCGCCGCCACCGACGCGCGGCTGACCATCAGCTCGAAGCTGCTCCGCCAGGCACAGATCGTCCGGTCGAGCAGGGGGCGCAAGTGACGACGCCGCGCACCAGCATCCGAGGCAAGCTCGTCACCGCGATGATGCTGACCAGCACCACGGTCCTGGTGCTCACCGGGGCCGCGCTGGTCCTCTATGACCTCGCCAGCTTCCGCCAGTCGCTGGCCCGCAGCCTCGCCACGCGCGCCGAGATCCTGGCGGCCAACTCGACCGCCGCCCTCGCCTTCGACAACCGCGACGACGCCACCCAGGTCCTGGCCGCGCTCCGGTCCGATCCGAGCACCGTCATGGCCGTGCTGTACGACCACGAGGGGCGGCCGTTTGCCGCCTATCCGGCGGATGTGTCTCTCGCGTCCGTTCCGGCGGCGCCGAGCGGGAAAGGGCACTGGTTCGAGCCATCCTCGGTCGTCGTTTCTCGGCCGGTGGTCGAGGAAGGCCAGACGCTGGGCACCTTGTACCTCAAGTCCGACCTGCGCGCCCTGGCGGGACGCGTGAGGATCTTCACGCTGGTGGTCGTGGTGGCGGTGCTGGGATCGATCGCAGTGGCCTTCGCGCTGGCCAGCTGGCTGCAACGCGGCATCGCCCTGCCGGTGCGAACCCTGGCCGATACCGCCCGGCAGGTGTCGGACAGCAAGGACTTTGCGATCCGCGCGAACGTGGTGAGCGACGACGAGCTCGGCCTGCTCACCCATTCGTTCAACGAGATGCTCAGCGAGATCCAGCAGCGGGACGCGGCGCTGCGGGCGAGCGAGACCCGCCTCCGGCAGCTCAACGGCGATCTCGAGCGGCGCGTGGAGGCCCGTACCGCCCAGCTCGAGACATCGAATCGCGAGCTGGAGGCATTCTCCTACTCGGTCTCCCACGACCTGCGGGCGCCGCTGCGTCACATCGACGGATTCGCCGACCTGCTCCGCCGCCAGGCGCACTCCGGGCTCGATGACAAGGCGAAGCGATACATCGAAACGATCTCCGCCTCGGCCAAGAGCATGGGCATGCTCATCGACGACCTGCTCTCGTTCTCGAGGATGGGACGGTCCGAGCTGCAGAACGCGCCGGTCGACCTGGACGAGCTGGTGGCCGAGGTGCGAGCCGCCGTGAGCTCGGATGTGGCGGATCGCGAGATCGTGTGGACCGTGGCGCCGTTGCCCAGGGTGGTGGGCGACCCGGCCATGCTGCGGCTCGCGCTCGTGAATCTGCTCTCGAACGCCGTCAAGTACACGCGCGGGCGTACGCCGGCGCGCATCACCGTCGGCGCCACCGAGGCGGGCCACGAAACCGTGCTGTTCGTCCAGGACAATGGCGCCGGCTTCGACATGGCCTATCAGGGCAAGCTGTTCGGCGTGTTCCAGCGACTGCACGGCGCCGAGGAGTTCGAGGGCACGGGGATCGGCCTCGCCAACGTGCGACGCATCATCGAGCGCCACCGCGGGCGCGTGTGGGCCAAGGGAGAGTTGGGCGCAGGTGCGACGTTCTTCGTGGCGTTGCCACGCGAGGATTCCGAGGCGAATCAGGATCAGGAGGCGGCATGACGACGGAGATCAAGCGCGTGCTGTTGGCGGAGGACAATCCGAACGACGTCGAGCTGACGCTCGCGGCCCTGGCCGAGAATCGTCTGGCGAACGATGTGGTGGTGGTCCGCGATGGCGCCGAGGCTTGGGAGTACCTGTGCCGTGAGGGCCGGTATGCGCAGCGGCCGCCCGGCTCGCCCGCGGTGGTGCTGCTCGACCTCAAGATGCCCAAGATCGACGGGCTCGAGGTGTTGCGGCGGATGCGGGCGGACGAGGCGCTGCGAAGCGTCCCGGTGGTCATGCTGACGTCGTCGCGCGAGGAGAGGGATCTGCTCGAGAGCTACCGGCTCGGAGTCAATGCATACGTGGTCAAGCCGGTGGCCTTCGAAGCGTTCATGAGCTCGGTGAGCAGCCTGGGTCTCTTCTGGGCGGTGGTCAACGAGCCCCCGCCCGGGTCGGTGCGACGTGCGGCCTGAAGGGACCCCGGGTGAAGCCCGGGAGATGGGTGAGACGCCGGACCCCATGCGCCTGCGAGTCCTGCACCTGGAGGACGACCCGCGCGACGCCGAGCTGATTGGTGCCGAGCTCGAGGCGAGCGGGTACACCGTCACGATCGAACGGGTGGCGTCCGAGGAATCCTTCACCGCCCGGCTGCGCGAAGGAGGGTTCGACCTCATTCTCTCCGACTTCGCACTGCCGGGCTTCGACGGCCTCGCCGCCCTGCGCATCGCGCGGGAAGTGGCGCCCGAGGTTCCGTTCATCTCCGTGTCGGGCCGGCTGGGCGAGGAGGCCGCCGTGGAGTGCGTGCGCGCCGGGGCGACCGACTACGTGCTCAAGCAGCGGCTCTCGCGCCTGGGAACGGCGGTGCGTCGGGCGCTGGTCGAAGCCGGGGAGCGCCGCAAGCGCCGGGAGGCGGAAGAGGCCCTGCAAAGGAGCGAAGCACAGCTGCGGCAGGCCCAGAAGATGGAGGCGATCGGGCTGCTGGCGGGCGGCGTGGCTCACGACTTCAACAACCTGCTCACGGCGATCATGGGCTACAGCCAGCTCCTGCAGCTGCGGGTGGGTTCCGATGCCCGGGCGCTCGCCGACACGGAAGAGATCCTGCTCGCGGCGGAGCGCGCGGCATCCCTGACGCGCCAGCTGCTCGCCTTCAGCCGCCAGCAGGTCCTCGAGCCGCGGGTCCTGGACCTCAACACCGTGGTCGCCAATCTGGACAAGATGCTCCGGCGGCTGATCGGCGAGGACATCGACCTGCTGAGTGCCCCGGCGGCGGACACGTGCCTGGTCATGGCTGACCCGGGCCAGATCGAGCAGGTGCTCATGAATCTCGCCATCAACGCCCGCGACGCGATGTCGGGAGGCGGCAAGCTGACCATCGAGACCGCCACGGTGGATCTGGAGGAGGGTTTCGCGCGGGCGCAGATCGACATCAAGCCGGGCCGCTACGTCATGCTCGCGGTGAGCGACACGGGTTGCGGCATGACCCCCGAGATTGCTTCCCGCATCTTCGATCCGTTCTTCACCACCAAGGAGCAAGGCAGGGGCACGGGGCTCGGCCTGTCCATGGTTCACGGCATCGTCAAGCAGAGCGGCGGATACATCGAGACCTACACCGAGCTCGGCCAGGGGACGACCTTCAAGGTCTATCTGCCGCGCCTGGATGGAGACGAACAGCCGTACGTTCGTCCGAGCGCGGGCGGCGCATGCGCGGGCAGCGAGACGGTGCTCCTGGTGGAGGACGAGGAGAGCATCCGACGGGTGCTTCGCCAGTCGCTCGAGCTGCATGGCTATGCCGTGCTCGAAGCGGGCGATGGCACCGAAGCCGTCTCGATCTGCGAGCGTCGCGACCAGGCCATCGATCTGCTGGTCACCGACGTTGTGATGCCGCTGATGAGCGGACCCGAGCTCGCGCAACGGCTGACCATGGTCCGACCGAATCTGCCGGTGCTGTTCATCTCCGGCTACACGGACCGCGCCCTGGTCCACCAGGGTTTGCGCGCCGCGAACACCGCATTCCTGCAGAAGCCGTTCACCCCGGACGTGCTCGCGCGCAAAGTCCGCGAGATCCTCGACGGTCCGCGGACGAAGGCCGCCTAGAGAGCGGCTCGCGAGCGGCCGATAACGCCAGCGGGCCGCTGGTCGTGGAGGTGCTCATGGCGCGCATTCTGGTGATCGATGATGAGGATGGCCCTCGACGCGTTCTCTCGAGAGCGCTGCAGGAGGCCGGGCACGAGGTGCTGGAAGCCAGCGAAGGCACGGCGGCATTGCAGCTCCACCTCGCGTCCGCGGCCCAGCTCGTCATCACCGATCTCTACATGCCGAGAATGGATGGCATGGAGATCCTGATGGCACTGCGCAAGCTCACCCCCGGGATCAAGATCATCGCGATCTCGGGCGGTGGCCAGCTCTCCCAGCCCGAAGACGCTCTCGAGACCGCTCAAGCCCTCGGGGCCTATGCGGCGTTCGCCAAGCCGTTCCACCTCCGCAGGCTCCTGGAGACCGTGGAAGAGGCGCTCGCGGCCTAGGCGCTGACCCCGGTCTCGCTCAGGCGCTGGAACCGGCCTTCGCGATACTCCCGATAGAGCCGGACGATGTCCTCCCGCGAGTCCGCCACGAACGGCCCGTGGAGCGTGAGCGGATCGCCCTGCGGCTCGCCCGCGTAGAGCACGAGGCGGGCGCCGCTGGCGCCACCGGCGATCCGCAGCGTGCTGGATCCGGTGCTTTGCGGTCGATCGAGCCAGCCGACCTGTCCGGCTTCGATCGGTGCTTCATCCGTGCCGGCGCGGATGGAACCGTCGAGGACGTAGAGGAAGCCGTTGTAAGAGGATGGCAGGTCTTGCTCGAGCGTCGCGTGAGGCGCGAGCCGGATATCCGCCAGCGTCACCGGGACGTAGGGGTTCGCCGGCGCACGGTGGTCGCCCAAGCTCCCGGCGTAGACGCGAACCTCGACGCCGGCCTCACGACGGACCGGGACCGAGTCGCGCCGGATGTTGCGGAATCCCGGCGCCGCCGCGCGCTGGCTCCTGGGCAGGGTGAGCCAGAGCTGGAGCAGCCGCGTGTGGCCGTGCGGGACCATGCTCTCGCCGTGGATGATGCCGCGGCCCGCGGTCATCCACTGAACGTCGCCCGCCTCGAGCACGCCCTCGTCCCGATCGTGAATCGACCCTTCGAGCATGAAGGTCACCGTCTCGAATCCCGCGTGGGGGTGCGGTCCGCCCGCCGGGCGACCGGCGGGCAGATCGAGACGATCGTCGGCGAGCAGGATGAACGGATCGTTGCCCGTGAACTCATCTGGTGAGACCACCAGCACGGCCAGGTGCCCCTCACCGACGAAGCCGGGCGCCGGCGGGGGCGTGGTGACGATATTCGCGATGCGACGCTGCGACATGGTGTCCTCCCGTTCGTTCGTCACGCCGCGTTCGGCGTATGCGCCGTCTCCGGCTGGGCCGCGGCCGGGCGACGGCCGGCCAGCTGAATGGCCCCGCCGGTGAGGCCGACCGCGAGAGCGGCGATGGCCCAACCCCATCCGGCGAGATCGAGTCCCACGAGCGCGTCGACCGACAGTGTGCCGGGACCGGTGATCGCCAAGCTCAGAGCTGCCAGACCGAGCACCAGCGGGAGCTCGTAGCCGCCCTGCGCGCTGAAGAAGCCCTGCTTGAGGTGCACGCTGACGATCGCGACCGTCATCACGCCGATCAGGATCGCGGCCGCAAGGGGAGTGGCCGCTCCAAGCGCCAGGAGCAGGCCGCCGCCGGCCTCCGCGAGCCCGGCCATGAGGGCGGCACGCCGCCCCGGAACGAAGCCCAGGTGCTCCAGGCCACGGCCCGTGCCCTCGACGCCGCCACCGCCGAACCAGCCGAACAGCTTCTGGGTGCCGTGCGCCGCCAGCGT
Source organism: Candidatus Eiseniibacteriota bacterium (assembly GCA_035275545.1). GTDB lineage: Bacteria > Eisenbacteria > RBG-16-71-46 > RBG-16-71-46 > RBG-16-71-46 > WS-11. Next base: position 18,194 of record DATEMP010000100.1, on the reverse strand, counting down.
CAATCCCACCGCCACGCGTAGAAGAAGGATTCCGATGTCCATGGTCTTGCCTCCGTCCGGGTTCAGCACCACCGCTGGCGACCGTCTAGCGGCTAGCCATTGGATAGTGCACGGCCCGAAAGGATTCATCCGACTAGTTACTGTACATAGGGAAGCGCTTCGCCTACACTGCCGGCCATGGCCAAGCTCGTGGATTCCCACTGCCGTGCCTTCAAGCTCGCCCTGGATGTCCTGGGGAGGCCGTGGTCCGCACTGATCCTCAACGTGCTGCAGCAGGGGCCGCTGCGCTTCAGCGAGGTGCGCGAGCGGGCCCAGGGCCCCGGCGACAAGGTCCTTTCGGGGCGGTTGAAGGATCTCGAAGCCCGCGGCCTGATCTCGCGCCGCGTGGAGCCCGGCCCGCCGGTGCGTGTGACCTACGCGCTGACCGCCGCCGGGCGGGCGTTCGGCGACGTGGCGCTGTCGATCGAGCGCTGGGGAGCGGTGTTGGGCGCTGCTCCGAAGGCCCCTCGCCAGACGAGGCGCAAGTCGGCCGGGGGCTGACCATGCCGCATCCCGCGACCGGGCGCGAGATCATTGCCGCGCTGGAATCGAACGCGCAGAATATCGCGGTGTTCTACCGGACCCTGCCCGAGCGGGTGGTCCTCGATGGCGACTCGGACCACTGGGGTCCGGCGCATCACCTGGTGCACCTCACCATGGGCAGCGTGGCACTCGAGCGCGGACTGCGATCCGGGACGCTTCCGCTCCATTCCACCGGCCGTTCCCGCACCTACGCCGAGGTGCGCGATGCCGCGACCGCCTCGCTCACGTCCACGCCCAAGGACAAGCTCCTCGACATGGGGCGCAAGGTGATGGTCGCTCCGGACGCCCGCCTCGCGGACATCACGGTTGGATTCGAGCGCGCCAGCACCGCACTGCGAGCCGCGGCGTCGACGTGGGCGGAGGACGTGCTCGACCGGCACGCGGTCAGGCATCCGCTCATGGGCGAGCTGACCGTGCGCGAGATGCTGCTGTTCTTCGTGGTGCACGAGCGGCATCACCTGAAGCTCGTCCGCACCCGGCTCGAATCGCAACCGCCGATCCGATGATCACCATCCGACCGGCGGCAAAGTCCGACGAGGCGGCCCTCGGGCGCTACGGGGGTGCGCTCATGCGCCAGCATCATGCGGCCGATCCGCGGCGGTTCATCCTCGTGGATCGGCCCGAGGACGGCTACGGGCGGTTCCTGGTCTCCCAGCTTTCGGAGCCCAACTACACGGTGCTGGTCGCCGAGCGGTCCGACGAGGTGGTCGGATACGTCTTCGCGAGCATCGAGCCCACGAGCTGGAGGGATCTGCGCGGCCCCTGTGGATTCATCCACGACGTCTACGTCGACGAGCGCGAGCGCGGCCAGGGCACCGGCCGGGAGCTGTTGGCGGCGGCCATCGTATGGGTGCGATCCAGAGGCATGTCGCAGGTCGTGCTCTGGAGCAAGTCGGGCAACGCATCCGCGCAGCGCCTGTTCGCGAAGATGGGTTTCCGGGACACGATGATCGAGATGACGCTGGACGAGGATCGAGAGGTGCCATCATGACCGAAGCCGTCGCGTCATCGCTCAGGGCGTGGGAGAGCTTCTACGTCATCGTCGGATCGTCCGCCGGGGCGCTCACCGGGCTCCAGTTCGTGGTGATGACGCTCATCGGCGAGGCCGGGACTCCCCGAAACAAGGACACGCTCTCCGCCTTCGGCAGCCCGAACGTCGTGCACTTCTGCGCCGCCCTGCTCGTTTCAGCCATCCTCAGCGCCCCCTGGGGCTCACTGACCGGTGCAGGTGTGGCGCTGGCCGCGTGCGGCGTGCTCGGTCTCGTCTATTCCGTGATCGTCGTGAGGCGGGCACATCGGCAGCGCGGGTACCAGCCCGTCTTCGAGGACTGGGTGTGGCACACGATCCTGCCGCTGGTCGCGTACGGAACGCTGTTCGTGACCGGGGTCACCATGAATTGGGGCTCCGCGGATGCGCTGTTCGTGGTCGGCGCCGCCGTGCTGCTGCTGGTGTTCATCGGCATCCACAACGCGTGGGACACGGTGACCTACGTGGTGACGGGGCAGGGGGCAACGCATCGGGAGGCGACGGTTGCAGGCGATTCGCCTGTCCCGCCGCCTCCCGTCGTTGTTCCAGGCGCTGAGAGTGAGCCGCCGCCAGCTACGCCACCGCCTCAGTAGCCGTCGTCGTAGCGGTCGTCGTAGCAGTCGTCGACCACCCAATCCCCGCTCTGATATGCGCACGTCGCAACCGGGTAGCCACCGGTGTCGATCAGCAGGATCACCTCGGCATGACGGTGGTCGCAGCAGTGGTCGTAGTAGGCGCCGAGCTGGCTGAAGCTGACGTCGCAGTAGGGGTCGAAGTAGCGGTATCCGTACGCCGGCCCCACGCCGATCGAGATGCCGAGCGAGAATCCGCTCCGGTGGACGAAGCGCGGCCGATGGAAGCCGCCCGTGTAGTAGTAGCGAGGCCGGTAGGACGCGTAGCTCGGACGGTCGTAGCGGGAACGCGAGCGCGAGGTGACGCGCGGCTGATAGTCGTCGCCGTAATAGCGCCCATTCCGCTGGTAGGTGCGGTCGCGCCCGTCGCGATAGACGCGGTATTCGCGGGCATCGCGAACCGCGTCACGCCAGCGGACGTCCGCGCGCTGATCCGACCGCGGAGTGCGATAACGGTCGGCACGGTAGGAGCCGCGCGCCGGGCTGCGGTCCGCGCGGGCATAGGAGCGTCGCTCGCCGCCGCGGAGATCGCCGCGGTAGGAGCCACGATCGACGTTGGCGTACGACCGCCGCTCGCCGCGCCGCCCCTCACTGCGCTCGGCCGACTCGCGTTTGCCCGAATGCGAGCGCTCGCCTCGGTACGAGTGCCCTTCGCCGCGCTTCTGCCCGTGCTCCTTCGCCGCTGCCGGCACCGCGAGTGCCATGACCAGCAAGGCGGCGGACAAGGGGAGCCAGTTGAGATGCTTCATGATCCAGATCCTCCAGGACGGACCAGCCGTCCACGAGGGGAGCGATGCCACGACTCTACGCGCTCCCGGGTGCATCCACCACGCCGCGAGGGCAAACTTGACATCGCGTTCACAGGGCGCAGGCGCGCGACGCCAAGGCCGCCACCACTCACGAAGGCATTGGCTGATTCGGCGCATCTCTCCGCACTCGCGACCGATCTCGCGCAGGCGCGAACGGTGCGCGTCACCGGCAGCTTCGGAACGCGCGCGATCCGCGGATCGAGACCGGCCGCACGTCCACCCGCCGCCTGGCCGTCGGCGGGGTGACCGTGGGAGGGCTGCTCGGGGTCGTCGTGTGGAGAACGATTCCTCTTGGCTACGACGGTGCACCGGGATCTGCGCCGCTGGTGATCGGCGTTCCGGCGCTGACCGGACTCGCGCTCGGAGCCTTCCTCGGCAGCCAGCAATACCGATGGCGCACGGAGTACGCGCGCGAGCGTCCGCTGCCTCTCGCGCGGTGAACGGGCGTCCGGCGGACGCACTCCCGTGGACGCGCGACTGATCTGACTATAGCGAGCGGCTGTGACCGACCGTACACTCGAACGCAGAGCTCTCCACTGCATCTGAAACCAAGGCCGCGCCGCGTGTCGCTCCCCTGCGGCGCCCGGCTTCACTCACATCACGGCGCCTTAGCTCATGCATCCTCGCTGGCAATCCACACTCGCTCGAGTTCGGCCTCTCGCCGCGGTCGCCACCGCCGGCGTTGCGATGATTGCTGCGCGGGGCCGCATGCTCGCCAGGAGCGTGGGGTCGTTCCTCGGCCAGCCCGTAGGCGCTTCCAGTACTTGGATGGTGCTCGCGTCCACCGGCCTCATCCTCCTCGCATGGGTCGAGTTCCGCACCGCGGCGCTCGAGTCGCTCATCCTTTCGCGCACCGCGTCGTGGCTCTCCTTCCAGGTTCAACCGGGACCCAGCCCCTGGATCGTGTTCCCCAGGCACGGCCCTTCGGATCTGGAGCGGGGCTATGCCGCGATCCCTGAGATCACGCGGAAGCTGGAGGCTCGCGGCTTTCAGCGCGTCGAGCAGGCCCGCTTCTCCGCGGCACTGATCCTGGCCACGCGGCTCGGGATCTCGCCACCCTATCGAGGTTCGCCGGCGGCGGGCCTGGTCATTCGCGGCGCCGATGGCGCTCCGCTCCACGATGCCACGCCGCGCGAGAGAGTGATCTCCCGACTGGAGGATCTCCCGCCGGTCGTGGTGAGCAGCCTGCTCTTCATCGAGAACCGGGAGCTGCAGCGACCCTCCGGGCCCTGGAACAATCCCGCGGTCGAGTGGGGCCGCTTTGCGAAGGCGAGCCTGCTGCAGGCCGGCCGCAGCCTGGGGCTCCCGCTCCCGCGCCAGGGCGGCAGCACGCTGGCGGTGCAGATCGAGAAATACAATCACTCGGCCGACGGCCGCACCGGCTCGCCCCTCGACAAGGTGCGACAGGTGGTCTCGGCCAGCCTGGGGGCGTATCGCAACGGTCCCGACACGCGTGCGGCGCGCCACGAGATCGTGCTCGACTATCTGAGCACCGTTCCGCTCGCCTCCCGGCCGGGGAGTGGGGAAGTGTTCGGTCTCAAGCAGGGCCTGCGCGGGTGGTTCGGTCTCGAGCCCGAGCAGGTGTTCCGCGCGCTGCGGCGGCCCGGGGACAACGCCGCCACCGCGCGCGCCTTGAAGCCGGTCCTGGCGATCCTCTGCGCCATACGGGCCCCCACGCACTATCTGGTCGAGGACTCGGTCGCGCTCGAGGAGCGCACCGCGCGCTACGCGCGCTTGCTCGCACAGGAAGGGGTGCTCACGCCCGAGCTGGCGCAGCGCGTGATCGAGCAGCCGCTCGGCCTGGTCTCGAACGGCAGCACCGAGCCCGTGGCCTTCGCGCAGCGGAAGGACAGCGACCTCGTGCGGCGCAATCTGCTCGCGCTCCTGCCGGTGCGCGACTACTACAGCCTGGATCGGCTCGATCTGGAGGTGGAAACCACCATCGACACGCAGCTTCAGGAGGCGGCCGAGCGGCTGCTGCGGAGCCTCGCGAATCCCGACTCCCTGGACGCGAACGGCCTGCGCGGCGAACGGCTGCTCCCCAGCGGCGATCCTCGCGCGGTGGTCTACAGCCTGGCGCTCTACGAGCGCAGCGCCGAGGGCGACCTCATGCGCGTTCACGTCGATAACCTGAATCGCCCGTTCGATGTGATCAAGGGGATGAAGCTCGAGCTGGGGAGCACGGCCAAGCTGCGCGCGCTCGCGCATTACCTCGAGGTGATGGCGGACCTGTACGAGCAGGCCCGTGCGCCCGAAGCCTACGGGCTCCCGACCTGGCTGCGGACGACGCCGGATCCGCTCACGCGCTGGGCGGCCGAGACGCTCACCCAGGAGCCGAACCTGCCGCTACAGGCGTTCCTGGAACGCGCGCTGGACCGGACCTACTCGGCAAACCCCGGCGAGGTGTTCCTGACCGGCGGCGGGTCGCACGTGTTCGGCAACTTCGATCCCGAGGACGACGGTCGCGTGCTGTCGATCCGGGAGGCAACGGTCCGCTCCACCAACCTGGTCTTCATCCGCATGATGCGCGACCTGGTGCGCTACCACGTGGCGCGCCTCCCCTGGAACGCCGAGGCGGTGCTCACCGAGCCGGATCACCCGGTGCGGAAGAGCCTGCTGATCGAGGCGGCCGACGAAGAGGCGCGGCTGATCCTGGCACGCGCCGACCGCGTCTACCGGAACCTGGCGCCCGACGGAATCCCCGATCGGCTGCTCGGGCCCAAAGCCCGCTCGCCGGAGAGCCTCGCGGCGCTCTTCTTCGCGTGGAATCCGGGCGCCGGTTACGAAGCGCTGTTTCACTGGCTCGAGGAGCGGGTCGGGGGCACGACGGTCCCCCAGGCCATGCGGCTCACCCGGGAATACGGGAATCCACGGCTGACCCTTGCCGACTACGGCTTCCTGCTGGGGCGCCATCCACTCGACGTCTGGTGTGCGGGAGAGCGGGTACGGAATCCGGATCAATCGTGGAAGGAGCTGCTGTCGCGAAGCCAGGACGTGCGGCGCGCCTCGTCTGCCTGGCTCTTCCAGACCCGCCACCGCGGCGCCCAGGATCAGCGCATCCGGGCGCGGATCGAGCAGGCGGCATTCGCTCGCATGACGCCCGCCTGGCGGCGGCTTGGGTATCCCTTCGAGCGGATGGTTCCCTCGTACGCCTCCGCGATCGGAAGCTCGGGCGACCGGCCCGAGGCGCTCGCCGAGCTGATGGGGATCATCGTCAACGACGGCGTTCGGCGTCAGCCGCGGCTGCTGCGCCGACTTCATTTCGCACCGGGGCTGCCGTATCACACTGCCTTCGCCCCACCGCCGCCGCCCGACGGGGAGCAGGTGATGGTGCCCGACGTCGCGCACGCGTTGCGCGGGGCGCTCGCCGACGTGGTGGAGCGCGGGACGGCGCGCAGGATCCGCGGCGCCTTCACCGACTCCAGCTCGGCCGCCGAAGTGATCGTGGGAGGGAAGACGGGCTCGGGGGACAACCGCTTCGAGATCCACGGCCGCCACGGCCAGCTGATCGGCTCCCGGGCCACCAGCCGCTCGGCGGCGTTTGCCTTCTTCATCGGCGACCGCTACTACGGCGTCCTCACCGCGTCGGTGGAAGGGCCCAAGGCCGCCCAGTACGTCTTCACCAGCGCACTGCCCCTCGAGGTGCTCAAGCGCCTCTCGCCCGTAATCAGCGAGCGGCTGGGCGAACCCTCTGGGGACTTGGCGGCGACGGTCGCGGCGCCTGCGAGGCCGGCGGCCGCAACGGCGCCCGCGCCGGCCCACGGACCCAGAGCATTGGTCCTGCCCCGGTCGCCCAGACCGTAGATCGCAGAGTTCCGAGTCGCGGTCCCAGTTCTCCCGGGATGAGTGGCCGGCGCTCGCCGGCCGGAGATACGATGCCGCGCGGCCTACGACATCGCGCCGCGGCCCCGGGGTGACCACGTGCGGGAAAGACGTGAACGCGTGATCGTGGCGGGCGTGCTGTGCCCGGTGCTGTTGCTGATCGTGGCACTGACGACTCCGCGGGTCACGCTCCATGGCGGCTACGACAGCGACGGCATGCACTACGCCGCAATGGCCGGGGCCGAAATACCCGAGCCCAATGCCGGGCACGTCGCGCCATTTGGCTGGCGCGTGCTCACGCCGTTCCTCGCATCGCTTCTGCCGGGCTCGTTCCTGTTCCGCTTTCGAGCGATCGGGGTCGTCTCGAACTGGATCACGCTGGCGCTGGTGTTCGAGATCCTGCGCACGCTCGGGCACTCGATGCGCTCGAGCATCTTCGGCCTGCTGCTCTACGCCGGTGTGTTCTGGACGCTCAAGTTCTCCTGGTACTCGCCGTTCTACGTCGACTCGCAGACGCAGCTCTTCATCGTGGCGCTGACCTGGCTCAGCCTGCGCAAGGCCTACACCTGGGTCCTGGTCCTGCTTCCGCTCGCCGCCCTGCAAAAGGAGAGCGCGACGGTGGCTGGTGTCTTCGCCATCGCGTGCCACGCACGTGATCAGGGCGCTTGGAAAGCGGCAAGCTGGCGGTACGCTGCCCTCGTTGTTGCAGCGTCGCTGGTGGCGGTCATAGGCGTGCGCCTGGCGGTCGGCCCGATCACGCAGGAATGGACGCTGACGCACGTGTATCAGTCGCTCCTGATGCGCCCGTCCCTGCCCGCGAAGTTGATGATGGCAACCGTGAGCGGACTGGGGATCCTGGTGCTGCTGGTTCCGCTCCACCTTCGACGGTCGTGGCGCTTTCTGCGGGAGCGGTGGGAGTGGGGGATCTACACCCTGGCGACCTTGCTCCTGACCCTGGGCGGCGTCGACAAGTCGCGCCTGTTCCTCTACGCGCTGCTGCCCCTCACCGTGGTCGCCGTCCACGTGCTCGACCAAGCCGAGCTGAAACTGTCTTCGGCGCCCGTCCGGATATGGCTGGTGGTGACGTTGGTCATTCACCTATGGCTGGGGTGGTATCTGACCCCGATGGGGGATGCGCGCGAGTACCTCCTGCGCATGGTGCCCGAATGGTCGACGGAGGCGGGCTGGCCGCCGGTGGTGTACTACACCCAGCTCGCGATCGTCCTTGGCGCCTGGTTGGCGGCGAGCCTCTATGTGGTCAGGCGGACACGTTCTCCTCAATACGAACGCCAAATCAGCCGATAACCGGTACCGTGTACGCCGCCTCGGCGTCGCAGTAAGGAGGTGGACCATGCGCACTCCTCTTGGGCCCGCGATCGCCCTGGCCCTGCTCGCACTTCCGTCGATCGCCTTGGCGGATCCACGACCGCTGGAGTTCGGGGATCGAGTCCGTTTGCAGCTGGCCGGAGACAAGGTTCCCTCGTTCGTCGGAACGGTCGGCAGCATGAGCGAGTCACTGCTCACGATCCAGACCCAGGGTGCCAAGGATGTGGCGGTACCCATAGCCTGGAGCAGCCTGAGCGGCATCCATCGAAGTGAAGGGACCCGCTCGCACGCTCTCTTCGGGGGGCTCGCGGGGTTCTTCACGGGATTTGTCATCGCGGCTGTGACCGCCTCCAACGATCATTCCCTCTACTCGCTGGATGACGACATCGACAGGGCCTTGCTTCTCATGGGTGGAGGGCTGGTGGTGGGAACGGCGGCAGGTGTCTCGATGCGTAGCGAGCGGTGGCATCGCATCTCCGACCCCCATCTGGAGCTCGCCCATCGGTGATCGATGGACGAGCCGGGGTCACCCCTGGCTCGTCGCGTTGGGGCCGAGCTACCATGCGGCATGGCCTCTCCGGTCCGTCCGCCCATCCTGCCGATGCTCGCCCAGCGGGTCTCCGACCTGCCGGAGAGCGGCGACTGGATCTTCGAGCCCAAGTGGGACGGCTTCCGCGCGCTGATCTTCCGCGACGGTGACGAGATCTTCATCCAGAGCCGCGATGAGAAGCCGCTCGCCCGTTACTTCCCCGAGTTGCTGCCGCCGCTCGGCAAGCAGCTTCCGGTGCGCTGCGTGCTCGACGGCGAGGTGGTGATCGCGCGGGAGGGCGCGCTCGACTTCAATGCGCTCCAGCTCCGGCTCCATCCCGCGGCGTCGCGGGTGAAGATGCTGTCGGAGCAGATGCCCGCCTCGGTGGTGTTCTTCGACCTCCTGAGCGAGGGCGACCGCGACCTGATGCGCACGCCGTTCCGGGAACGGCGCGCCGCGCTCGAGAAGCTGCTCGCGCGGGTGGAGCCGCCGCTGCACCTCACGCCCGCCACGCGCGACCGCGCGCTCGCGGCCGACTGGTTCAAGCGCTTCGAGGGCGCCGGCCTCGACGGCGTGATGGCCAAGCCGGCCGATGGGAGCTACGAGCCCAACAAGCGGGTGATGCTCAAGGTCAAGCACGAGCGTGAGTGCGACTGCGTGGTGGCGGGGTTCCGCTGGCACAAGAGCGGCGCGGGGGCAATCGGGTCGCTGCTGCTGGGTCTTTACGACGATGAGGGTGATCTCCAGCACGTCGGCGTGTGCGCCAGCTTCACCGACGCCAAGCGCAAGGAGCTGGTGACCTTTCTGGAGCCCTACCGCCGCGACGCCCTCGAGGGGCATCCGTGGCGTGACTGGGCCGAGGCGTCCGGAAGCGCCGCCATGCAGCGCCGCCCGGGCGCCGGCAGTCGCTGGAGCCAGGGCAAGGATCTCTCGTGGGAGCCGCTGCGGCCCGAGCTGGTGGTGGAAGTCGCCTACGATCACATGCAGGGCACGCGCTTCCGGCACACCGCCCAGTTCCGTCGCTGGCGTTCGGACAAGCCGCCGCTCGACTGTACCTACGCGCAGCTCGAGGTGGTTCCCCCGCACGAGCTCGCCACCATCTTCGCCGCCGGCCGATAGCTAGCGCTTTTCGCGCGGCTGGGTCCCCTTGGCGGCGCGCCAACGCTCGCGCCACTCGCGGGTCGGGTCGTCGTCGGGGTCCGGTGTCTCCTGGGGCGGGCGCTGGTCCTCGGGCACGTGGCGCAGGTTCACGCGGATCCGCGTCCAGGTGGACGAGCGCCCGCGCATCGAGTCCACCAGCACGTCGTCTTCCGCCAGGTGCCGCGCCGCATCGGCGTGCTTCGCCTTCCATCGCTCGAGCCCCGCGAGCGCCAGCTCCTTGTCCGGCGAGTTGGCGACCACGACCAGCGGCATCTTCGCGCGCGGCTTCCGGGTGGTGGCGGCGGCCGCCTTGCCCGTGCCGCGCCTGGCGCGGGAGGGAGCGACGCGGGGGGCTTCGCCCTCCATCTTGCGGAAGTGGGGTGGCCAGGGTGCGTCACCCATCCCCGAGGCTTCGTCGCGCGCCGCCAGCTCGAGCAGCCCATCGAGCGATCCCGCCGCCTCGTCCATCGCCGCGTGCGGATCGCCGAGGGCCGCAAAACGCCCGGGCATGGAGCGCACGGTGAAATCCCCGGGGTCACAGTCGGACACCTCTTCCCAGGTGAGGGGCGCCGACACGCGCGCGTCAGGCAGCGGCCGCACCGAGTACGCGGAGCAGGTGGTGCGGTCCTTGGCGTTCTGGTTGTAGTCGAGGAACACGCCGACGCGTTCCTCCTTCCACCACTTGGAGGTCGCGCGCCCCGGAGCGCGGCGCTCGATCTCGCGCGCGAGCGCGAGCGCCGCGCGCCGCACTTCGTCGAAGGTCCAGCGCGGATGGATCCGGACGTTGATGTGGATCCCGCGCGAGCCGCTGGTCTTTGGCCAGCCGACCAGGTTCATCTCGTCGAGCAGGCCGCGCACGACCAGGGCGACCTCGCGCACCGTCTCCCATGCGACGCCCGGCGTCGGATCGCAATCGACGCGCAGCTCGTCCGGATGGTCGAGGTCGCCGGTGCGAACCGGATGGGGATGAAGCTCCAGGCAGCCCAGATTCACCACCCAGGCCAGCCCGGCGGCGTCATCCACGACCACCTCATCCGCCGTACGTCCGGAGGGGAAGGAGAGCGTGGTCGTGCGCAGCCACGCGGGCCGCTGGTCCGGCGCGCGCTTCTGGTAGAAGGGGGGAGCCTCCGCGCCGTTCACGAACCGCTTCAGCACGATCGGCCGGTCGCGGATGCCCGCCAGGGCTCCCGGCGCGACCGCGAGGTAGTACTCGACGATGTCGAGCTTGGAGAGTTTCTCCTGACGTGTGAAGTAGGGCTTCCCCGGGTGCGAGACCCGCACCTCGCGCCCGCCGACGGTCAGGATCCTGGCGTCTTCGTCCTTGGCCACGGGGGGCAGGCTACACCAGGTCCATGGTGGTAGGCTGTCGGCACCGCCGGGCGTTCCATCAAGGCCGGGACCGCGGTCCGTCAACTGGAGACGCGACCCAGGAGGCCGCATGTTGAAGCGTTTCGGCTCGACCCGTGTGGCGTCGGCGATTGCCTTTGCGATCGCCATGCTCGCCGCGGGCTGCTCGGACACCAATCATGCCGTGACCGGCCGGCTCACCCTGACCGGCAACCTCTGGGCCGCCGACGGGACACCGGCCGGGACGCGGGTGATCGCCGACGCCAGCGGGGTACGCGTCTACCTGGAGCGCCTCGGCGCCGCCACCGATTCGACGCTCAGCTCCGGCGGCGTCTACCGGCTGGTGGGCCCGCAGGGTTCGGATTATCGGGTCACGGCGCGCGCCGGCCCGAAGGTGCTGTTCGCCTCCGAGACGTTCGCGATCGGCAAGGGCGACGTTTTCGTTTCGCAGCCTCTCGCGCTGGCCTCCACCGGCAACGTGAGCGCTTCGCCCAATCCATTCACGGCCGGTGAATCCATCCATTTCGAACTGCTGATCACCGACCGTCTGTTCCTCGGCACGTTCAGCGTCGCCGGCCTGCGGGTGCAGGATCTCGGGTCGGGCACCTGGCGATCCGGGATCTACGACGTCCCCTGGGACGGACTGGACCGCGACGGCCAGACGCTACCGGATGGTCCCTACTGGGTGGTGCTCTCGACCGGGGGGCGCGAGGAGGCGGAGCTGGTGTTCAAGGGGCCATAAGGCGCGCAGGCAGCCCGGTTCGGAGTTTGGTCTGACGGAACAAGGAATTCGATTCCCGGTCGCGCCACGGGGGTGTAGCGTCCTCATTTCACTCCCCCCGGTGACCGATCAGCAGTTTGCTGTCCGCCAATTCAAGGGTGATCAGCATGAGGTCCGTCGGAGCCGCCGCGGGCATCGTGATCGCCGCCCTCCTCATGGCCGGCGTCGGCCGCGCGCTGGCCGCTGCCCAGAGTCCCGGAACCACGGTCCAGACCGCCCAGCTCACCCTCGTGGTCCAGGATGCCGAGGGAAGCCCCCTCGAAGCCCGTGCGCGACTCTGGCTGGCTTACGATGGGCGCCCCTGGCCGCGGGAACCGGATTCCACGCTCTTCAGCCACTCCGGCGCCGACGGTTTCTTCTACGTGAACGGCACCGCCACGCTTTCCGTTCCACAGGGACTCATCCAGGTGACGGTCGGGCGCGGGTTCGAGTGGGCGCCGTTCGTGCAATGGGTGGGCCTGTTCGAGGACGACACGCTGGTGGTCGTGCTTTCACGATTCACCGATCTCGGACTTCAAGGCTGGTACTGCGGCGACATGCACGTGCACTCGGAGCACGGGCCAGGCGCCTACCACTTCCAACCGCCCGACCTCATGTGGCTCGCGCGAGCCGAAGGGCTCAACGTCATGCAATTGCTCGACGATCCCTCGCGCGTGACCGGCGTGCCCGAGCCTCTCTCCGACTCGCGAACCATCCTCTACCGATCGATCGAAGTGCGGAACCAGACTTACGGGCACGTCTCGCTGCCCGGATTGCAGGCGCCGCTCGTCGACTGGTGCTGCGAGGATCCGTTTCCCGCCTATCAGATGCTGACCGACCTGTCCTCGGCTGCCGCAGGGCAGGGCGCCATGTTGGTGCTCGCACACCCCCATACCACCGACGCATTCCTGATGACCCGGGGTTGGCCTGGCGCCGGGTTGGGGCGCGAGCTTCCCGTCCTGGCGGCGCTCGGCAGGCTGGACGCTCTCGACGTGGTCTCGTACAGCAATGAGCCGGATACCGACTGGTCGGAGTGGTACGACCTGCTGTCGTCCGGCCTCGCATGCGCTCCGAGTGCCGGAACCGATGCGGTGCTCAACTGGTTCGACCACCGGCCGCCGGGCGGGTGGCGCGTGTACGCGAATCTCGGCCCCGGCACGCCCCTCGGATACCAGCCCTGGATCGAGGCGGTACGCTCGGGCCGCACCTTCGTGACCAACTACCCCCTGATCCCGGAGTTCACCGTCTCCGGAAGGACGATGGGGGAGACGCTCGAGGTTTCCTCGGACACCCTGGATGTGGAGATCCACCTCCAGGCTTCGTGCGCGATCGGCCTCACCAGCGTGTCCCTGGTCGCCGACGGCGTAACGGTGTGGTCTACGCCCTGCCAGGGCTCGACCTTCGACGCCACGTTCTCCCTGCACATCCCGACTCCGGCGTGGATCGCGGCGCGGGCGGACGGGCCCTGGTGGCATCCGCATTCGCCGATCGGACCCGCCGTTGCCCACACCAACGCCGTACGCATCACCCGGGACGGCGCTCCGCGTCGCATCCCCGCGGCATCCCTGCGCTGCCTCGCCGCAGTCGATCGGCTGGAGGATCTGGTCATGGCCCGCGGGAACTGGGCCATGCCCTGGCACCGCGACACCGTTGCGGTCCGCATGCAGCGCGCTCGCGACTACTATGCGCAGGACTTCGCAAGCGCGCCGAACGCGTTCGCGCTGCTCGAACCGGAAGACGAGGCGTCCACCGAGAACGGGTTCGTTTGGTCCTCGGCCACGGATCCGGATGCCGGCGACAGCGTGTCCTATCGGGTGCGGATCGCCGCGGAACCCACGATGGAGAATGCTCTCGTGATCGCCTGCGCGGACACCAGCCTCGCGGAGCTCGCACTCGAACCCGAGCACTGGTACTGGTGGTCGGTCGAGGCCGTGGACCGCGGACATCATGTCACCACATCCACCCCGGCGGTCCGCCATGCGTTCCTGGCCAAGGGCGCCTCCACCGTTGGTGTCCCGCCGCATGAGGGCCGTGCGCCGGTCCGCGCCTTTCCGATACCCAGCGCGAGCCTGGTTCGGCTCGAAGGGTTCGGCCCCGACGTGGCGATCTACGACATCGGTGGGCGACGCATTGCCGAGCTCGGCCGAGGGATCGAGCGGGAAGGCACGCGTTTCGTGTGGGACGGCACGGCGCTCGGTCGCACGGCATCGCCGGGTGTCTACCTGGCGCGCGGCGATGGCAACCGGCGGGCGCGCGTGGTGCGGCTGAAATAGCGATGCCCATGGCACGACGCATCGGCTCGTGGGTCTGGCGGGTGGCGGTGGTCGCGATCGCGTTTGCGTTCGAGCCGCTGGCGGCGGCATCGAGCGACCCCCTCGAAGAGGTCAAAGGGCTGCTGAAAGCCGGCAAGTACGCCGAGGCCGAACCCAAGGCCCGCAGCTTGCTCACCAAAGCCGAAGCCGCCCGCGATTCGCTCCGGATGGCACGCGCACAGGATGTTCTGCTGGAGGCACTCTGGCGCGGGGACCACGAATACGACCCGGCGTGGCAGGCGATGGCAGAGGAGGCGATCGGGATCAAGGAGCGCATCCTCGGTCCCGACGACCTCGAGGTGGCGTCGAGCCTCAACAACCTGGGCGCCATGCTGTTCACGATGCGGAACTTCGCGGCCGCGCGGCCACCCTACGAACGGGCGCTGGCGATTCGCCAGAAATCCCTCGGACCGGACCACGCCGATGTGGGCATCAGCCTGGCCAATCTTGGCGGGGCCCTGATCAACCTCAACGAGTTCGCAGCCGCACGCGACACGCTGACCCGCGCCATCACCGTGTTGGAAAAGCCGCCCGGCCCCAATACCGCCGCCATGGTGAACGCTCTGGGCGACCTTGCAGGCGCGCTCAAGGGAATGGGGGACTACGCTGCGGCTCGGTCCACATACGAGCGAACCCTTGCGGTCGGCGAGAAGGTCTTCGGTGCCGAGGCCGATAAGATGGCGGACCTTCTGAGCAACTACGCCAACCTCCTCTGGTGGACCGCCGATCAGGCCGAATCGCGCCGGGTTTCCGAACGGGCCCACGCGATCCGCGTGAAGACGCTGCCCCCGGACCACCCCAACCTGGCGTTCGACCAGACCCAGCTGGGCATGGTGTCCTACAAGCTCGGCGACTACGCCGCGGCGCAGCGCTACTACCGTGACGCTCTGGCGCTCTACGAGAAGGTGTTCGGTCCCAACCACTTTGTCGTGGCCATCGTCCTCGCAAACCTGGCGAATCTCGAGCGGGACACCGGCCAGCCCGAGGCTGCGCGTCCGCTGATCGATCGCGCCCTGGCGATCGACGACAGCACACTCGGTCCGGCCAGCCCCCAGCTCGCGCTGCACCTGATCGATCTCGCCCGCCTGCTGACCGTCATGGGCGACCCGGCCGCCGCGCGCACCGCATGCGAACGGGCCCTCGCCATTCAAGAGAAGACCTACGGTCCCGAGAGCTACGCGTTGAGCGATGCCCTGACGTTGTCCGCCAACCTGGCCCGCGACCTGGGCGATTTGCCGGGCGCGAGGGCCAGGCTCGAGCGGGCGCTCGCACTTCGCTCCAAGGCCTTTGGCATCGACCATCCGGACGTCGCATACACTCGCGCGCTCCTGTCACGCGTGGCGGCGATGGAGGGCCATCGGCCGGAAGCGCTCGACCTGGCGCTCGAGGCGGAACGCGTGTCTCGCGAGCACCTGCGGCTGACCAGCCGCTCGATCTCCGAGCGGGAGGCCCTCAAGTACGCAGCTCTGCCTCGCGGGTCCGGGCTCGCGAACGCGCTGGCCCTGGCGGCCGATGGACTCGACGGTCCATCCCGGAGGCGCGTGCTCGATGCGCTCACCCGCTCGCGCGCGGTCGTGCTCGACGAGATGGCGGCGCGGCACCGGGTCTTGTCGGGAGTGTCGAACCCCGAGGTCGCGAGCCTGGCACGGGCGGTCGCCGGGGCCCGGGCCCGTCTGGCGAACCTGGTGCTGCGGGGCGCGGGCAACCAGAAGGCGGATGCCTACCGGAAGCTGGTCGATGGCGCCCGGGACGAGAAGGAAGGGGCCGAGCGCGCCCTGGCGGAGAAGAGCGAGAGCTTCGCGCAGGAGATGTCACGTGCGCGGCTGGGCCTGGATGACGTCGCCGCGGGCCTTCCCAAAGGCAGTGCTCTGGTCGCCTTCGTCGAGTACCCCCGGCACGTGGCTCCCGGATTGTCCTCCTCGACAGCGACCGTTCCATCGGGGACGCCGCCATCAGTGGCTCCGTCCGCCCGCGGATCGAAGGAACCGGCTCAGATCAATGCGTACCTGGCATTCGTGCTCCGGGCCGGGGAAGCAGAGCCGCGGGTCGTGCCCCTCGGTGACGCCGCCGAGTTGGATCCGCTCGTCGGGCGATGGAAAGCTGAAGCCGTTGGCCGTTCGCTGGCCAGCCAACCGGCGCAGGCGGAAGGAAACTACCGCGATGCGGGCGTGGCCTTGCGTCAGCGCGTCTGGGACCCCGTGGAGTCCTCACTCACTCGCGTCACCCGCGTTTTCGTCGTGCCTGACGGCTCGCTCAACTTGATGAACTTCGCAGCTCTTCCGCTGGACGATGGACGCTACGTTCTCGAGCGCGGACCGCTCATCCATTACCTCTCGGCGGAGCGCGATCTCGTGCCCTCCGGCACACCCCAACGCGGGGCGGGCCTGCTCGCCCTGGGAGCGCCGGACTTCGATGCCACCTCCATGTTCGCCTCGCTCAGTCCCGGGGCCGCGGCGGCCACCGCGGTGGCGGCGGCGACCACCGCGTCATCGGGCGTCGACGGGTCCCCTGCCATGGCGGTCGCAACCCGACGTTTCGCGGTCAGCGGTCGACGTGTACCGATTTCGCGTCGGTGAAGTTCGACGCCCTGCCCGGCACGGGGAAGGAGATCAACGAACTCATCGATCGCTGGAAGCGAGCCTCTTCCGACAAATCGTCCGCTCCAGCCGCGGCGCTCGACCTTCGGGACTCCGCGGCCACCGAGACTGCGCTGAGAAGCCACGCCGCGGGCCGCCGGGTGCTGCACCTCGCCACGCACGGGTTCTTCCTCGGAGGCGGTGTTTGCGACCCGGGAGGGCCTTCAACCCGTGGAATCGGCGGGCTTGCGCCGACGGTGGACGTGAAGACCGGTAGCCCCCCGCTCCAATTCTCCGGCGAGAACCCGCTCCTTCTGTCCGGCCTGGTGATGGCTGGAGCCAATCACCGATCGGCCGCGGCTGAAGGGGAGGACGACGGCATTCTGACCGCCGAGGAGATCGGGTCGCTCGATCTAACGAGCGTCGAGTGGGCCGTGCTCTCGGCATGCGAGACAGGCGTGGGAGACGTCCGCGCCGGCGAGGGGGTGTTCGGCCTGCGTCGCGCGTTCCAGGTCGCCGGGGCAGGCTCGCTCATCATGAGCCTCTGGTCCGTGGACGACGAGGCGACGCGTGTCTGGATGAACGCGCTCTACAAGGCGCGCCTGGATCGCAAGCGCGATACAGCCGAGTCGGTCCGGGAGGCGAGCCTGGAGATCCTTCGTCATCGGCGCAAGGTGGGGACGTCGTCACACCCCTTCTACTGGGGGGCTTTCGTAGCTGCCGGAGACTGGCGCTAGAGGGGTAAGTTCCTTGATGGCTTTCCCTCGCCGTTTCCGCAATGATTGCGGAAGTCGGCGGACAGCGACGGTTCTGGACGCTCGTCCTACGGCCCCGCGGCCGCCACTAAGCACATGTCGGGAGTGAGCATAGCTGGGCGATGCTCCCTCCCGGAGATGTCGGCACGGCAGGTGCTGCAAAGACACGCGGCCGAACACTCAGATCGGCAGCGTCTTTCACGTTTCACGACCTCGGAGGTGTGAGATGGCAGCCAAGAAGACCCGGGCGAAGGCCGGAAAGAGTGTCACGAGGGCCAAGGCCACGCGCAAGATCGCGACCCGCAGCCCGCGCAAGTCTCCGAAGATCAACATGAGCAACATTCCTGGCGGGGAGATCGGCGGAAACACCCCCATCCAGGTCTTCTAGTCGCCCGGCAATAGAGGGCCGCACCAACGAAGCCCCGCAACCTCTGCGGGGCTTCGTCGTCACTGGGTCACCGGAACAGCACCGCCTTGGCCGTCGCGCTCGAACCACCCTGAGAGAGCCGCACCACGTACACGCCGCTCGTGAGACCGGGGACGCGCACCTCGTCCGAGCCGGGCCCCCGGAGCTCGC
>DATEMP010000099.1:0-13546 GCA_035275545.1 Candidatus Eiseniibacteriota bacterium | reverse complement strand
CACCCGCGGCGACCGACACCGGCACCACCGCCGCCACCTCGCCCTACGACGCGGGCCCGCGCGCCGGCGAAGCGGCGATGAACGGCGGGATGGCGAGCACCGGCGAGAAGCTGTTCACCGCCAAGGGGTGCACGGTGTGCCACGGGTTCGGAAAGAAGATCACCTGTCCGGACCTGGTCGGCGTCACGATGCGCCGCACCGCAACCTGGATGGAGCACCAGATCCTCCATCCCGAGGTCATGGTCGAGCAGGACCCGATCTCGAAGGAGCTGCGTAAGAGCTATCCGCTGGCGATGACCAACCAGAAGCTCACGCCGCAGGAGGCCAAGGCGGTGATCGAGTTCCTGAAGAAGAAGGACAAGCAGGCCAACGTCCCCGGGATGGCCTCGTAGCGTCGCACTCCTCGCACACCCTCACGCCGGCGCACCCTCGTGCGCCGGCGTGTTGGTTTGGCATCGGGATGAACGTCGAGCCGCGGACGCGGTATCCTGCTTGCGCTCATGCCCAAGCCCGTTCCACTCGATGATGCGCTGATCCGCCTGGCGTTCGATCTCTCGCCCTCGGGGATCCTGGTCGTGGACGGCGGCGGACTCATCGTCGCCGTCAATCGCGAGGCGGAGCAGCAGTTCGGCTGGTCCAAGGACGAACTGATCGGGCGGTCCATCGAAGAGTTGGTCCCGGAGCGTTTTCGCGGGAAGCACCCGGGGTTCCGATCGGCGTTCATGGGGAACGCGCACGCGCGCCCCATGGGCGCCGGGCGGGATCTCTACGGCCTGCGCCGCGACGGGACGGAGTTCCCGGTCGAGATCGGGCTCAACCCGGTGACCAGCGAACAGGGCATGTTCGTGCTCGCCTCGGTCGTCGACATCAGCACCCGGCGCAAGCTCGAGGAGCACCTCGACACCGCGCACCAGCGCGACATTCAGCGCCTCATCCACGCGGACGGCTTCATCGGCCAGTCGCCCCAGATCCGCGAGATGCTCCAGATGCTCACCCGGGTCGCGGAGACCGATTCCACCGTGCTCATCCGCGGCGAGAGCGGCGTCGGCAAGGAGCTGGTCGCGCGCGCGGTCCATCGCCAGAGCCGGCGGTCCCGCCAGCCGTTCGTGGTCGTGGACTGCGCCTCGCTGCACGAGAACCTGCTCCAGAGCGAGCTGTTCGGCCACGAGAAGGGCGCCTACACCGGAGCGGTGCGGCTCAAGCACGGCCTGTTCGAGGTCGCCGACCGGGGCACGATCTTCCTCGACGAGATCGGCGAGATCACGCCGCCCCTGCAAGTGAAGCTGCTGCGCGTGCTCGAGACCGGGACGTTTCGCCGCGTGGGCGGGACGACGGACATCCAGGTCGACGTGCGGGTGATCGCCGCCACCAACCGCGCGCTCGAGACGATGATGAAGGAGAAGGGATTCCGAGAGGACCTGTACTACCGGCTCAACGTCTTCAGCCTCAGCATTCCGCCGCTGCGCGAGCGCAAGGAGGACATCCCCCTCCTGGTCGAGCATTTCATCCGCAATTCCGCGGTCGCCCCCAAGCGGAACGTGAAACCCAGCGCGACGGCGATGCAGGTGCTCACGCGCTACCTGTGGCCCGGCAACGTGCGCGAGCTGGAGAACGTCATCGAGCGGGCGTTGATCCTCTGCGACGCCGGGTCCATCGAGCCCGAGCACCTGCCGCTGGGCGTGCGGCTCGAGCCCTCGTTCCGTCCCACCGAGGAGGACGGCAGCCTGGTGACGCTCGAGGAGGTGGAGCGCCGCTACGTGAAGCGCGTGCTCGAGGAGTGCAAGGGCCACCGCCAGAAGGCCGCGAGCATCCTGGGGATCAGCGAGCGCAACCTCTACCGCAAGCTCAAGGACCTCGAGTCGTAGCGGGCGACGGACGACCATGCCTGCCACGAAGACGACCGCGGGACCGCTGACCGCCGAGGAGCTGCGGGTCACCGACCTCTGGTGGCGCGCCGCCAATTATCTCTCGGTCGGCCAGATCTACCTGCTCGACAACCCGCTGCTGCGCGAGCCGCTCCGGGTCGAGCACATCAAGCCGCGGCTGCTCGGGCACTGGGGGACGACGCCGGGCCTCAACCTGATCCACGCCCACATGAACCGCGTGATCCGCGCCTGGGATCAGGACGCGATCATGGTCATCGGACCGGGACACGGCGGTCCGGCGGCGGTGTCGAACGCGTGGCTCGAGGGCACGTGGAGCGAGGTCTATCCGGACGTGCCGCGGAATGCCGAGGGCATGCGCCGGCTCTTCCGCCTGTTTTCGTTTCCGGGCGGGATCGGCAGCCACGTCACCGCCCAGGTGCCGGGGTCCATCCACGAGGGCGGCGAGCTGGGCTACTCCCTCGCCCACGCATACGGCGCCGCGCTCGACGCTCCCGACCTGCTCGTGTGCTGCGTGGTCGGGGACGGCGAGGCCGAGACCGGGCCGCTCGCCGCGAGCTGGCACTCGAACAAGTTCCTCTCCGCGGTCACCGACGGCGCGGTCCTGCCGATCCTGCACCTCAACGGTTACAAGATCGCCAACCCGACCGTGCTCGCACGCATCCCCGCGGCGGAGCTGCGCGCCCTGTTCGAGGGCTACGGCCACCGGCCGCTGGTCGTGGAGGGCGACGACCCGGCGGTCGTGCACCAGCTCATGGCGTCGGCCATGGACGACGCGGTGCGCGAGATCCACGACATCCAGCGCCGCGCCCGTGCGGGCGGGGACGCGCGTCGCCCACGCTGGCCCATGATCGTGCTGCGCACGCCCAAGGGCTGGACCGGGCCGCGGTCGGCCGGCGGCGTTCCCATCGAGGGCACGCACCGCGCCCACCAGGTGCCGGTGTCGAGCCTGGGATCCGACCCGGACCATCTCGCCATCGTCGAGTCGTGGATGCGCGGCTACCGGCCGGAGGAGCTGTTCGACGACCAGGGGCGCCCGGTCGACGATCTCCTGCAGCTCGCGCCCAAGCGGCATCGGCGCATGAGCGCGAATCCCGCGACCAACGCGGGAGGCCGGATCGTCGAGCTCTCCCTGCCCGACTATCGCGACTACGCGGTCGAGGTCGGGCGGCCCGGTGCCTCCGTCCACGAGCCGACGCGCGCGCTCGGGGAGTTCCTGCGCGACACGATCCGGCTCAACCCGACCACCTTCCGCCTCTTCGGCCCCGACGAGACCACCTCCAACCGCCTCGACGCCGTGTTCGAGGTCACCGACCGGGTGTTCTTGGGCGAGATCGTTCCTGGCGACGACCATCTCGCCCCCGAGGGGCGCGTGATGGAGGTGTTGTCCGAGCACCTGTGCCAGGGCTGGCTCGAAGGCTATCTGCTGACCGGGCGGCACGGACTCTTCAACTGCTACGAGGCGTTCATTCACATCGTCGACTCGATGTTCAACCAGCACGCCAAGTGGCTCAAGGTCACCAACGAGATCGGCTGGCGCCTGCCGCTGCCGTCGCTCAACTACCTGCTCTCGTCGCACGTGTGGCGGCAGGATCACAACGGGTTCTCGCACCAGGACCCCGGCTTCATCGATCACGTGGTCAACAAGAAGGCCGAGGTGATCCGCGTCTACCTTCCGCCGGACACCAACACGCTCCTCTCGGTGGCCGACCACTGCCTGCGGAGCCGCCAGTACGTGAACGTGATCGTCGCCGGCAAGCAGCCGCAGCCGGACTGGCTGTCCATGGACGACGCCGTGCTCCATTGCACGCGCGGCATCGGCATCTGGAAGTGGGCCAGCAACGACGAGCCGGAGCCCGACGTGGTCATGGCGTGCTGCGGTGACGTTCCGACCCTCGAGACCCTGGCGGCGGTGGATCTGCTGCGGCGGCACCTCCCCAGCCTCAAGGTGCGCACCGTGAACGTGGTGGACCTCATGCGCCTGCAGCCCGAGCGCGAGCACCCGCACGGGCTCGCCGACGCGGAGTTCGACGCCCTGTTCACCACCGACCGCCCGGTGATCTTCGCCTACCACGGCTACCCATGGCTCATTCACCGCCTCACCTACCGGCGCACCAACCACGGCAACCTCCACGTGCGCGGATACAAGGAGGAGGGCACGGTCACCACGCCTTTCGACATGGTGATGCTCAACGACCTCGACCGCTTCCGTCTCGTGATCGACGTCATCGACCGCGTGCCCGGTCTCGGCGCGCGCGCGGGCCACGTGCGCCAGCTCATGGCCGATCGGCGGGTGCAGGCACGCGCCCATACCCGCGCGAAGGGTGAGGACCCCGCCGAGATCCGCGACTGGACCTGGACGTAGCACGATGAGGGTGCTGGTCGCCAACGCCGGCTCGAGCAGCCTCAAGCTGCGCGTGCTCGAGCCGGACGACCGGGTGGCGGCCGCGATCGACCTTCCCGCCCCGCGCGGCCGCGTCGACCCCTCGCGCATCGGCCGGGAGCTCGAGGGGCTCGGCACGGTGGACGTGGTCGGGCACCGGATCGTCCACGGCGGGACCGAGTTCACGCACGCGGTCCGCGCCAACGACGACGTGGTGCGGCGGCTGCACGCGCTCGCCGATCTCGCGCCGCTGCACCAGCCCGCGGCGCTCGCAGTGCTGACCGCGGTCTGCAAGGCCATGCCGGGGCCGCCCGCGATCCTGTGCTTCGACACCGCGTTCCACGCCACCATGCCGGCCGAGGCCACGACCATCGCCCTCCCGGCGGAGTGGCGCCTGAAGTGGAACCTCAAGCGCTACGGGTTCCATGGGCTCTCCCATGCCTACGCATCGCGCCGGGCCGCCGGGATGATCGGTACCGCCGCCGGGTTGCGGGTCGTGACCTGCCACCTGGGCTCCGGGGCCTCGCTCGCCGCCGTGGTCGACGGCCGCTCGCGCGACACCACCATGGGCTTCACGCCGCTCGACGGCCTGGTCATGGCGACACGCTCGGGAAGCATCGATCCTGGTCTCGTGCTGTGGCTGCAGGGGCACGCCGGCACGCCGCCCGAGGAGCTCGCGTCCACGCTCGACCACCGCTCCGGGCTCCTGGGACTCGCCGGGACCGCCGACATGCGCGAGATCGTCGCGCGGACCGAGGCGGGCGATCCCATCGCGGGCCTCGCCCTCGATGTGTACGTGCACCGGCTCCGCGCCGGGATCGCGGCGATGAGCGCCGCGATGGACGGGCTGGACGCCCTGGTGTTCACGGGGGGCGTGGGCGAGAACTCCGCCGCAGTGCGTCAGCGCTCGGCGGACGGCCTGCGCTTCCTCGGGGTGGCCCTCGACCCGGCGAGGAACGTCGAGGGAAGCGGCGACCGTGAGATCGGCCGCGGGGACGCTCCGGTGCGTACGCTGGTGGTGGCGGCGCGCGAGGACCTCGAGATCGCCCGTCAGGTGCGTGAGGTCATGGCCGGCTGAGACGCGTGCTTCGGGCGGGCACGAGAGTTGCGACCGCACTCCGGATTCGAGGGTCGAACCATTCAACTCCGGAGGTCCAGTGTCCCGCATCCTCGTTCACGAGCCCCGCCCCTACAGCGACGAATGCGCCCATGCGCTCGCTGGGGAGGGACACGATGTGGTGGTGTGCGCGGGACGCGAGCCGTTGTTCGATGCCATCGCGCTCCGCCGGCCCGACCTGATCGTCTACGTGATGGACGACTTGATGACCGACCTCGGCGTGCTGTCGGTTCTGCGGCGCGGCGCCCCCACGCTGCCGATCATTCTGCTCGCCGGGCCGGCCGGCCTCGAGACGCGCCGCACGGTTCAGGAGCTGCGCCCCACGTATTTCGGCGTGTTCCCGCTCGAGCCCGCGGAGCTGCGCGACGCCGTGCGGGGAGCCCTTCAGCACGCGCGCCCCGCCTGACACAACGGCAGGGACACCCGACGCGCTGTCAGGCCGGCGCGCCGTGCGCGCCCTCGCCGTGGCGTGCGGCTCCTCTCCCATCCCACAACTCCACAACGGGATGCGCGCCTGCGCGCGGTGCCGTAGCACGGGGCATGCGGATTGCGGTTCTTCCCCTGCGACACCGGCCGGCGCACGTCGCAACGGCGCCCCGGTCCCCCGGGGAGCCCGGGGCGAACGAAAGGAGCCACACCATGTACGCACGGATCCTGATGGCCTCGGCACTGACGGTGCTCGTGGCATCCACCGCGCTGGCCGAGACGAACGTGGCGCCGGAATCCACAGCGGTCGCGGCGATGCAGGCGACCGACTCCACCGCTCCCGCGGTCGCAGCGAACGTCGTGCTCCCCGGAACGGTGCCGGGTGCGAGCGAGGGCAACATCGGCCTCCAGTACTGGAAGCCGCGCGACCAGAGCGGCCTGAACATGTTCGAGGCTCCCAAGGGCGACGGCGGCGCGTACGAAGGCAAGCGGGTGTACTGGGGCTTCGGCTTCGCGCAGCAGTTCCAGGGGCTGAAGCATCGCAACACCGCGGATCCCAAGATGCAGGGGACCCCGGCGGTGAACGTGAACCAGCTGATCGAGATCGGCAACGGATTCAACAACGCCAACGCCAATCTCTACCTGGACGCCCAGATCGCGCGCGGCATGCGGGTGGCGCTCACCGCCTACCTGTCGTCGCGGCATCACAACGAGACCTGGGTCAAGGACGGCTATCTCCAGATCGACGACTCGCCGATCGACAACGAGAAGCTCCATGCGCTGATGAAGCACCTGACGCTGCGGGTCGGGCACTTCGAGATCAACTACGGTGACGCCCACTTCCGGCGCTCGGACAACGGCAACGCGTTCTTCAATCCGTTCGTCGGCAACCTGATCATGGACGCCTTCACGACCGAGATCGGCGCCGAGGCTTACGGGCGCTGCGGCGGGCTGCTCGGGATGGTGGGCGTGACCGGCGGCGAGATCCGCGGCCAGGTGCAGAAGCCCCGGGAGCGCTCGGCGAGCTACCTCGGCAAGCTGGGCTACGACCGCCAGGTGACCCAGAACGCCCGCGTGCGGCTCACCGGCTCCTTCTACACCAACAAGCAGGCCGTCAACAGCACGCTCTACTCGGGCAGTCGCGCCGGCTCGCGCTACTACTCGGTGCTCGAGAACATCCAGTCCGCCGAGAACACGCAGGCGTGGTCGGGTGACCTGCAGCCCGGGTTCCGCAATCGCGTCACCGCCTGGGTGATCAATCCCTTCGTCAAGTATCGCGGGCTCGAGCTGTTCGGCAACATCGAGCAGGCCAAGGGCCGGACCACCGGGGAGCTGACCGACCGCACCTGGAACCACTACGCGGGCGAGGCGATCTACCGGCTGATGCAGGAGAAGCTCTACGTCGGCGGCCGCTACAACGTGGCCGACGGAACGCTCGCCGGGATCGCGGGCGACCTCAAGGTGGAGCGCGTGCAGGCGGCGGGCGGATGGTTCGTCACCCCGAACCTCCTCGCCAAGCTCGAGTACGTGCGCGAGGACTACAAGAACTTCCCCGTCTCCGACATCCGGAACGGCGGGCGGTTCGACGGGTTCATGGTCGAGGGCGCCGTCAACTTCTGACCTTCGACGGCGCCACGGGTCGGGGAGCCTCCTCGAGGCTCCCCGCTCCCCCGAAGCCCTCGTCCGGGTCCCTCTCACGGAGGTTCGTCATGCGGCAGATCCTGAGACTCCTCGTCCCGCTCGCGCTGCTGGTCGCGACCGCCGCCCAGGCCGCCCCCGGCGACCTGGCGCTGCACGCCGGCAGCAAGCTGTGGCTCACCGGGTCGTCGACGGTGCACGACTACCACAGCAACGCCTCGAAGCTCGACGCCACGTTCCGCTGCGATCCCGCCCTGTGGCCCGCGGGTCTGAGCGGCGCCGAGGCGGTGGCCGGCCTGATCCGTGCGAAGGGCGTGACCGGGATGGACGTCGTCATCCAGGTGACGGGCATGAAGTCGGGCAAGGAAGGCCTCGACAAGAACATGTACAAGGCGCTGCTCGCCGAGAAGCACCCGGAGATCCGCTTCCGCATGGCGGGCTACGAGGTCGGCGCGGTGACCGACACGGTCACCCGGATCGACGTCAAGGGCACGCTGACCGTGGCGGGCGTCGACCAGGAGATCGCGATGGCCGCCAGCATGCGGCGCCACGGCGATGCGATGCGGATGACCTGCGACGTGCCGCTCCTCATGACGCAGTTCGGGGTCAAGCCTCCCAAGATGATGCTGGGGACCATCAAGACCTCGGACAAGGTGACGGTGCACTTCGACCTCATGATCGGCGCGCCCGAAGCCGCGGCGACCGCAGGAACGGAGTGAGGCAGTCGTGACGGTGCGCGCGCTCCTCCTGACGGCGCTCCTCCTGGTGCCGGCACGCCCCGCGGCGGGGTCCGACGTCGAGGCCGCCGAGGCCGCCGGCGCCGGTGACGTGACCGTGCAGGTCACGCGGGGCGCCGCCGGGCTCGAGGTGGAGGGTCGCTGCACCGTCGTGGCTCCGGTCGCGATCGTCTGGGAGGTGCTCACCGACTACGACGGCATCGACCGGTTCGTCTCGTCGATGCGCGAGAGCCGGGTGACGGAGCGCGACGAGCATCACGCGCTCGTCGAGCAGGTCGCGGTCGGAAGGCTGTTCCTGTTCAGCCGGAAGTTCCAGGTGACCCTGTTCGTCGAGGAGTTCCCGGACACGACCATCCGCTTCGCGGACGCGCTCGGGAAGGACTTCGAGAGCTATGTCGGCGAGTGGCGGATCGAGGCGCGACCGGAAGGGGTCGGGCTGGTCTACCAGGTGGGCGCCCGGCCGTCGTTCTCGATCCCCGACTTCCTGGCGCGCGGCGTGTTCCGGCGCACCGCGCGCGACCTGCTCGCCCAGGTCAAGACCGAGATCGAGCGGCGCGCCGCGCTCGAGGCCAATCGTGTCGGGGCCCCGGCCCCGGTCGAACGGGAAAGGCACGGGTCATGAGCACCATGATCGTCACACCCGAGATCACGACCCTGGTGAGCGAGCGGGACCTTGCCCCGCTCCCCGAGGTTGCGCGCCGCTGCCTGCAGGGCGCCGGCGTGATCGGCCGGCCGCGCCACACGTCGTTTCGTCTCGAGAGCAGCGGCTGGTTCCGCATGAGGCCGGGCGGCCGGCAGGTGGCCTGCCGGGTCTGGCAGTACGTGAGCCGGCCTGAGATCGCGAGGGTGTTCGTCATGACGATGCGCTTCGGCGGCCTCCTGCCGCTCATCGCCCGCGACACCTACGCACATGGCCACGGCCGGATGCGGGGGCGTCTCCTCGATCGCTTCACCGTGGTCGACGCTCGCGGACCCGAGCTCGATGCCGGCGAGCTGGTGACCTGGCTCAACGACGCCCTGATGTTCGCCCCCTCGATGCTGCTCGGGCCCGGGATCACCTGGTCGGCGGTCGACGGGCGCGCCTTCGACGTCGCGATCACCGACGGCGGATGCACGGTGAGCGCCCGGGTCACCGTGGACGATCGCTGGGCTCCGATCGACTTCAGCACCGAGGATCGCCACCGGTACGAGGGCCACGGGCCGGCGGCGCACTGGGTGCGGGAGCGCTGGAGCACCCCGATGGGCGGGTGGCGCGTCCTCAACGGTCGCCGCATCCCCTCGTTCGGCCGCGCGATCTGGCACACCCGACACGGGGACTTCATGTACGCCGAGCTTCGCCCGCACGCGGAGACGCTCGCCTGCAACGTGGCACCTCCCGACTGAGAGGAGGATTCCATGAATACGATGCACGCCGTCTCGAGAATGACGGCCCTGCTCGCGGTGGTCGCGGTGGTGTTCGCCCTGTTCCTGGCGGTCGAGCGGCCGTCGTTCCTGAACTGGGGCGCGACCGACGCCGAAGTCTCAGCACCCCTGCCCGGCGACGGGCACGTGCCTGCAGCGGCGGGCCAGTCGACGCGCGCGGTGACGATCGCGGCGCCCGCCGAACGCGTGTGGCCGTGGCTGGCGCAGCTCGGCCAGGACCGCGCCGGCTTCTACAGCTACGAGATCCTCGAAGACCTGGTGGGCGGCGAGATGCCGGGCGCGACCGCGATCCTGCCCGAACGCCAGGCATGGCATCCCGGCGACCGGCTCTGGATGTATCCGCCGCGCAAGGCGCAGGGCCAGGGCAGCGCACGTCTGGTTGCGTTCGAACCCGGACGCCACATGGTGTTCGCGATGCCCGGGCTCGGCTCCGGACCCGGCGCGCCCGAGGGCACGTGGGGCTTCTACGTGGAGCCCGTAGGGGCCGGCTCGACGCGGCTGCTCACGCGCGGCCGCGCTCCCTCGGGCGCGGGCGCGGGTGCCACGGTGTTCGACCGGCTGGTGTTCGAGCCCGCGCATCACGCGATGGAGCGCCGGATGCTGCTCAACATCAAGGCGCTCGCCGAGGGGCGACGGACGTCGAAGACCGTCGACACCGCCATGGTGGTCCTGTGGACGCTCACGATCGCGGTGCTGGTCGCGTCGCTCATCCAGGTCTTCCGGCGCCCCCACTGGGCGTGGCCGCTCGCGATCGCGACGGGCGCGGCACTCCTGTTCCAGTACCTCACCCTGGTCCAGCCGCCGCTGTGGGCGGCCGCGACGCTCGTCGTCCTGCTGACCGGCGGTTTCGCGTGCGACCTCGCACCAGCGGCCCCCATGAGGAGGACGTCATGAAGATCGTGATCGGTGTGGACGACTCGCCCCATTCGCGCGCGGCGGTCGAGTGGGTGCGCGGGATGGCATGGCCGGCCGGCAGCTCGATGGTGGTCGTGTCGGTGGTGAAGCCCGCGGTGCCGGTTTATGCGGACGTCTACGTCCCGGCGCCGACGCACATCCAGCAGATGAGCGATGACATGATGCGCTTCCACCAAGAGATCGCCTCGGCAGCCGAGCGCGAGCTGCGGAACACCGGGCTCGCCACCGAGGCCCGGGTGCTGATCGGCGATCCCAGGACCGAGCTGGTGGAGACCGCCCGCGCGGTTGGGGCCGGCCTCGTGGTGGTGGGCTCGCACGGGCGCACCGGCCTCGCCAGGCTCCTGATGGGCAGCGTCGCCTCGCACGTCGTCGCGCACGCGCCGTGCAGCGTCATGGTGGTGAAACTGCCGAAGACCGGGAAGGCCGCCTGACAGTTCGGCTGATCGCCTGACAGGTTGGCATCGCGCGCGTTTCTCCACCGTCGCGCAGCGCTCCCCCGGGCATGGCCGCGGCGGAGCCGCAACCGGGCACTGGCTCAGCGATTGAGACTGCGTTTCCGGCATCCCCTCTCCCATGGCCGTCGTGGCACGACGCCTGCCCTTAGTCCCATCAGAACTTGCTGAGGCTCATCAGGCACCAGACCCGCGCCCGCACCGCCGTGCGGGCGCCACTCGAGAGGAAAGAGATCCATGCGCCACCTACCGGTTCAGCTGTTGCTCATCGCCGCGGCCGTGCTCGTCATCGCCGGATGCGGGGGCGGTTCCAAGTCCGGCAGCGAGAACGCCGCCGCTGCCTCCGCCTCCGGCGTGGCGGCGAGCCCCGGATCGGGCGCCCTGCCCACCACCCTGGACCAGGGGCCGCGCGCCGGTGAGACCCCGAGCGACGAGGCGAAGGCGAAGGCCGGTGAGCGGCTGTTCAAGGACAAGGGCTGCTCCGCCTGCCACGCATTCGGCAAGCGGGTCACGGGACCGGATCTCGCGGGGGTAACGATGCGGCGCACCGCCGCGTGGATGGAGAGCCAGATCCTCCATCCCGACCGCATGGTCAAGGAGGACCCGATCTCGCGCCAGCTGTTCGCGCAGTACGCGCTGCAGATGCCGAACCAGGGCCTCACCTCCGAGGAGGCGCGCGCGGTCATCGAGTATTTCAAGGATCGGGATCACGAGGCGGCGGAAGGCCACGCGGCCGGAAAGGAGAAGCACTGATGAAGCGCTGGATGGTTCTCTCGATCGCGGGGCTCGCGGTCCTGGGCCTCGCTACGCAGCTTCCCGGCTGCGCCGCGAGTCGCGTGGGCGCGGGCGGCTCGGCCGCGCAGAAGGTGTACGTCAAGCCCGGCGAGCACGACGCCTACTACGCGTTCCTCTCGGGCGGTCATCACGGGAACATCTACGTCTACGGGATGCCCTCCTGCCGGCACATCACCACGATCCCGGTCTTCACGCCCGAGCCGGCCGTGGGGTACGGGATGGATGAGGAATCCAAGGCGATGATGGGCGGGTACACCTGGGGTGACGCGCACCACCCGGGCCTCTCCGAGACCGAGGGTGACTACGACGGCCGGTGGCTGTTCATCAACGACATGCCGAACGCGCGCATTGCCCGCATCGACTTGAAGGACTTCAAGACCCGGCAGATCTTCGGACCCATTCCGAACCTGTCGGCGGCGCATGCCTGCCCCTTCCCCACCCCCAATACGGAGTACGTGTTCGCCGCCTCGCGCTTCTCGGCGCCGGTGCCGAACCGTTACGTCCGCGTCGAGGACTACGCCAAGGAGTTCCGCGGGATCGTCGCCGGCATCAAGGTGGACCCGAAGGACGGCACGATGTCGATGGGGTTCGAGATCCTGATGCCGCCCTTCCACTGGGACCTGGCGGACGCGGGCAAGGGGCCGAGCCACGGCTGGGAGTTCTTCACCTGCTACAACAGCGAGATGGGATTCGACTCGCTCGAGATCAAGGCCTCCCAGGCCGAGATGGACTTCGTCGCGGCGGTGGACTGGCGCGCGGCCCAGAAGGCGGTCGACGAGGGCAAGGCGAAGATGATCGGCGGCGCCCCGGTGCTCGATCCCAACCAGGTCAAGGGGATCGTCTATCTCATCCCGGTGCCGAAGAGCCCGCACGGCGTGGACGTGAACCCGAGCGGTGAGTACATCTGCGCTTCGGGCAAGCTGCAGGCCGACGTGAGCGTCTACTCCTACGCCAAGATGAAGGCGGCGATCGACGGCGGGAAGTTCGACGGCGACCGCATGGGCGTGCCGGTGCTCAAGTACGAGGACGTGCTCGAGGCGACGGTGCCGGTGGGCCTGGGGCCGCTCCATACCCAGTTCGACGACAAGGGCAACGCCTACACCTCGTTGTTCCTCGACTCGCAGATCGCCAAGTGGAAGGTGGGCCCGCCGTGGCAGGTGGTGGACAAGATCGACGTCTACTACTCGATCGGGCACCTGATGGCCTCCGAGGGCGACACCCGGCATCCGACCGGCGACTACGTGGTGGCGTTGGACAAGCTCTCGAAGGACCGCTACCTGAACGTGGGCCCGACCCATCCCGAGGCGGCGCAGCTCATCGATTTGCGCGGACCGAAGATGGAGCTGCTCTACGATTTCCCGACCTACCTCGAGCCGCACTACGCGCAGATGATCAAGGCCGAGAAGCTCAAGCCCTTCACGGTCTACCCGATGGCCGAGAACCACAAGCCCGGCGCGATCAAGACCGCTGAAGAGGCGCGCATCGAGCGCAAGGGGTCGCGCGTGGACGTGTACGGGCTGGTGGTGCGGACGCACTTCACGCCCGACATCGTGAGGGTCAACGAGGGCGATGACGTCTACTTCCACTGGACCAACCTGGAACAGGACGACGACATCGCGCACGGCTTCGGCATCCTGTGGTCGAACTGCAACATGCAGGTCGAGCCGGGCGAGACCAAGACCATGCACTGGAAGGCCACCCGCCCCGGGATCACCCCCTTCTACTGCTCCAACTTCTGCAGCGCGCTCCACCAGGAGATGCAGGGCTACATCGAGGTG
>DATEMP010000098.1:0-7667 GCA_035275545.1 Candidatus Eiseniibacteriota bacterium | reverse complement strand
TGGCGTGTCGAAGCCCGGGGCGCCTCGGGCGCGCCCGGGGTGCGCGCCGCCCGCCGCGCGCAGGTGCGCGGGCCGAGCACCACCATGAGGGCGCCGAGCGCGAGCAGGATCCAGACCCGCGGAGGGAGACCGCCCGCGGGGCCGCGGATGGGCTGCGGGGGCTCGGGCGGATCCGATGGCGGATCCGGCGGGCGATCCTCGGTCGGCATCGGACCGATCGCCACGACTAGTGCTTCTCCTGGGTCACGGGGTCTCCCTTCGACGTCCGGGTCTCGGGAACGCGCGGTCCGGCGTGACTACTGGTTCATGCTCTCCAGGAACTTCTTGTTGGTCTTGGTGTCGCTCATCTTCTGGATGAGGAACTCCATCGCCTCGACCGGGTTCAGCTCGTTCAGGAACTTCCTGAGGATCCACACGCGCTGGAGCATGTCGGGCGTCATGAGCAGCTCTTCCTTGCGGGTGCCCGAGCGGTTGATGTCGATCGCCGGGAAGATGCGCTTGTCGGAGATCTTCCGGTCCAGCACCAGCTCGGAGTTACCGGTGCCCTTGAACTCCTCGAAGATGACCTCGTCCATGCGCGAGCCGGTCTCGATCAGCGCGGTGGCGATGATCGTGAGCGAGCCGCCGTTCTCGATGTTGCGCGCCGCGCCGAAGAACCGCTTGGGGCGCTGCAGCGCGTTCGCGTCGACGCCGCCCGAGAGGATCTTGCCGGAGTGCGGGACCACGGTGTTGTGGGCGCGACCCAGGCGCGTGATCGAGTCGAGCAGGATGACCACGTCACGCTTGTGCTCGACCAGCCGCTTGGCCTTCTCGCACACCATGTCCGCCACCTGCACGTGGCGCTCGGCGGGCTCGTCGAAGGTGGAGGACACCACCTCGCCCTTGACCGTGCGCTGCATGTCGGTGACCTCTTCGGGCCGCTCGTCGATCAGCAGCACGATCAGCACCACCTCGGGGTGGTTCTCGGTCACCGCGTTGGCGATCTTCTGGAGGAGAATCGTCTTCCCCGCCTTGGGCGGCGAGGTAATGAGCGCGCGCTGGCCCTTTCCGATCGGGCACAGGAGGTCGATGATCCGCGTCTCGATGCAGCGGTCCTTGGTCTCGAGGTTGAGCTTCTCCTGCGGGTAGAGCGGCGTGAGGTTGTCGAAGAGGATCTTGTCCTTGGCCGCCTCGGGGCTCTCGAAGTTGACCGCCTCGACGCGCAGCAGCGCGAAGTAGCGCTCCCCCTCCTTGGGCGGGCGCACCTGCCCGGAGACCGTGTCGCCGGTGTGCAGGTCGAAGCGCTTGATCTGGGAGGGCGACACATAGATGTCGTCGGGCCCGGGCAGGTAGTTGTAGGTCGGCGATCTGAGGAAGCCGTAGCCCTCGGGCAGGATCTCGAGCACGCCTTCGGCGAAGATCAGGCCGTTCTTCTCGGTCTGGGCCTCGAGGATCTTGAAGATCAGCTCCTGCTTGCGCAGGCCGCTGGTGCCCTGGATGCTGAGCTCCTGCGAGAGGTGCAGAAGCTCGGCCATGGTCTTGCCCTTGAGCTGGGTGAGCTCCATGGATGAGGCCGTGGGCGCGGTCGGGATCTGGGTCTGGGTTTCCATCGCCGTGTTCGCCTTTGTGGGTTGCGGCGGTCCCCGCATCGTCACGCCGAAGGCGAGGGATGAGGGGCTGGGGCCGTGGTCGCGGGCGCCGTGAGGGCCCGGGGGCCGAAGGTTGGTGTGGTGGCGGTCTGCCCGGGGGTGGGACCTCGGACGGGTTGCGGTCGGTTGCGTGGATCGACTGAACGGACGAAGGAGCGCGATGACTCCTGGAGGTGACGTGCCGGTCCAGACTCCGTTCCGGCGGCATGTCCTGGGGATTCGAGCCGGCGCGGGAGTGGTGTCCGTATTCCCCGCCGACCGACAAAGACTATGCGCGGCCCCGTAGGCTGTCAAGGTCCGCGCCGACTTTTCGGCAATGCGAAATGCGAGTCGCTAGACCTTCGCCGACTCGGCCGAGCCCGGCCGCTCCACTTCCGGGATCGGCTCCGGCTCGGGCTTCCGGGGGGTTAGCTCGGCGAGCAACCGGCTGACCGCGCTGAACTCGACCGGCTTGATGAGGTGGGCATCGAAACCCGCCTCTTTCGCACGCCTGCGGTGCTCCTCGCGGCCCCAGCCGGTCACCGCCACCAGGGTCATCGTCTTCCCCCACGGCTGTTCGCGGATCTTGGCCGCCACGTGGTAGCCGTCGAGCAGCGGCAGGCCGATGTCGAGCAGCACGACCTCGGCCTGGAACGACTCCGCGACCGTGATCGCGGTCAGGCCGTCGTGGACCGTGCGCACCTCGTTGCCCGACCGGCTCAGAAGCATCGAGAGGCTCTCGGCCGAGTCCTCGTGGTCGTCGACCACCAGGATGCGGCGCGACCGGCGCGGCTCCGGGGGGTCCGCGGCCGCTGAAGCGGCCGGGGCCGCCACCGACACACGCGACAGATCGGCGACCGGCAGGTGCACGAGGAACTCGCTGCCCCGCCCGAGGCCCTCGCTGCGCACCTCGACGGAACCGCCGTGCATTTCGACGATCTTGTGCACCAGGGCGAGGCCGATCCCCAGCCCGCCGTCCGCCGACACGGTGCCGTGGTTGGTCTGGTAGAACATCTGAAACAGGCGCGGGATCTCCTCGGCGGCGATCCCCCGCCCCGAATCCCGCACCGAGATCGTGGCACCCGCCGGCCCGGTTTCAGCGGTGAGCCAGATGGTTCCGCCATCGGGCGTGAACTTGCAGGCGTTGTCGAGCAGGTTGAAGACCACCTGCGCCACCCGGACGACGTCTGCGATCGCCGGGATCGGCTCGGTGGGCAGCGACAGGTTCAGGTGGAGGTTCTTGCGGCCCAGGAAGGGCCGGATCGCATCCGCCGCGCCCCGGACGATCCCCACCAGATCGGTGGGCTCCCGGCGGATCTCGAGCTTGCCCCGGGTGATGCGGCTCACGTCGAGCAGATCGTCGACCAGCCGGCTGAGGTGGTCGGCCTGGCGGTCGATGACCTCGTGGCCCCACTGGAGCTCGCCTTCGCCCACCGGCTGGTGTCGCAGGATCTCCACGGTGTTGGAGATCGCCGCGAGCGGGTTGCGCAGCTCGTGCGCGAGCATCGAGAGGAACTCGTCCTTGCGGCGGTCGGTTTCCTTGAGCGCCGCCTCGGACTCGCCCAGGCGCGTGGCCGCCGCGGTCAGCTCGGAGGTGCGCTCCTGGACCCGCTCCTCGAGCTGCTGGTTGAGGCGCTCGAGCTGGCGGGTCTTGCGGTAGAGGTCGGCGAACACGCTCACGCGTGCCCTGAGGATCTGCGGCTCGACCGGCACCGAGACGTAGTCCACGCCCCCCGATTCGTAGCCGCGCAGCCGGTCGATGTCGGTCATGTGGATCGCGGACACGAAGATGATGGCCGCACGCTGGTGACGGGG
The DNA here is from genome assembly GCA_035275545.1 of Candidatus Eiseniibacteriota bacterium. Taxonomy (GTDB): domain Bacteria; phylum Eisenbacteria; class RBG-16-71-46; order RBG-16-71-46; family RBG-16-71-46; genus WS-11. The sequence continues at coordinate 4,245 of DATEMP010000098.1, read as the reverse complement.
ATGATCGCGGATCATTGCCGCCAGCTCGAAGCCGTCGAGGTCCGGCATGCAGACGTCGATCAGAATCACCGCGATCTCGTGCTTCAGCAGCTGCTCGAGGGCTTCCTTGCCCGAGCGGGCGACGACCAGGTTCTCCCCCAGCGGACCGAGGATCGCCTGGTAGGCGAGCAGCTTCCCAGGCTGGTCGTCGACCAGGAGGATGTTGACCTTGTCCAAGTCGTTCACGATGGGCCCCCGGTTATCGATGCAGCCAGGAACGGAGCACCGACAGCAGCTGCTCCGTGTTCACGGGCTTGGCGAGGTAGTCCGACGCCCCCGCGGCCAGGCACTTCTCGCGGTCACCCTTCATGGCGCGGGCGGTGAGCGCGACGATCGGGAGCCGCCGCAGCGACGGGTTGTGGCGGATCGCGCGCATGGTCTCGTAGCCGTCCATCTCCGGCATCATCACGTCCATCAGCACGATCCCGAGCCCGGGCGTGGATTCCAGGATCGAGAGCGCCTCCTTGCCGGTGGTGGCGGTGAGCACCGTCATGCCGCGACGCTCCAGGGCGCTGCTCAGCGCGAAGATGTTCCGTACGTCGTCGTCCACGACCAGCACCGCCTTTCCGACCAGGTCCTCGTCGGAGCTGTAGAGCCGGTCGAGCATCCGCTGCTTCTCGGGCGGAAGCTGCGACACGACGCGGTGGAGGAAGAGCGAGGTCTCGTCCAGCAGCCGCTCCGGCGATTCCACCCCCTTGACGACCACGCTGCGTGCCAGGGCGCGAAGCTGCGCGTCCTCCTCGGCGCTCAGCTCCTTGCCGGTGAACACCACCACTGGGAGATCGTGGAGCGCACCCTCCTCCTCGAGGCGCTCCAGCATCTCGAGTCCCGACATGTCGGGGAGCCGCAGGTCGACCACCGCGCAGTCGAAGTCCCCGGTCCGCAGTGCGCGCAACGCCTCCCGCGCGGTGGCGGCGGTCGAGATCTCGAGGTCGTCGTGGCCGAGCAGCGCCTTGATGCTCTCCTGCTCCAGCGCATCGTCCTCGACCACCAGCAGGCGCTTGCTGCGCGGAACCGCGTATTCCTTGATCCGCGAGAGCGCGGCACCCAGCCCGTCGGTCGAGGTCGGCTTGGTGAGGAACGCGAACGCGCCCCGCGCCAGGCCGTGCTGCCGGTCCTCGTCGAGCGTGACGATCTGGACCGGGATGTGCCTCAGCGACGGGTCCTGCTTGAGCTGGCTGAGCACCGTCCAGCCCAGCATGTCGGGCAGGAACACGTCGAGCGAGATCGCCGACGGCTGGAACTGGCGCGCCAGCTCGAGCGCGTCGACGCCGCGATGGGCCACCAGCACCTTGAATCCCGTGTCGCGGGCCAGGTCGACCAGCACGCGTGCGTAGTGCATGTCGTCCTCGACGATCAGCAGCGTCGTCTCGCCGGGCTCCAGGGTCTCGCGGTCGTCCGGGACCTTCTCGAGCTCCAGGTCGGGGATGCGCACCGACGGGAATCGCGGCGGAACCGCAGGGGCCGCGGCATCGCGCTCGGTCTGCGCCTCGGAGGGCGAGGGTCCCGCGTAGGACCTGGGCACGTAGAGCGTGAACGTGCTGCCCCGTCCCGGCGTGCTGCGCAGCTGGATCTCGCCGCCCAGCAGGTGCGCGAGCTCGCGGCTGATCGCGAGCCCGAGCCCGGTGCCGCCGTACTTCCGGCTGGTCGAGGCGTCGGCCTGCTGGAACGCCTCGAAGATGATCTTCTGCTTCTCGGGCGGGATGCCCACGCCGGTATCGGCGACCTCGAAGGAGATGACCGAGCCCGCGTCGTTGAGGAGCGGGTTGTCGAGGTTCCATCCGCCGCGCGCCGACGCCACCGAGAGCCGCACGCCGCCGTGCTCGGTGAACTTGAACGCGTTGGACAGGAGGTTCTTGAGCACCTGCTGGAGGCGCTTCGAGTCGGTCACCATGCTGCTGCCGAGATCCGGATCGACCTGGACGTCGAAGGACAGGCGGCGGTTCTCCGCCTCGTGCCGGAACGTGCGGCGGATGGTTTCGAGCATGGTCGTGAAATAGACCTCCTCCGCCTCCACGGTCACCGTGCCGGACTCGATCTTGGACAGGTCGAGGATGTCGCTGATCAGGTTGAGGAGATCGGTGCCCGCGCCGTGGATGCTGCGCGCGAACTCGACCTGCTTCGAGCTGAGGTTGCCGTCCGGGTTGTCGCCCAGCTGCTGGCCCAGGATCAGGATGCTGTTGAGCGGCGTGCGCAGCTCGTGGGACATGTTGGCGAGGAACTCGGACTTGTACTTGGAGGTGAGCGCCAGCTCGCTCGCCTTGTCCTCGAGCGCCCGCCGCGCCTGCTCGATCTCCTGGTTCTTGCGCTCGACCTCGACGTTCTGCTCGGCGAGCTGCATGGCCTTCTGCTCGAGCTGCTCGTTCGACTGCTGGAGCTCCTTCTGCCGCACCTGGAGCTCGCTCGCGAGCTGCTGGGACTGCTTGAGCAGTCCCTCGGTCTGCATCGTCGCCTCGATGCTGTTGAAGACGATGCCGACGCTCGCGGTGAGCTGGTCGAGGAACCCCAGGTGCGTGGGACCGAAGTCGTGGAGCGACGCGAGGCCCAGCACCGCGCGGATCTCGCCCTCGAAGATGACCGGGAACACCACGATGCTGCGCGGCAGCGCCTGCACCAGCCCGGTGCCGACCGGCACCGTGTCGGGCGGCACGTTGGTGACCAGGATGCGCCGCTTGTCCACCGCGCATTGGCCGACGAAGCCCTCGCCCAGCGCGACGATCTCGGGATAGCCGCCGTGGGTCAGGTTGCCGTAGCTCGCCAGCATCTTGAGATGCGGCGACCGCTCGGTGTCCATGAGGTAGATGACGCCCTGGTGGGCGTCGACCAGCGGCACCAGCTCGGAGAGCAGCATCCGGCCGACCGTCGAGAGGTCGCGCTGCCCCTGGAGCATGCCGGTGAAGCGCGCCAGGTTGGTCTTGAGCCAGTCCTGCTCGCGGTTCTGGTCGGTGGTGAGCCGCAGGTTGCGGATCATCGTGTTGATGTTGTCCTTGAGCTCCGACACCTCGCCCCGCGCCTCGACCTGGATCGCGCGCGTCAGGTCGCCCTGGGTCACCGCGGTCGCCACCTCGGCGATCGCGCGCACCTGGGTGGTCAGGTTCGCGGCCAGGAGGTTCACGTTGCCGGTGAGGTCGCCCCACGTCCCGGCGGCGCCGGGCACGTTGGCCTGGCCGCCCAGGCGCCCTTCCACGCCCACCTCGCGGGCCACGGTCGTGACCTGGTCGGCGAAGGTCGCGAGCGTCCCGGTCATGTCGTTGATGGTCTCGGCGAGGGCCGCGACCTCGCCTTTCGCCTGGACGGTGAGGTTCTGCTTCAGGTCGCCGTTGGCGACTGCGGTCACCACCTTCACGATGCCGCGCACCTGCTCGGTGAGGTTGGCCGCCATGACGTTCACCGTGTCAGTGAGGTCCTTCCAGGTGCCCGCCACCCCCGGCACGGTCGCCTGGCCGCCCAGCTTGCCGTCGGTCCCCACCTCGCGCGCCACGCGCGTCACCTCAGCGGCGAACGCGTTGAGCTGGTCCACCATGGTGTTGATCGTGTTCTTGAGCTCGAGGATCTCGCCCTTCACATCCACCGTGATCTTGCGCGACAGGTCGCCGCGCGCCACCGCGGTGGTCACCTCGGCGATGTTGCGCACCTGGGTGGTGAGGTTCGCGGCCAGCAGATTGACGTTCTCGGTGAGGTCCTTCCAGGTGCCGCCCACGCCGGTCACCACCGCCTGACCGCCGAGACGGCCGTCGGTGCCCACCTCGCGCGCCACGCGGGTCACCTCGCCCGCGAACGCGTTGAGCTGGTCGACCATGGTGTTGAGCGTCTCCTTGAGCAGCAGGATCTCGCCGCGCACGTCCACCGTGATCTTCTTCGAGAGGTCGCCATTGGCGATCGCGGTCGCCACCTCGGCGATGTTGCGCACCTGGGCGGTGAGGTTGTTGGCCATCGAGTTCACGGAGTCGGTGAGGTCCTTCCAGGTCCCGTCGACGCCGGGCACGGTCGCCTGGCCGCCCAGTTTCCCGTCGGTCCCCACCTCGCGCGCCACGCGCGTCACCTCGGACGCGAACGAGTTGAGCTGGTCCACCATGGTGTTGACGATCGTGGCGGAGCGGAGGAACTCGCCCTCGAGCGGGCGGCCCTCCATGTCGAGGCGCATCGTCTGGGAGAGGTCGCCCTTGGCCACCGCGCCGATGGCGCGCGTGACCTCGGCGATGTTGC